>PIVT01000140.1 GCA_003353845.1 Pseudomonadota bacterium | reverse complement strand
TTTTGTTTTAGTAGTGTACATAGATGATGATGATGATGATAGATGATGATGGATATCCACATAATCTACGTACCTAGGTATTCTTTTAGGGTGATTGAACTACCCTCCTACGGAGAGGGTCAACGGAGCCAAATTCGTTGAGATACGACCCTTCAAAGTTAGCATCATCATCATCTATGTACACTACTAAAGCAAAAACCCGAAACAAAATCAGGCTTCAGGGGAAGTAGTTGGTATGGCAGGTATGGTATTGCTGATATGGGCACTGACTCGGGTGCTGGAATCTCGAAAAGAACCTTGAATTGCACGTAACCAAACAGGCAGAGATGCCTGAGGGGGAGTGCCTTGGTATCGAGAAGGGGGCCGCGAAGCACCACGGGGCATCGAAGCAGCGAGAGGAACTGAGTCACGAGGGGCAGCACCACAAGGTGAATCTCGAGACGGAAGACGAGCAAGAATGACCTCAGCAGTGCCTTTGACAGTAAGGGCACGAATGCGTTGTTGGGCATAGGTTGTGAAAGCAGTTCGATCAGAAGGAGAAGCTCCAGCTAGGTAAGACAAACGGTTGATGAAGTTTAAGGCAGCATCACCAATGCGACCACCAGATTCGACAACAAGTGGAATAAACTCGAAGTTGAGTGGACGTGTCAAGGGCAGCCATTTCGAATTCTTGTCAAGTTCAGCCTTGTCAGCGGCTGTCCCAGCTGTACCAGCTGCTGAAATACACTCCTTGAGACCCGTGACATCTGATGTTCTAACATCCGTGAGCACATCGGGTGCAGCATTATCAATGCTATATAAAACAAGATCAGGACGGGCGTTAGATTCGGGAATGAGGTCTCGGACTTCCATGGCACAGGGTGCCGAAACCATCCGGGCTAAAGAGTAAAATTGGCGAACGAGTGGATCATGCCAACGGGACGTGCGTTCTTTGAGGCCTCGGTGGCAACGAATCGCATGATCACCATACACATCAACCTGACTTGCGCCACCATGAGCGATAACCTCATCCGAAAAGTGCAAACAAGAGAGGCACTGACGCCGCTCACTCCCTGTATTTGGTTGAAGGGGAAGGAGGAGTCTGCGTCTGATGGCTACTTCAGTTACACGATTCGAGAAGGTTGTTGCGGGATCATTTGGAACGAGGCCCCAAGTTGTAGGGTCCCCACAAAGGCTGTTGTGAAGGGCCAGGTGACGAGGATGACGGTAGTCATCTTGGCGAATGATTGATTCAACGATGCGAATATGGGCTGCATCATCGTGAACCGTCGAAAGTGAATGCTGGAGGTGGCGAAGGGGTTTCGACCCGTCATCGCGCAAGACTTCGTATACAGAAGGTGCATCTGCAGCGAGGCGGGTGAGGGCCAGAAAGGCGTTCAAGGCTGGTCCAGATGCAGCTTGGGCTGATCGGGCATCGGTAAGGGACAACACACTGGGATAGTGAGTTGCCAAGGTCGGGAACATTGTCGGAAAGATGAAAGAAGTACGGACATAAGAGGCCAAGAAAGCGCAATCGGCAGTGTTGCTCCAAGTGCGGTATCCGAGACCACCGTGTCGAAGGGGTAGAGCCGCAAGCTGACGCGATAAGGAGGAAAGCTGGGGTAGGCCAGTGAGCCGACGCACAACGCTTAACAAATCTTCATCGTATTTTGTGCGTAGATCCCCAAACACATGGAGATCACCACCCGGGATGTTTCGAAGTAGGTGGTTCAGTCGATGCTGAAGAGCTCCACTGACAAGGCAATGCTGTAGCTGAAGTGAGGGCATTCTTGCTAGAACGTCAAAATCCTCGGCGATCTCTGCAACTCTAGCTGCCGCGAAACCACGCATGAAAGTCGCGGATCCAACAGGGGCGCCCAAAATTCTGAGTCCATCATGGACTATGGGCATGTTTGAAGGAAGACCAGCGTCGCGAAGCTCTTCCGCAGATGAATTTGGAGCGAAGCATTTGCCTTTGGAGTGCCTGAGTTCACCCTGAATCTCATGCACATAGAGGTGCTCCCAACGAAGATACGCCTGAACGGCCCGAGCCGGAGGGCCGACAATGTGGACGTCGTCACAGTAAGCCACGATCAGAAGATCCGGGAACTCGTCGGCCAGCTGAACGAGGTACGGGTGTATGGATAGGGCATAGAAGAAGGATCCCCATGAGCAACCCTGCCGCGAGCCAACAGAGTTGAAAACCTCGGAGACTCCGACACCCTCTTCTCCGAAGAGGATGCTTGCGGCGGAACCATATAGTAGTCGGCCAAAGGCGTAGAGTGACGGGAAGTCAGATCGCAACGTACCCCACGCTCGAGTACGGCACCATGAGTTGAAAGCATTCTTCGCATCACAGGAAAGGTCTACTTCGCTCTCATTTTGCGCGAGGCGAGCACTGATTGCTGCTGCCATAAGTTCACAACCGCCTTGGACTCCAACACCAAACTGGAGGGGTCTTGGAGAGAGGAAGTGCTCACAAATTCTCTCACCTTCAGAGGCTAGACAAAGACTGCCGATTAGACGCATGAGGATGTTGCCCACCACAATAGGGCGCAAACCGCCAACCTCGTCTTTAGGGATCACAACACCGCGACCTGCATTGAGTAGATCTGCGACGGCAGGGGGTACTTCGCCTGCGGTAATGCGATTGAGCATCCACGTTAAGCGATGAGATATTGCGTCGCAATCGTGAAACCAGCATCGGAGTGTCTTGTATGTAGTGCCCGTCAGACCGCCAGCAGAAGACACATTGGAAGAGCGAACACGACTGATGATTGTCTCGGTGGTGAACTGAACCGGTGGCGGTGCTACATCAATGGGTGGCCGTAGTGGTCGCCGGAGGACCGGATGTTCTCCCGGGCTGAGATCAACGTCGGCCTTGACAGGTGCCCCAGCTTGGGGATTTAAACTGCGAAAGGCCTCTGTCAATTTTCCTGGGGACGCAACCGGTGGGTTCACGGGAGCACGCAGAGCCTTGGAAGCACCGGAGCGGCACTGGTTTCGCTCAAGGTGGAACTGGGCCCGGAGAGCTTTCGCATCTTTCGGGTCGTTCGAGAGGGGAGAAGTGCAATCGGTCTTGCGGCGTTCAGTCGATCGAAAAGACAAATCCCTGAAAAGAGGCACCCAGTCGCCGCGTAAGAGTAGGTGTACGCGACGTTTGATAGCCATCTTGAGAGTGTCAGGTTTATTGACGGGCGCTAGAATGAGACCATCGTATAAAAGGAGTAGTTTCCAAAGGCACTCATCATCAGGACGAGTCTGGAGTAGAGTCAGTATTCGGTCAAGTCCTTGGCGATAGAGGCGCATGACAGCTCGAGGTACTTTCTGACTTGATATTCGTAGACCAGATTGAAACAGGAGAGCAGGTCCCACTGGGAGGAAAGAGTCGATATGGAGCAGACTTTCTTCGAAACCAGACCCGTTCACGTGGGCCTCGGGTTCGACGGTTTGGTGTTGCGAAAGTGGGCGTCCATGACCACGATGTCGCTGGTGACGACCAGGAACATCAAAGGCGTAAGAGGCCTCACCGAGGTCACTGAGGCTTGTGAAGATAACAGAGAGCGAACTGTCGTCATGTACCCGACCCCAGCAACAGGGATTCGCGTTGTCGGTGGTTACGGAAGCCGCCTCAATGGTGACTTTGTGGATAGGGAGATGCGATGGCCGGTTGGATGATCGGGACTGCTGGCGAGACGAGCTTGGGTTCCGAGAGGCCACTTCAGTGACTAGACGAACGCAGACGACTGTCCCCACGAGGGAATGGTGGCGTGTCCAAGTGGTGCCGTCGATTGGTGGGTGGTAATCGCGTAAAGGCATGAGCGTGGGTATTTTACGAGCCGGGGCTGTGATACCAGGTGAGAGTGACTTTGCCCGTTGGATGTGGAGTTGGAGCTCAGAGGTTGAGTACCAAAGCTGCATGGTGTCATGGGGGTGAGGCAGTTGAACTCGCCAGCTATGCCGCCCTCCGGTATTGATGGAACGTTCTACCACACGCCCTTCGATGGAGGAATCACCAATCGCCACATAAAAAGGCCAAGTCGCGAATGAGGCTGCAACAGGTATTGAAACGGGCTGAGGATCTTGACTGGGTGGAGGTTGCTCTGATGCTTGAGCAGGCGTGATAAGTAAAGGACGAAGTGTAGGTGCATCCACTTCGATGGTCTGTTGAACGCGGCTTCCCAAGTATGCATAGTGGTGGGTGAGGAGTTCGTCCCAACTGTAGTCCTGAGGATCACCAGTGTTTGAGCCCGAGGTAAAGCGCACGTGATGAAGGATGCGATTGCCGAACTCTGGGAAGGCATCATAGGCTTCGACCCGTCCAACGTGCGCGCCATCATGGTCGACAACCAAAACATGTAGGCCTATGGCGCTCTCAGCCGTGCGCGAGCACGAAATGGAACCAAAGAGGTCCGATTCGTTGACAGCACGCTCCACGTGTGGTGTAGGCATCGGCTGAGACCGGAGCTGACGGCGTGGCACGGGAGTGGGCGTTGGAGTAACCACGGAAGCAGGGCGGTGTCTGGCCGCGCGATCCAGTATCGGGCGTAGTCGAGGCCGCTGTGCTGAGTCCGAGTCGGTTGTCCCGCCGGCGGTCAGAATTGATAGAAACAGTTTTGAACCCGGGACAAGACCATATGAGGAAAGACTTAGCGCGGAACCCTTTAGTTCGCGACAAGCGTAGAACAAGCGCTGGAACTGCATTGGAATGCCTTCGGCATTGTAAATGGCGAGACGCAGGTGCGCAGGTGTCGAATGTAGGTCGAACGGTAGGGAGAAATTTCGCGAGGGAGTTGATACAAAAATAAAGCTGTCACATCGATTGATTGAAAAACTCTCGGGTGCTGTGCGTTGCCGCCGACACGGTAGCTGCTTTCGAAGCGTATCTGAACCCCTGGCCGCTGTGTGCCGACCCCCATGCAGCAGCAAAAGCCAAGGCCGAGAGTCCTCGAGACGAGCGAGCGCGTGGCACAACACGCTGATCGACTCCACTTCGTCTGCGGCCTCAATGAGCACGCGATTGTCTCCACAATCGCCGACGCCCTCCCCGAGACCGCTACGACCGCCTTCTCGATCGCGAACGACGAGCCCGATGTCACGACGGTTGCCTCGGCATTCAAGGTGCACATGACTGCCTCCACAGTCATCGGCGCTCTTCCCGAAATCGCTGCGATCGCCCTCTCGATCGCAAACGACGAGCCCGATGTCGCGACGGCTGCCTCGGCAGTCACTCGCAATCGAACTTGATCCGAACTCTCGACCGTTGCATGCTGGTTCCCATGCAGCAGCAATAGCCAAAGCCGAGACGCCTCGAGACGAGCGAGCCGCGCGGCACGAACCGCTGATCGACTCCACTCCGTCTGCGGC
>PIVT01000413.1 GCA_003353845.1 Pseudomonadota bacterium | reverse complement strand
AGGATGTGCTGGGTTAGCCTCTCTATGGTGCGGAAGGAACGCACACCTAATGGTGATACTGGCGTCTCGGGCTCACTTGTGTATTGGTTTTGGGTGGCCACTGGAAGTGCTTCAGAATGTCAAGGTTTGAATTGGAAGAAATGCAAGTGGCCTCCCGGCCGCACCCGGCGCTGCCCTCGCAGCGCATTCCGCACCGCTACGGGTGCGCGGTGCGACCGGCTCCTTCTTTCAAGGCTGGCGCGGCTTCTGCGCGGCCTTCCGCCAGCTCGAATCCCATGGCAAAGAAATGCTTGCTGAGGTCCTGCGGAGACAATCCCTTGGTGCAGAGGTCTGCGGGGTTGTCGGGACCCGGCCATTTCGACACGGTGATCTCCCCTCGGCGTACACGCTGCTGTACCCAGAGGTCGGAGGTGGCCAAGTGCCTCACCTTGCCAAGGCCTTCTCTGCCGACGATGCCAATCGCTGCTGTGGCATCCGAGCGCATGGCTAACTTGACCGTTATGCCAAAGTCTTGACAGACTGCGCGCATGCCCAATGCCTCTGCTGCGCCCCGGACAACGGCGGCGAGCTCCGATTCACCCGAGGAAAGGGCAATCGTGGGCTGGGTCTTAGACCAGGTCTTGAGGCAGGCGTCTCCCCAAAAGATCGCCCCTCCGCTGGTCGACTTGCGGGTGGCGGTACACCCGGCGAAGTCCGCGTCAACGTACACCAAGATCTCGGCCGCGGGATCTCCCCATTTGAAGTTGAGGACGACCCGCGGGCGCCCGCGCAGATAGCGAGCGGCTCTCTTGAGGCGCACCTCGTCCGACTCCCTTGGCTCGGACATCCGCCGCATGAGCTCCTTCGCGGTGTACTGGATGTCGGCGCGGTCCTGTGCCAAGTAGTTGAGACGAGCTGCAACGGATTGAAACCGCTTGCACGCCTCTCCCTCCAGCGCCGGGCTTTCCGCCTCGGGGAGGTACTCTGTTTCGGGAATCTGCAAGGGTACGGCCTTTTGACTGCCCACGGCTCTTCGGCGTTCCGCCAAAGCTGCCGCGCTGCCGATGACTTCTCCCACCGTGGAGGTCTCACCGCAGGGACTGCCAATAGGCCGGGCATCTTCCATGCCAAGTTCCCGGAGGATCGTCTCTACATGAACCGGATCTGGTTCATATTGGATACCCCAGTCACAATAGCGGATGATGCGTCCAAGAATACGGGCTTCGGGGATGGCGTCCTTGCCCGGGCCAATGATGGAGCTCTTGCTGGTGTAGTGTTTCTTCAAGAGCGTGTCTAACCAAACCAGCTGTTCGTCATCGGCCACTGCCACAAAATCGTCCCC
>PIVT01000412.1 GCA_003353845.1 Pseudomonadota bacterium | reverse complement strand
TCCCGCAGGATCTTACAGAACCGGGGCACCTTGCAGTTGTAGATGGCGGCGTCCATTGCCAGCGCCACATCATTATTGGCGTTAGACAGCGCGCGGTACAAGAAGTCCATGACCGGAAACACTTCGGTGGCAGTTTCCAACACTGGGATAGACTTCATAAGCCGATCGAGCTTATGTTCCCGGGCCTGGGCCTCCATGCTCTTCGTAACGGCATCGCTCATCTTGATCGCTATCGTGTTGTCCCTGGCCTCCTCGAAGGACCCATTTAGATCAGTGCGGGTATCGTCGCCGTCCTCGCCCGCTTCGATGTGCCCGTGTATCCGCAGCATGCTTGACATGTGCTTATATCCAGGTGTCCTGGGCGCGTACATTCCCCGGAGTCTGCGGAGCTCCACGACGTGTGCTTGGCGCCCACGGTCACGTGTTGCAGCGCAACAATCGTGCTCGCATTCATTATCTTCACACGAACAAGTATCGCTTGCGCATGGGTAATCAGCAACCATTGAAATCTAAATGAGCCATGTGTATGCATAACACAACGCGCGCCCAACGTGCGTCTCGTGCAATCCGAATGGCTTATCTAACTAGTCGGGTATGGCTATGCTGGTGGGGGGCGATAATCAGCTCAGGGACGCGCATATGTATAATGCATATCTCCCTGCCACCGCCAGCGCGTGCGCAGCGCGAGTGCGTGTCCGCCCCTCCCGTGCTCGAAACGGGGGATACAAGTGGGGTCGGCGGCTATTATACGTCCTTATTCATCCTCTTCGTATAGGCCAACGATAAGCGGTCATGTACAGGTTCACATTAATCCATTCAGCGCCTGACAGAATAGCTACTCGGTTGTATGCAGTATCCGATCGATCAATCAATACCCCCAGGGTGCGGCGCGACGTAACCTTAATGTGGTGATGATACGCACGACCTCTCCAAGGCCCCAAGCCAAGCGTCACATGAGATCGAAATAATACTCGTTTATATAATTTTCTTGCGCAACAGACTTACTTCACATACGCACGCAAATAATGCATGCGTATAACTTCTGTATGCTGGCATTGCATGGGCATGGCACGTGCGGCTACTCAGCTCGCGGTTTTCATGAGGCATGCCACTTAATCGAGACTCCAATTGGATCAATCCAAACTACCAGCCATATCAATATCATCATCATCTTCATCCTCCTTGCTCTCATCATAATCGATTTCCTCTTCCTCGTCCACCGCGACCTTGGACTCGAGATTCTTGCGCGGAGTACGAGTCCTGCGCTTGGGAAGCTCGGCCTCGCTTTCACTGTCCGAGCTCTCTGTGCCCTCAAGCTCATTCAA
>PIVT01000411.1 GCA_003353845.1 Pseudomonadota bacterium | reverse complement strand
ACGGGGCACTCAGGTGGCGTTACTGAGCAGGCCCTGACCTCAGCGTTGGTCACGGACGCGGCCTGGAGAGCAGGATCGGCAAGGTCCACTTCCGGGGGCATTTCCGATGCTAGCACGGGACATAAGACGTCAGACACGTATGCTATGCCTTTTCCCACCAGTGCAGCCAACCCTGACACGGCAAACAAGGAAGTCGTGCTGCTCACGGAGTGCGTGGACACATTTGCGGTGGAATGGTCGTTGGCTGCACTAGCAGATGCAATGCTGGGGCTGCTATACCCAGCGGTAGCGAGGCACGCAGCGCGTCTGGAGGTGCTTTGTGTCTTAGCGATGTTCGATGGGATATCCTGCGCAGCGGTGGCCACGCTGGCAGGTGTCGTGGTGATGGGCGAGTCGGTAAGCCTCGTGGCGATGGTCGAGTTGATAAGCTTCGTGGCGATGGTCGAGTTAGCACGCTTCGTGGCGATGGTCGAGTTAGCACGCTTCGTGGCGATGGTCGAGTTAGCACGCTTCGTGGCGATGGTCGAGTTGATAAGCTTCGTGGCGGTGGTCGAGTTGATAAGCTTCGTGGCAATGTTTTCCTTGTGATCTGGTGTAGCGCTCCTACCCCGCAGTTTGGCAGCACCACGTCCCACGGCCCTTTGATTTCCACTAGCGTCACCACTCCCTCGCATTGGGGGGGCCGAGTGACGCCTGGAGCGGCCACTCAAAGCGGGTGACCCTTGTCGTTTAAACGTTTGCCATTATCTTTGTCACGGGACTTGGATCGCTTCTTGTCCTCGCGGCCACGGTCACGGTCACGGTCACGGTCACGGTCCCGACCACGGTCGTTACCCCTGTCCCGACCGTGCCTGTCCGGGGACCGCTCGCGCGGACGGCCCTGGCCGCCATATGGGCGCTTTGCGGGCGAAAATCTCGGGGCGAGCTTGGGCCTCAGCGTGAAGCAGCGCTCACTGTGATGTCCCGGCTTAGGGCAGTGCCGGCATTGGCGCGCGTTGGGGCAATTGTGCCAGTTATGAGCTGCGCCATTGCATTCGGGGACAGGGCACCCAGATGTGTTGCCATTCCGATTGGCAGCATCTGGTACCTGAAAGGCGGCCAGACGGGCCTCCATTGTGCGCTGGGCCGTTTCCATACGTTCTCCAATGCTGTCCATCCCATCGCTGATCATCTGCTTCAAGGTGGGCATATCGGGGTGCGCAATGGTGGGAAGGCCGGCAGGCGGAGGTGGCGCGCTGCCGTCATACAGGGGAATATTCATAGATTGCAAGCGCATGCCTATGTACCCCTGCACCGGCACGCCCATGGATTGCAGGGGGGAGGGCATG
>PIVT01000139.1 GCA_003353845.1 Pseudomonadota bacterium | reverse complement strand
CGCTTCGCGTAGTTCAATTATCCCAGGATGAAATATTGACTTCTGCCGAGGAGCGCAAGAAGAACCCGGGGAAAGCTTGCTTTGGTCAGGGCGACGATGAAATGACCATTGCCTTTCGCCAAGGATCTGATTCCCGAGCACCGACTCTTTATGTGGGTGTAGCGGGAATCATCACGGAAGAGGAATTTGTTCCGGTGATGACAGCCTTCGCCCAGGAAAAGAGAATCAAAGGCTTTGGAATTTCTGGAGGGATCGACAAGGTCGGTGGTCTCGAACCTCGAGCCGGTACCCTCAGCGAGATCGAGTGCTGCGTGTGGGAACAAGAGAGACTGCAAGAAGTTCTCAATGCGGTTGGCCGCCCGGGGATGAACCTGGGCTTGCTCTGTACTGCCAGCACCGTCGCGGGGACCATGCAGAGTATTGAAAGCTCTTTTCGTAGTCCGCAGAACACACAGGTCGGGATCCACGTTCACCCCGAACTGAAAATTGACTGGGATCGACTCTTGCTCGCAAATTATTGTGAGAGCCAGGGCATTGTGCCCTGGCAGAGTGCGACAACCCTGATTGGTCTGCTTTGTAGAGATAGCGCGGATGCTGCCGTTGCCATGGTGGCCAGCATGCTTGCCCATATGAGTTTTGGCCATGGTCCCATGTGCAATGTGTTCCCAACCGCCATCACAGGCCACTGGGGGGATCCATCGACGATTTGGGCCGCCGCTGCAGCAATGCGCGCATCGGAGCGAAATATCCGGCTTGCCATCGGTAGTGGTACGGTTGGTGATTATCGATGGATCGGAACTCGATTGGGTGTCCTGCAGGCAGCGGCAATGTCGCTTGTTTATACGAAGAGTGGTTTATCCTACTCATGGCTCGCGGCATCGCCACAGGAAGCAGTATTGATGGATGACATCATGAATGCTTCGACAAAGATGGAGCCAGCAGAGGTTGATAAACTCGCAAATGCCATCCTTCTGAAGATCGATGGCCTTGCGAAAGAGGTAGAACCACATCCGGGGATGATTACTTACCCGTATTTTCTCGACATTGAAGCCGGCAAGCCAAAACCTGAATATCAGCAGGCGATCGACCAGGCAAAGGAGGATTTAATCAAGATTGGTGTCCCTCTATAAGCTGAGGGTTGGAACAGGTAGCCGTGACAATCCCCATAAGAGCCTCTCTTACAACCCGATATCAGCTCTTCATTCACCGACAATGAAGCCAGAACGGCACAAATATTGCAGTGTTATTAGAGTCAAAGCGAAGGACCCATCAGCATGTGCGTTCGACATCATAGAAGCTTCTTTCCTGCAATCTCCTCTTCGGCTGCTGCCCTCTTGTTCTCGGTCATTTTCTTCGGAGCTTCTGTCGATGCGGCGATCCAAGGTAGCGCACACGATTTTACGGCCTTTGATGGGACGATTTGCGACCCGTGTCATACACCTCATAACGCGCAAACCGGCGTGCCGTCAGCGCCGCTGTGGGATCACACCATCACGACCGCCACCTTCGATACCTACACCAGCCCTACGATGGATCTCACCGTGAATTCACCTGAGGGAGTCTCGAAGCTGTGCTTATCATGTCACGACGGAACCGTTGCCATCGGTAGCTACGGAGGCAGTACGGGGACCGATTTCATGACTGGAGATGCGCTCACGGGTACGGACCTGAGCAACGATCACCCTATCAGCATCGATTGGAACGAGGGTAGCAACGGCGCTCACAGCCTCATGGGGCCTTTTGATTGCAGCAAGTGCCATACTCTTCACTCAGGCCCCTCCGCTCGGGAGTTGGTGTTTTTCAACGGCAATGCAGGGAGCATCGAATGCGCGACTTGTCACGATGTCCACAACGATAAAGAGATTGACAAGCTGCTTCGCGTTTCCATGGTCGGATCAGAACTATGCCTCATTTGTCACCAAGACAAGTAGTAGACCGAATTTACTCGGCAACCGTGGATGTCATGCACTAGCAACACGGCTGCCTCTCACAATTTTCAATGAGAGGCACTTGATACCAGGGGGCAGAGCATGTTTCTACTCGAGGCCGAGGACCCTCTCAATTATTGACATATGGACGCCACATTTTGCCACGGCAAGTCGCTGCGTTGTGACAAAATGCTACGGCACATTCGACGCTATCTACTAATTAGTGTTTAGTTTCTGTTCACTATTACGATCAATTGCGGCCATCTTGAACCTATTTGGTTTGAGCAAGTAGGAGCGAGTCATGGTTCCAACTAAAAGGTCGGAGCCACTGGATCATGGCGCTTCCATTGGCTCTGTGGCACTGCCGAGCAGCAACTCAAGCCCTGCTCTATAAAAGCCTAGCGCCTCATTTTGATCACCTTGAAGCTCACTTATGCGCCCCATCTCATAGAAGAATAATGCTCCTTCCAGCCCATTCTTCAAGGCACTTCGGAGCAGTTCCGCTCCCTCCTCTGTCTCCCCTGATCGAATCAGCGCCAGGCCTTTCGCTCCGTTTGCTCGGGGATCGTCGGGTAGCAACCGGGCCGCCTCCATGAGGATAGGCAGCGCTTCTTCCAGCTTTCCGTCTTGCAAAAGTAGGAGGCCCAAATCGACTCCGGCCTCGGCCATACGTGGCTCCGCTTTCCAAGCCTGGCGAAGTTCATCCTGATAAGCTTCTGAATCACCGTTTTCAAGGTGTCGCTTGGCGAAGCGATAATGAACGCGTGCATCGACTGTTCCCGAAGTGCGAGGCGCAACCTTCTTCTCGATGCGTGAAGCGTGGTCCTCCTCGGAGATGCGACCCAAGAGCAACTCGACATGCGCCTTTGCCGTATTCGAGAAATCCCGCCGATAGCCAGCGTAAGCAATCCGTTGGTTTCCATCGGCATCAATAAACCACGAGGTGGGGCTCACGATGATGCCGAAGGCAGCGTATACGTTTCGCGTGGGTTCAAGGAGGACGGGGAAAGTCAGGCCCTTTTCGTCGACAAACGTTCTCGCCTTGCCGGGGTCGATTTCTCCCGAAAGGATGGTGACGATATTGAGTTCGTTTTCGGGAAATGCCGCTCGTAGCTCCATGAGCTGCTCCAGCAGCAGCATCGACTTCTTCTGCTCGAGTCGCCAGAAGGCGAGGATGGAAACACGTCCTTTGAGTTCACGGTTGGAATCAAAGGTTTTGCCATCAAGGGTTTTCAGCTTAAATGGGACTACGCGGGTCGCTCCTTCTGTCTCGCTCGTCTCTCCCGCAAAAGAACTTGCTGCACCGAACAGCAGCAGGACGAGCAAGGCGAGCAAACCAGCAGCGAGCCGTCGCGTGCCTTTGATAAAGTTGTAGCGGTAGAGATGCAACGCGGTCCGCTTCCTAGCGGAGATTTCAAGATTCATCGGTAGGTTCCTTGTTAGAAATATCAGGTCGCTTTCGATCGCAGTCCTCTTGATTTATATCCCCTCTCTTCCGGCCTGTGATCCGGAGCCGACGAGCACCTGCTTGTTACCGAAACGCCTTCTCGGTAGAAGCCTACTTCGACTCGGCTTGCCTGTTTTCCCCTTGGATTTCATCGCGCTTCGACTTGAGTTGGTCGAGAACGACCTTCGTTCCGATATCGATCTTCTCCAAGTCAAATGTATGCCACGTAATGGCGAGCTCGTTAAGTTTCTCGTCCACCTCCTTGAAGAAGGCACGACTTTCATCGGGATCAATCCTACTGCTGAGGTAGCTGTATTCGCGGTTTATCGAAAGGAATCGGTCGATGACACGCTTTGCCTCTTCGGGGGTTTCTGGAAGGTTGTCGCTTTCCTCGTTGTGGCATTCTGCGCAGGTGTCAGCAACGGAATTTAAATCGAAGACTTCAACGTTGATCGAGCCGTGACAGGTGATGCAGGTGGGGCCTTGGTCTTCTGGTGTCTTCGGGACCACGTGTTTGAAGTGCTCACTTTTTTTGAAGCCCTCGAGAATTTCGTCGTGGCAGTCGCCACATGTATCGATCACATTCTTGAAATAGACGCCGCTGGCTGCGTCTTGTGCAGCTACCCCTGCACCATGGGAATCTGCCTTCTTGGCTGCTAGGGGGTCTCCACCATGGCAATCGTCACAGGTGACGTCTTTCTCGAAATGGATTGACGTTTCCCATTGTTCGAAATAACTATGCAACTTCTTGTTTTGCACGAAAAATTTCTTGTCCCCGTGACACTGGACACAGGTATTCTCATCCCCTTCAGTGGAAGCGCTGCTTTCCATAGGAACTATAGGAATGAGCCCGGTTGCCGACACGAGCACGAGTAGCACCAGGGAGGTGAGCACTCTCAATGCGAGAACGCTAGCACGAGTCCGGGTTTTCGATTGAAACGACATTTCTGTTCCTCTCGGTCTCTTGAGGTGGTGAATGCGAGAATTTTGTCGAGTCGGGAACTTTATGGAAGTAGATGCGCCCCGCCCGTCAACTCTCTGGGATGTTAGTTGGTCGCCTTTTGGATTTATCAACTGATCCGGATGATCAAACTTTCAGTTAAAAGCTCTCGGGTTCCGGGACCACTGCGGATTGCCGAGCTATCAACCGGATAGAAAAAAATTAGCAAGAAACATGGGTGGGAGCCACGTCACCCGCGCGTACAGCACGCATAAGTTGTCGCAGCAGCGCATCCCACTGTTCTTTATAGAGCGCCTCGTGATCCGAACTTGGTAACTCAATTCTCGTTGCCACCCTCGAGTTCCGCTGAAGCGCAGAGAGAAATCGTCATGGGCAATGGGGGCTTATGGACTTACTTTCGGGAGGAATACCCGAGTGTTGTGAAGACACACGTCGTCCCCACGCTTGTGTCAAATCGCGACACTCAAATGGTTGACTTAGCCTTACTCTCCTGCCAAAGCGTTGGAAACGAGCCTGGGCGTCGACGAAGGCGGTGGTCTGAATCTTGCACTTATCCTGAAAGAGAGGTGCGCGATGGGCACGACTGAATGTGCGTTGCCTCAGCAACGGTCTTCCCGAGATGGCATTTGGCGCTGTCGCGGTGTTCTTCCTTTGCACGTGTCCAGAGCAGTGATCAATTTGGAAGTGGAAACAGTTTTAGCGGATTGGAAGCGGTTCGTGGGAGGTGTGCTTCTCCTCGTGGTGATACTCGGGTTTTGCGTCCTCACTGTCGCGGGCACCGCGACGGCGAACTCCGAGCGCGAGTACGTCGAGAAGGCGGCCTATCTCTACAACTTCACGAAGTTCATCAACTGGCCAGAGGCGGTTTTTTCGTCTGCTCGCGATCCGATTGAGATCTGCGTGTTAGGTCGAGACGATTTCGGCGCGTCTCTCGAGGCGTTGGTCTCCGGAAAGAGTTTACGCGGCCGGTACTTGGTGGTACGAAAGCTAAGGGGTGGGGGCCGGGAGACAGCGAGGCCGCTAGCTGCAATATCCTCTTCGTGAGTGA
>PIVT01000060.1 GCA_003353845.1 Pseudomonadota bacterium | reverse complement strand
GCTTTCAAACGAGCAACGAGATCCGCACCGCCTGGCTGGCTGGCTGCGCGAAAAGAAAAGAAAAGAATGGTAGCCACCCGAAGCGCGCGGAAGGCGGCCCGACCCTCCAGCACCTCGGCGCTGATCTCCTCTCCCCGGTGAGCCGGAAGGCAATGCAGGACAAAAGCCTCTGGGGCATGGGACAATAATTGAGCATTCACTTGATAGGGCGCAAAGAGGGACCGGCGCTCGGCCGCCTCCTCCTCTTGACCCATGCTCGTCCAGACATCGGTGTAGACGAAATTCGCGCCCTGCACCGCTTCCGCGGGATCACTGGTGAATAGGAGTTTCGAGCCGCTTTCTCGCGCGAGCTCCTCACCACGTTTTCGCACAGCTTCGGGAAGAGTGTGGGTCGCCGGTGTCGCAATCTGGAAGTGGGCACCCAACAGAGCACAGGCATGCAGCAATGACGAGGACACATTATTGCCATCCCCCACATAAGCGATCACGGCTTCACCCAAAGGCATCCGCTCGGCCACGGTTTGAAGGTCGGCCATGGCCTGACAAGGATGCAAGAGATCAGTGAGACCGTTAATTACGGGGATGCTCGCCTCCCGCGCGAAGTCACACACGACTTCGTGACTGAAGGTTCGCATCATGATGCCATCTACCCAACGCGACAACCCGCGAGCGACGTCACTCACACTTTCGCGCTGCCCCAGCCCGACTTGCTCAGGCTGAAGAGAAATGGTGCTACCCCCCAGTTGAGCCATGCCTACTTCAAAGGTCACCCGCGTGCGCAAGGAAGGCTTCTCGAAATAAAGAGCCAGGGTTTTTCCCTGCAAAACCAGCGGCTGCTCTCCAACGGACAGCATGCGCTTGAGTTCATCGGCGCGATTTAGCAGCGCGTGTAACTCACTTGCTTTCCAATCTGCGAGAGCTAGAAAATCCTTTGGCACGATCTCACCCTTTCCAAACAGTGAATGGCTCACGGGGCAACCGGTACCATTCTAAAGCGTTAAACAGGTTCCTACTCCGACATCGGTAAAGATCTCAAGCAACACGGCATGCAGCATGCGTCCATCGACAATATGAGTGCGTTCGACACCCTGGCCAAGCGCTGCGAGACAGCATTCCACCTTGGGAATCATACCGCCCTTGATCACACCTTCCTCAATCAGCTCTTTTACCGCATCGGGGTTGAGCTTGGGAATCAACTCCCCCTTGGCATCCAACACTCCGGTGACATCGGTGAGCATCATTAGTTTTTCAGCATTGAGCGCGCCCGCTATGGCACCTGCGGCATCGTCAGCATTCACGTTGTAGGTAAGGCCGCTGTCATCGACACCGAGGGGAGCTACCACGGGAATGAAACCGGCGTCCGTCGCCGATGCGATGGCACTGGGATTGACGCCCACGATTTGTCCCACCCGTCCCACATCCTTCCCGTTGACGAGTTTGCGCTTAACGCGCAGCATGCCGCCATCTTTGCCAGTCAACCCCAACGCCCTGCCCCCGCCGCGCTGGATCAAGGAAACGATGTCTTGATTTACCTTGCCACCCAAGACCATCTCTACAATTTCCATGGTCTCATCGTCGGTGACACGCAAGCCGTCTACAAAATCGGACTCTTTTCCAATGCGAGAAAGCATCTCTCCAATCTGCGGCCCGCCACCATGCACAACCACAGGGCGCAATCCTATGTACTTCAGCAACACCACATCCACAGAAAAGGATTCGCGCAAGGAATCTTCCGTCATGGCGTGGCCGCCGTATTTGATCACGATCAGCTTATTGGCGAAGCGCCGGAGGTAGGGAAGCGCTTCAATCAGTACTGCTGCTTTGTCAATGATGTGTTGCATCGGATCTCTCCATCTCGGCTTTCCAATTTTCAGCACGGGTTTCAGCATGGGCGAACCGCCGTCGCCACCGGTCATCCGCTGCGCGCATTCAAGCTCAAGAAGCCACTAAAAACTACAGAAAGAGGCTGAAAACCGCTCGATTGACCGCTTCTTTTGGTTTTATCGTGGCCCGACAGGTCTAGCGCATCGATTAAAGAATGTAGCGAGAAAGGTCCTCATCACTGGCCAGCGCGCCTAGACAAGTGCGCACCCTCGCCTCGTCGATGTCGTATTTTTGAACGTCGAGATCGGGCGCATTGAAGCTCACCTCATCGAAGAGCTTTTCAAGCACCGTGTGCAGTCTGCGCGCCCCGATGTTCTCCGTTCGCTCGTTTACGACGGCTGCGAGTTCTGCGATGGCGCGAATCGCATCTTCTGACACGCTCAAGTGAATGCCTTCCGTGGCCAAGAGCGCCGTATATTGCCGAATCAAGGAGTTTTGCGGTTCGGTCAAGATGCGAACGAAATCATCCTTGGACAAATTCGACAGCTCCACACGGATCGGGAATCGGCCCTGCAACTCAGGAATCAAGTCGGAAGGTTTGGCAACGTGAAAAGCTCCCGCTGCGATAAAAAGGATGTGATCCGTGCGCACCGAACCATGCTTCGTCTGCACCGTGGAGCCTTCGACAATGGGGAGCAAATCTCGCTGCACTCCCTCGCGCGAAATATCGGAACCTTGCTGGCTCGCCGCTCTCACGGCCACCTTGTCAATCTCATCGATAAACACAAGGCCCGTTTGTTCCACGCGTTCCACCGCCAATTCGCGAACCCGTTCCGAATCGACCAAGCCCTCCGCTTCTTCGGCCTCAAAAACTTTGCGGGCTGCCTCTACTGGCATGCGCCGTCCCTTGGTTCGGTTCGGGAAAAGGCCTCCGATCATGTCTTTAAATTGGATTCCCATATCCTCGGTGCCTTGAGGCGTCATCACGGACAAGCTCGGCATTCCGCTCTGATCTTGCACTTCAATTTCCACCTCGCGCTCGTCGAGTTTTCCTTCGCGCAACATCTTGCGAAGTTTCTCTCGCGTCTCCCCCCCTTCGGGCAAAGGCGAGTCCATGGTTCCTGAATGCGGCAATAACACATCCAATAATCGATCTTCCGCACGCTGCTCCGACTCGACTCGCACATTTCGTTTTTCTTCTTCGGTCACAAGGGAAACGGCCGATTCGACAAGGTCACGCACAATGGATTCGACATCTCTTCCGACGTAGCCCACTTCAGTAAACTTCGAAGCTTCTACTTTGATAAAGGGCGCCCGAACCAGGCGGGCCAAGCGCCGCGCGATCTCCGTTTTCCCGACGCCCGTAGGGCCGATCATGATGATGTTCTTGGGAGAGATCTCGTCTTTCAGCTCCCCTTCGACTTGCTGCCGCCGCCAACGGTTTCGCAAGGCAATGGCCACGGCCCGTTTGGCATCGTGCTGCCCCACGATGTAACGATCCAATTCGGAGACAATTTCTCTCGGTGTCAATTCGTCTTGCACAGTCATGGCAGGCTCACACAGGTAATGCTGTCATTGGTATAAATGCAAAGCTCGCCAGCGACTTTCATACTCTCTCGCACTACGGTCTCCGGATCGAAGTCCGTATGTCGCAACAGCGCACGTGCCGCTGCCAGGGCATAAGTGCTGCCCGAACCAACGGCAGCCACGCCATCATCCGGCTCAATCACCTCACCATTGCCCGAAACCACCAAGACGCTCTCTGTATCACCGACCAACAACATGGCTTCTAGTTTTCGCAGCATGCGGTCGGTGCGCCAATCACGTCCCAATTCAACTGCAGCGCGACGCACATTTCCGGGATAAGCCTCCAGCTTGGCTTCGAGACGCTCGCTCAGGGCCATGGCGTCGGCGACACCACCCGCAAATCCCATAATGGCGTTGCCCGACTCTGCCAAGCGGACTTTCTTCGCTCCACCTTTCATGACAACACTTCCGAGTGTCACCTGGCCATCCGAAGCCATTGTAATCTTTCCATCGCGCACTACAGCCAACACTGTTGTCGCGCGTAATTGCTCAGAACTCATCTTCTTCCTCCCGGCCCGACGATTCTCGACGGGACGACTGTTTACTCTGTTTCAAGCCATTTCCTCGCGCTCGCGGGTGGCTTCGATCATATACCTGCTGGAGTCGCTGGACCGAAACCGCCGTGTACTTCTGAGTCGTCGACAGGCTTGCATGCCCTAGCAATTCTTGAATCTCTCGAAGATCCGCCCCCATGTCGAGCAGATGCGTCGCATAGCTGTGACGAAGGCGGTGTGGATGTACTCTTTCGACAATGCCCAGTTGGCGGGCACGCTCGGCGAGCAAGCGTCGCACATCCCGCTCGCCAAGTCGACGCGGAGCCTCACCCTTGCGACCGCGCAGAGAAGAAAACAAGGGATGTGTTGGCTGCGGTGAGAGACCCGAGAGCGCTCGTCTTTCGAGATAAGAGTTTAATGCGATGCACACCAGGTGTGGCAGCGGAACAATCCGCTCCTTATTCCCTTTTCCCCAAACCCGCACTTCGCCGCGGTCAAGCTCGACATCTGTCAAATTCAATTTCACCAATTCACCTACGCGTATTCCCGCTCCGTAAAGCAGTTCAACCAATGCACAAGTTCGCAATTCTTTCATACTGAGCTCGGCAGAAGCTTCACCGTCCGGCAAGGGAGCGGTCAACGCCGCGCAATCATCCACCGCCAAGGGCCGCGGCAAGCGCTTGGGCGTACGCGGTCCCGCTAATCCTGCGGTCGGATCAACCTCACACTCCTCCTCCCTCAACAAAAAGCGAAAGAACGTGCGAATCGCCGATAATTTACGGCCTTGCGTCGCGGGATGATTTTTTTGATGCACCGCCGCTAAATAATTCCGCACATCCTGCGTCGTGCAATCAGACGGGGACAACCGGGCGCCGAGGAACTCTTCTCTCTCGCCTTCTGCCGAACCAGCCGTTTCCTCAGCCCTCGGCGTGTCCTCCTGGCCCAAGCCGCGGCTTTGCGCACAGAAAGCGGCGAACTGCGCCACATCGGCGCCATAGGCCCGGCGCGTGTGCACAGAGGCATTCCTCTCGACCCGCAAGAAACGCTCAAAGGCATCGGTGGCCGCGGAAAAGTTCATTCCAGATGCTCTCCGATTTTTTGCTGATAGATGACAAGCGCCTCCAACGCGCGAGCCGCCCGCAACTCATTTTTTTCCCGCTTCTTACGTTTGCGCGCTTCGCTATCCAAGGCGGGAAACAATCCGTAATTGACGTTCATGGGTTGAAAGTGTGCGGGATTAGATTCCATCAAGAAGCGGACCAGGGCACCGTGCGCAGTGGCGGGTGACGGCTGAGGAGGTTCTTCACCCCGCATGGCATAGCTTATATTGCAGCCCGCCAGGAACCCCATGGCTGCCGACTCGACATACCCTTCCACGCCAACCATCTGCCCGGCCAAATACAAACCTTTGCGCGCTCGCACTTCCAAGCTTGGCGTCAGGCATTTTGGAGCATTGACATAGGTATTGCGATGCACCGTCCCGTATCGTGCAAAAACCACATCTTTCAGGCCGGGCAAAGACCGAAAGATCCGCTGCTGTTCCGGGATTTTCATTTTGGTTTGAAACCCGACCATATTGTAAATCAAGCCTTCGCGATCTTCTTGCCGGAGTTGAATCACGGCATGGGGTCGCTTCCCCGTGTGAGGATCCGTTAGCCCCACAGGCTTCATGGGACCGAAGGACAAGGTCTCCACACCGCGCTGGGCCATCACTTCAATGGGCAGGCAACCTTCAAAATACTTTGCGTTCTCAAAGGAATGCAGTGGCGCGGTTTCCGCGTGAACCACCTCTTTCACAAAATCGAGGTACTGCTCGCGGTCGAGAGGGATGTTCAAGTAATCTCCATCGCCCTCGTCGTCATAGCGCGATGCTCGAAACACCACATCCAGATCAATGGAATCCGCGTGAAGGATGGGAGAAATCGCATCGTAAAAGGAGAGATGCTCCTCTCCCAATAAGGCCTGCAACTCACTGGCCAGGGTCGCCGCCGTCAGCGGACCGGTCGCCAGGAGAACCCATGGGTCTTTTGGAATCTTGCGCACTTCCTCTCTGCGAAATTGAATATTGGGATGACTCGCAATCAACTCCCCGACGCGCTTTGAAAAAGCCACGCGGTCTACGGCCAGGGCGTTGCCTGCAGGAACCGCCGTTTCATCCGCCACGCGCAGGATGAGTGAATCCAAACGACGCATCTCTTCCTTTAACAACCCCACGGCGTTTGAAAGGGCCGCACCGCGCAGAGAATTGCTGCACACCAGTTCGGCGGGATCGGGACTTTGATGTGCGGGGGAATAGGTACCCGGCTTCATCTCGATCAACTCCACGGGAACACCGCGCTGAGCCAATTGCCAAGCGGCCTCACATCCGGCCAGCCCCGCTCCAATCACCACTACTTTTTCAGTTATCGCTGAATTCACAATTCCGGTCCCACCCTCTTATTCCACTCTCTTATTCCGCCCTCTTTTCCCCAACCCGTCCTGACTGCAAAGAGATTACCCCAATCCTGGCCGGGGGCCGATGAGATCTAACTCGACAGCCAGCAATCAGCCTGGCTCACCCTTCCGAGAAGCTGTGCGGGGATAAAAACGCCCGTCTCGATCGCGCTCGATGGCTCCTTCCAATTCCAATTCTACGAGACCTAATGAAATCTGTTGGGTGGACTTCGCCAGGCGAGTCGCGAGTTGCTGCGCCGACGCCGGTTCCCGAGACAGAGCCTCCCACAGGGCGGTAGAACCCGGACTAAGGCCCTCGGGTCTCACATCAGCGTCTGTTTTGCAGTCGTGATTCAAGGCTCTCGTCCCCGGCACCCACTCGCTTAGTTGCTCTAAAATATCCGCCGGCTCGAGCACAGGGCGGGCGCCTTGGCGCAATAGCAGATTTGGACCCGCGCTGACCGGGGACAAAATAGAACCCGGTACGGCCATGAGTTCCACACCCTGTTCCAGCGCATGCTCGGCGGTGATCAGCGATCCGCTTCGCTCCCGTGCCTCAATCACAACGACCACCTGAGACAGGGCGCTGATCAGTCGATTGCGCAGAGGGAAGTGGTAACGACGCGGAGCCGCGCCAGGAGGAAATTCTGAGATCACGGCTCCATGTTTTTGAATCTCCGCGGCCAGGTCTCGGTGCTCAGGTGGATAGGTAATATTAGGGCCACAGGCCTGCACAGCGACAGTGCGACCGTTAGCGGCCAGCGCACCGCGGTGTGCCGCAGCATCAATCCCACGCGCCAAACCCGAAACGACGGTAATGCCAGCCGCACCCAGTGCCTTGCCCAAAGCAAAGGCCACTTCCTTTCCGTAAACCGTGGCAGCCCTCGCCCCCACCAGTGCCACACAAGGCCCGCCCAAGGCATCGACTTGTCCCAACAGGGAAAGAACGGCTGGTGCATCGCTTAAATGGAAAAGGCGAGAGGGGTAGTGAGCGCTGGAGAGAGGCAACAGACAGGCCCCTAAGCGTTTCAATTCTCGCAGTTGGATTTCGGTTTCCCGGGGTGTCGAAAGAGCGAGGTCGGGTTTCCACCTCCCGGCAAGTGCCAGAGCCTGAGCGGGATGACCGGTCGCTGTCAGGGCTTGCTTCGCGATGCTTGGATACAGCGCCAAGGCTGCCTGCAAGCGAAGCCACGACGCCAAGGTTTCGTCAGATGTTTTTTGGGGATCAAGCAAAAGGGGAGGCTCCCCGGGACCGGGGCCTCCCCTACATAGCAAAGGTGTGGCAGGTTCGCTTGACTACTCTTGTGGCACCGTCATCTGGAAGTGATCTCCCACTTCAACCACGTCTGCAGAATGTGCAACGTATGCCATGGAGGTGTCTTCCTTCGCATCCAAGATCACCAAATGGGCCACCACTTCAGTAGGCAATAACAAGGAAGCCTGCTTGTCACGAGTGGCACCCCATCGTTGTCCACCGTAGCGAATGACTTCCACTATATTTCCAACCTCAAGACCATTGGCACTACCGCGATTCAAAAAGACCACATCAAAACTACCCGAGATCTCTCGCTCATCAGGAACGTATGCGAGCTGGCCCGAAGTAGCGGCCGTGCCCAAAGTGACACCGATTTCCAGCGGGTCTTTGGTGCGGGGGACCAAGTGATCTCCTCGCGCAATCTCGCGACGGGACTCCCTGATGATTGCGGTCGCTGTATCGGGTCCCACCTCTACCACCTCAAGCCAACCTAAGGACTCGACGTAATAGCCCAATCGTTTCTTGGTCTCTGGATCACGGATCGCACCTTCTGCACGAACGATATTGAAGCGATCACCGACTTGAACTTCACCTTCACCCAGGTTGACATACACCTCATCCCTTTGGCCAAGCAAAGTCCCCTGTCTCGGGCTTTCAATGATCATTGGAGTGCCCTCATCAAAGGCCTCACTCTCAACAACACCACACTTATCACGATTTTTATAACTCATAAAGTATAAGGGTGAGTCTGCGACTTCTTCAGCGACTTCTTCCGGGGCGGCGGGAATCTCCTCCTCCACGATCTCGATAGCCACTTCTTCCTCGACCACCTCTTCGACCACCTCCTCAACCACGGGCTCTCCACTCAACAGAGCGTCCGCCTCTTCATCAGTGATTCGACGCATCTGGTTCGAACTGATCCAGATCTTGTCCCCTGGAAAGATGCGGTGAGGGTTTGCCACTTCTGGATTTTCATCCCAAATGGAAGGCCAAACCCAAGGCGTGTTGAGGTATGCGCTGGAAATATCCCAGAGCGTGTCACCGGATACGACAGTGTGAATATGGCCGGCGTTACCCTGTGCGTCGTAACCGATCTGGCCTGCCGCCTCGCTGCTCGCCAACGCGAACTCCGAAGAACTTGCCAACCCGATTGCCAACACCAGTGCCGCAGCAAAGGCCCCTATTGAGGATTTCATTCTCGCCCTCCCTGGAGAGGCACCCAGATTCGCCGAAACATGGCGAAACTATTGGTGCGCTCAAAATCCCATGAGTACATAGGCCAACCCTTCACCGAGTCGGCGCGAGTTATCTATCGGCCCATTTTGGATTTGGCTTGACGAGGAAACGCGATAAGAATTTCCTTGGTGATTTCCATCACTTCCCAAGCCCGTCGCCGACCAGCTGCAGGCTCCTAAAGAACCCACTTTCCCCTAGGGGATGGACCGAAAAGCTTGGGGATTCCTCGGTCTACGGCCTCTATGCCGACTCGTTGAGCCGGGTGAGCGCCTCTTGGGCATCTTTGACCCAATTGGGGTCGACGATGGTGGTCCCGTCCAGCATTTCCTGCTCGCTCGTTTCACTATAGTTGGCGAGCGCCTCTGTCAGCACCTCTTTCGCGCTTTCCACATCTCCGTTGAGTTCATAAGCCAGGGCCAGGTGATACTGCACCATACCCAGGGCCTGGCTACCCACCGGTAGACCCGCGACGGCCTCTTGCAGGTAGGTAATCGCAGCCGATGGAATGCCTTTCTTGTACAACACCCAACCCAAGGTGTCGGAGACGCTGGGGTCTTCGGGAATCTGCTCCTTGGCCCCTTGTGCGAGTTCCAAGGCGCGATCCAGATCCCCTCCTGTGTCAGCCAATAAATACGCCAGGTTATTCTTGGCCGGTGCCAGGTTCGGATCCAAGTCCAAGGCCTGTCCATAACGCTCGATGGCCTTCATCTTCAGGCCCGACAATTCATACAAGGTTCCCACCATGAGGTAGATCCCAGCCGCTCCTTCTGGTTTTGAGCGCAAGGCCGTCTCATAGGTATCGATAACTTCCTGACGACGATCCGATCGACCCAAGATCGCAGCCAAGCCCTGATAGGCACGCATATCGTTGGGAGACAAGTAAATCGCTTTTCGGAAATCCGTTTCCGCAACCAACTGATCACCACTGAGCAAGGCCACCATTCCGCGCAGGTAAGTCAAAGAGCCGTTATTGGGATGTTCAACCAAGGCCTCTTGAATGCGTTGATAGGATTCATCGAGGCGACCTTCTTTGTGGTCGAGTTCAAAAAGGGCCTCGATAATTCGCGTATTATGCTTCGCCATTCCCTCTGCGCGAGTGAGATAGTCGCGGGCCTTCTCGTAATCTCCTTCTAGATAATAAATCTTTCCAATGGCATAGAGGCTCTTTTCGTCTTGACCGTCGTCGGGCACCTCCAACAAAAGGTCGAGAGCCACAAGGCGCTTCCCACTGCGCATTAGATCTTGAGCCACCATCACGCGCAACGCGTTGTCTTCGGGTGCTGCCTTTAAAGCGCTCATGCCTTCTTCAATGGCAAAACTGACTTCACCCAGGCGACTGTGAATTCGTGCCAAAAGTTTGCGCGCCTCGACAAGAGTGCCGTCCAACTCCAGCGCACGTGCAATTTCTGCGCGCGCGCCGTGCAGATCCTTCGCTTGGAAAAGTGCCGTGCCCAGCAAGAGATGTGGTTGTGCCCAGTCTGGCCGTGCTTCAATCACGCGCCGGAATCCAGCCAACGCCGCATCGAGGTCCCTATCGGCCAACTGCAACTTCGATCGCAAATAAATACCTTCGGGACTTGAAGGTTCCTGAGCGAGTACGGCATCGATAATACTTCGCCCTTCGGCAATGGGTTCTTGCGAGCCTTCCTTCACACCTTTTTCAATCAGGAGTTCGGCCACGCGCAGGCGGGCCGCCTTGTCTGCCGCGTCGACTTTCAAACCCGCATTGGCTGCCGCCAAGGCACCTTCAAAATCACCCAATCGATGCCGATAGATCGAGAGTGCGAGAAAAGGTCGAACCTCATTGGGACGAGCCTTGGTCGCGGCCTCCATCATCTGGTCCGCTTTTTCTTGATCTCCCTGTCCCAGATAAAAACGAGCCAGTAGATAAACCAGGTCCAGGTTCTCTGGATGTTGTTTCAACCCTTCCCGCAGAACCTCTTCGGCGCGATCGACTCGAGCGGTGGTGTAGTAAAAGCTCGCCAATACACGGTGGGCATAAATGACTTTATCCTCCGTCGCAACATCACGTGCGGAAAGATAAGCTTTCTCGGCCTCGTCTAAACGCTCCAAGTCATCGCGAAGAAAGCCCGCCAAGGCGAAGTAGGTTAGAAAGCTCTTTTCGGCAGCAATGGCTTGGTGGAAATAAGGTTCCGCTTCCTCCCGCCGCCCCTGACGAACCAGGTAGGTTCCCAACCCCATAATACGCATGGAATCGTCGGGGTCTTTTTCTATGGCCATTTCGTAGAACGCTTGAGCCTCTTCCCCTCGAGACAAGGCTTCGAGTACCTGTGCTTTCAGGGTATACGCCTCGACTCGGTCCGGATCGCCATCAATAATGGCATCCGCCTGACTCAATGCGTCCTCATACTTACCCGCCAAGCGAGAGACCTCACCATACTCATAGCGCGCCTGCCAATTTCTCGGATCCAGGCGCACAGTCTCGCTCAACCACCAATATCCATCCGGAAGTTTATTCGCACCAAAGTAAGCCTTGGCCAATCCATAATGAGCCTCAGCGTCTTTGGGAGCGAGCTGAAGAACATTGCGGAACTCAATGATTGCCTTCCCGAACTCCTCTTCCTCCAAAAATGCTTGGGCGCGAGTGAGGTGTTGAGCCATTTTGGCACTGTCGTCACCACAACCCATCAAACCCACAAAAGAGAAAAGCAACAGGCAGCAAGCCGCTCGACGAAGCCCTGAAATCATTAGAATTCCTTTCCAATCACGAATAATGTTCTCGATTCAATCAATAGGGCATCAGGCGCTACGACAACGTGTGTCATGTCAAGCCTGCCTTAAAAATCTTCATCGGGAATGACATACCGCTTTCCGTCTTGGGTGAGCCACCCTTCATCTTTGAGATCTTTGACCACTCGCGTCACCGTCTCACGCGAAGTACTGATCATATCTGCGATCTGTTGATGTGTTAACACGGGGGTCATGCGTTGAGATCCGTCGGAAGCCTCTTCCTTTGCCATGCGTCGGAACAATCCCTTGGTGCGGTCTTTCACACTCTGGAAGGAAAGGGAGCTGGCATGCTCACCCGCGTCGCGCAATCGAGAGGTGAGGACTTGAATCACTGCCATGGCCAGATCCGAGCTATTGCGCAACAAGCCTAGAAAGTCGGTTCGTGACAAGGCCAGAGCCAGCACAGGGTCTAGCGTGCGAACAGATGCCGAACGGGGGGAGCGATCGAGCAAGGACATCTCGCCAAAGAAAGATCCCGGTTCGAGGATTTCCAAGATCTTCTCGCGGCCATCCTCCGATAGCTTCGTCACTTTGACGCGACCTTCTTGGAGGACGTACATGTAATCCCCCGGCAAACCCTCTTCGACAATCATGGAGTTCTGGGGATAGCGACGCTCGATGAGATAATCGGCCAATCGCTGAATATCAGCCTCTCCCACCTTCTCAAAGAGGGGGATCGACCGGAGTGACTCAATGGCATCCGCGCTCCGCACTGTCAGGCCTCCCGTTGCAATGTTCTCGTCTCGCTTTCGATACAGATGGTAGTACGGCTACCTGCCACCACCACCTTTGCCTTCTTTCTCTAGCGGCGCTGCCGCCTAGCGACCGACGCCCACGTAGCTAAAACCTTGCTTACGCATCGGTTCGGGATCGTACACATTGCGCAAATCAATAATGATCGGTTGCCGGAGGAGTTTGTAAACACGCTCCAAATCGAGCATCCGGAATTGATTCCACTCCGTCATGATAACCAACGCATCCGCCCCATCGGCTACGGCATAGGAATCTTTGCAGAGTTCCAAATTGGGGATGACCGCCGCCGCAGTATCCATGGCCACGGGGTCAAAGGCGCGCACCTGGGCACCCCCTTCCCGTAAACCCGCAATAATCTCGATGGCAGGGGCATCGCGCATATCGTCGGTCTCGGGCTTAAAGCTGAGGCCGAGCACACCAATGATCTTGCCCTGCAACTCTCCGCCCAAGGCTTCTTTGATCTTCCCCACCATGCGTATTCGCTGCAGCGCATTAACCTCAATGGCGGCTTCGATCACGCGAAAGCGCTCCCCGTACTCACGCGCGAAATAAGCGGCTGAGAGCGTATCTTTGGGGAAACAAGAGCCTCCATAGCCCGGTCCCGGGTGAAGGAATTTGCCACCAATGCGCTTGTCCAATCCGATGCCACGCGCCACCGCATGCACATCCCCATTCACTTTTTCACATAAATTCGCCACTTCGTTAATGAAGGAGATCTTGGTAGCCAAAAAGGCATTGGCGGCATACTTGATCAATTCTGCCGTCGGGATATTGGTTAAAACGATGGGCGTCTCGATCAAATAGAGCGGTCGGAAGAGGTCCTTTAGAATGGCCTCGGCCTGGTCATCCTCCACGCCAATCACCACTCGGTCAGGGCGCATGAAGTCGGAAATGGCTGCCCCTTCCCGCAAAAACTCAGGATTGGAAGCCACGCTAAAAGTCGCCTCTTTGCCCGCTTCCTCGGCGCCCTGCTGAACGAGTTCTTTCACCCGTTCCGAAGTACCCACCGGCACGGTGCTTTTGGTCACGACAACTTTGTAACCGTTGAGATGGCTGCCGATTTCTTTGGCCACGGCCTCCACGGCCCCGAGGTCCGTGCCGCCATCCTCACGCGGGGGTGTTTGAACGCCAATGAAGACCACCAGCGAGTTTTCCACCGAGGCGCCCGTTTCCGTGGAAAATTTGAGGCGACCCGCCTTCATATTACGGGCCACAATATCCTCGAGGCCCGGCTCATAAATGGGAATCTTGCCCTTCTTCAGCGCATCAATCTTCGACGCGTCCTTGTCGACACAAACGACCTGGACGCCAAATTCAGAAAAACAAGCGGCTGTGACAAGACCTACGTAGCCAGCTCCAATGACACAGATATTCATCGTCTCAATCCAATCTCTCTGGCCCCCTGCTCACCCGCGGGGGCTAGAGGGGTTATCTATCGCCGTTTAGCCACTTCACGAATCGGGCAATTCCCTCTTCCAAGCTTACTTTGGGTCGGTATCCCAAAGCTTCTCCCGCCGCATGAATATCAGCAAAAGTTGTTGAAACATCACCTACTTGGCGGGGCTGGAAGTCTTTGTTGGCCTCCACCCCCAGTTCCTTTTCCAGCACTTCGACAAACTCCAAAATCGACACGGTTCGACCCGCCCCGAAGTTCAAAATCGAGTAACCGAGGTCCACATCAACAGCCCGCAGCAGCCCATCGACAATATCATCGATATAGGTGAAGTCACGCGTGTTGCTGCCGTCACCAAAGATCGTAACCGGTTCTCCTCGCAGCATTTTTTCTGCAAATAGACGAATGGCTAAATCCGGCCGTTGGCGCGGACCATAGCAAGTAAAGAAGCGAACACAGGTGACGGGGATCTCATGTGCGTGATGAAAAGAATGGGCGATGAGCTCGCCGGCCTTCTTGGTGGCGGCATAGGGAGAGATGGGGCGATCCACGCGATCGGTCTCCACAAAGGGGCCCTCCTTGCGCTCACCGTAGACCGAGGAAGAGGAAGCAAACACAAAACAGGGCTTTCCGTGAAGGGCAGCCGCCTCCAGCAACACTGTCGTCCCGTGGACATTGACATCACTGTATTCGGCCGGTTGCTCCAAACTGGGCCGGACGCCCGCCTTGGCGGCGAGGTGTACCACGGCATCGAAGGAGCCCTGCGCAAAAACGCTACTGACGGCCCCGGAGTCTCGAATGTCCGCTTCCACGAGCTTGAATTGCGGATGGGCCAGCGCGCCGGTCAGATTCTCGCGTTTCAGGACTTCGGCGTAATAAGGGTCGAAAGAATCCAGTCCCACCACTTCACGCCCATCGGCCAATAAGCGATCAACCAGGGTGGACCCGATAAAGCCTGCTGCTCCCGTTACCAGGATTCGTTCTGACCGCATCATCCTCCCCTCCCCGCGTTTCAGACCAAAGGCATTTCAAGTCAGTAGATCGTGTCTATAACCAAGCGCCAACTAAGCGCCGATCTACGCCTGCCGCTCGTCGCCTGTAGAAGAAGCCTCTTCCGTCTCGGAAGGGGCAGATTCCTCTGGCGTGAGCAATCCCAGATTGCGAAGCATCCGGATGGTCAGGATCACTACGGTAATGAAAAAGAAGATGGCTGCGTAGCCCGCAAGCTTGGTAAAGGAAATAGCGATAATGCAAAAGCATCCCGTAACAAAGTAGAGCGAGAGCACCGCCGAGCGGTGAGAGCCTTCCGATTGCAGAAGCCGGTGGTGCATATGCTGCTTGTCGGGTGAAAATACGTGCTCGCCTCGGCGCAAGCGACGGATGATGGAAAGGCAAGTATCTAGAATCGGCACGGCCAGGGCCAGTAAGGGGACGACAAAGGTCAGCACGGACTGGCCACTAGAGCCTTCAATGGCCAGCAGCGCGAGGGTGTAACCAATAAAGAGGGAACCGGCGTCGCCGAGGAAAAGGCTCGCGGGCGGGAAGTTGAAGGGCAAAAAACCTAAAAGACCGCCCAACAGGGCGATGCCAACATAAAAACCCAAGGTTTGATCGAACTGCCAACAAACATAGGTCAGCGTGGCCGTAATAATCGCTGCCACCCCAGTGGCCAATCCATCCAAGCCATCGATGAGATTGATGGCGTTGGTGATGCCGACAATCCACACGGTGGTAATCAACACCATCGCCCAACCCGTGAGTTGCCAATCTTGTTGCATGACCGGATCGCGGAAATGGTCAATCTGGAAGCCAAAATAAATGGCAATGCCTGCAGCGATGACCTGTATTAGGAGTTTATTGCGCGCGCGGAGGCCAAAGCGGTCGTCCCAGATGCCCGCGCACAACAGCACGGCACCCCCAATCAGCAGGCCCTCCAAGCGCCCGCTTTCAGCGGGACTTATCGACGAGAGTTCATGACGCAACACAGAGAAGCCCACGGCGGCACCCAAGGCCACGGCAAGCCCTCCCAACAAAGGGATACCCTCTCGAGTGTTCACTCGGCGCTCATCGGGACGGTCGACCACGCCCGTTAGACGGGCGAAGCGAGCAGCCAGCGGTGTTGCCGCAGCTGCGACCACGAACGCTACTGCAAACAGGCCGAACAGCTCATAGGACACGGTGACTACTTCCCTCCGTAACCGTACCCATAACCGTAATAGCCGTAACGATCCGACACGTCGGGAACGCCATTGAGCACCATGCCCAGCACCTTGCTTCGATCGATGACCTCAAGCGCCATTTCAATATCGACACGTGGAGTTTTGTCAGCACGCACCACCAAGACCAATCCATCACAGACACCGTTCAGGATTTTCACGTCGGGCAACCCGAGGACGGGTGGCGTGTCTAAAACAATCCGGTCATAGGTAGATGAAAGTTTTTCAAGTAGATCACCCATGGCTTCCGAAGCCAATAGCTCCGAGGGATTTCGTGGGATGGTTCGAACAGGGAGCACATCGAGATTGGCTTCCTCCACGTGAGAAATCGCTTGCTCAGGGGTTACCGTCCCACTCAATACTTCGGAAATTCCGGCGGCCGGTGTGATTCCAAAAGTAGTGGCCACTTGCGGTGCGCGCATATCGCAATCGATTAACAACACCTTTGTGTCCAGACTCAAGGCGGAAACCAAGGCGAGATTCGCGGCGGCCGTACTCTTTCCCTCACGAGCTACCGCACTGGTGACCACAATGGTTTTCATGGTGCGCTGGGCAGCGACGGCGTCAATGCGAGAGCGCATGCCTCGAAACTGCTCAGCCACAAAAGATTCCGGCTGCAACATCACGATGCGGCGCTTGTTGGCCTCCCCACCTTCGAGCAGGCCTCTCTTTTTCTTGCCGCGAACGCTCTCTCGCGCCTTCGCCTTTTTCCCGCCTTTTTCGATAACATTGGAAGAAGTGGGGGCAGGAGCAGGCGGTGTCTTCAATCCGACGGATTCACCCAGCGGCACCTGAACCTTCTGCCTCTCTTGTTCAGCACGCTGCAAAGCTTCGTGCACATTTGCCATTTCTCACCCCTCCTCGACTCGTTTCAACTAACGAAAGAGCCCTGAAATCCCTCGAAACCAACCGCGACCCTCTTTCGCCCTCGGAGCGGCCACAGCTTTCGGTACACCATCCAATTCTAAATCTTGCGCGATCACGCGTACAATTTTTGCATCAATCTTGACCGTCTCTCGCGCGTACCCCTGCAAAAGAGACCCGTCACAAACAATATTGATCAGGCGAGGTACACCTCCCGTCGCACGATACAGTTCTCGAAAGGCAGAGCGCTGGAACACACCCTCTCCCGTATAACCCGCAAGTGCAAGACGCTCATTGATATAATCGCGCATCTCTGACTCGTCCATGGGTTGCAAGTCGAAGCGCAACACAATTCGCTGCCTCAGTTGGCGCAATTCGGGACGCGCAAGCATTCCCTTTAATTCAGGTTGGCCCACGAGCACAATTTGCAAGAGCTTGGAGGTCGCTGTTTCTAAATTCGAAAGCAGGCGAATCTCTTCTAGCATCTCAGCAGACAAATTCTGCGCCTCATCCACGATTAATACCGTCGACAAATTTTTCTTGAGCCGATCGATGAGAAATCGATTGAGGGCGAGCAAGTATTCTGCTTTGGTACTGCACTTCGCATCAATTTCGTACTCATCAAAGAGCAGACGGAAGAAATCCAGTGGCTCCAAGCGCGGATTAAAGATGAAAGCAGAGAGGGTGTCTGCATCCATCCGAGCCAACAGCGAATGGAGCAGCATGGTCTTGCCTGTCCCCACTTCCCCCGTGAGCAAGACGAAACCTTTGCGAGCGCGCACCGCATACACCAAGGTGGCAAAGGCCTCCCGATGCGCCTCCCCCAAATGCAAGAAAGCAGGGTCGGGCGTCATTTCGAAAGGATTTTTCGCTAAGCCATAATGGGAGCGGTACATCGTCAGTCTCTACTTCTCATCGTACAAGAAGCCGTAAAGCAAACTTCTTGGCGGTTCTTGAATGACAACCTCTTCTTCGCCCTGCAAAAAGCCTGGCAAACCGTTGTTGAAAAAATAACCCCCCACAGAGGCCAGGCAGACCAGCAGGGTCACGGCGACAGAAGCCGAAATCAGCTTGGCCGATTTACGCCGCTGCGTCACACGATCACTCTCCAAGATAACGAGCGGTACCGAAGCCAAGACGGGAAAACCGAAGCTGTCCTGAAGAGGCCGGCTCTCGTGGTAGGAGGTATCCAACACTTCGACCATAAAGGCCAAACCCACCCCAACCAGACCACCCAACAACACGCCAAGGACAAGAATCACAATTCGATTGGGAAACGAGGGCTCCGGTGCCAGGAAGGCACTTTCAAGCACGCGAAACTGCTCTCCCTTCTGACTGCGCTCCATCTGGGCCGCAACCTCGGAGTCAAGTTTCTTGTTCGCAAAATCCTGATAGTTCAGGAAAAGGTGTTCATAGGCCATTTCCAGGCCCTCTAAGCGTTCTTTGACGCGCGGAGTCGCTCCAATGCGCGCTTCAATTCCTGCTGTCTCTGCTTGGAGCCTTTCAATTTCTGCTTTTGCAGAGGCCACCTCCGTAGCGGCTTTCTTGGCGGCCGCTTCAATCTGCAACTGGCCCGCAGACTTCACCTCGTCGGCAATCGATTCACCACTCGCATCAGCTTCCTTCTGTGCAGAAATTCGATCGCGCAGTCCTGCTATTTCGCTTAGTGCCTTTTGAATATCTGGGTGCTTGTCCGTGTAGCCCCTGGATCGATACTCACCCAATTGCAATTGCAAGGCCTGCAAGCGATGTTCGGGTGTAACACTTTCCGCTTGGGACGTTTTTGCCTCCCAAATGTTTGAAAGCTTTTGTTCTTCATAATATTGCTGGTCACTGCGAGCATCATCATATTTGCGCTTTGCATCACGCAGATCACCCAGGATGCGCTCCAGCATGTGGTTATTTGTAATCATGTCCTCGGGTAAGCTTCCGGTATTCTCACTCTTCACATGTGCAATCTGCTCCGTCACCTCTGCGATTTCCAGTTCTAACCGACTGAGTTCTTGATTGATGAACTCCAGGGTTTGCGTCGTTCTCGAAACACGATCTTTAATATGTTGGTCGATAAAGTCATTGGCCAAGCGATTGGCCACGTCAGCACTAGCCTGCGCATCCTCGTTTTCAAAGAAGAGCCTGAACGTATTGATAACGACATCCCGATTACTCTTTTGATCCGTCATGAGTTCGGGCAGAACTGGCTCGACCCGAATATTGTCACGCATTTGGAGGATGAGTTCCTCGCGTGTCATTCTATGCGCGTCGGATTCGTACAAGCCAAACTCATCGATGACTTTGGACAATTTGGCACGAGACAGGATCTGCATGGTCATCAAGTGAAGTCGAGCATTGAGATCGCTATCCTCCACACCCGCTTCAACCAATCTCTTGTGGATGGCTTGCGGCTCAACCAAAATCGTCGACCATGATTCATATTTATTGGGGAGCCAACCCATCAACAAGATGGCCACTAGAAATACGCTTCCTGCCGCGATCAACGCGACTGGAAGGCGCCTCCTGAGCGTGCCCTCTACATCAATTTGAAGATTGTCTTCTTCCATCATTGCCATCGCCTTACTCCGTCTCTTCCTACCAGAAATAGGGGTCGAATGTATACTCGACACCTACCAGCGCCGTAATGCGATCGAGGTCTCGATCAACACCAAAGTTCAGGTTACCGTCCTCGCTACGATCGAAATAGGTCAGCGTCACGACACCGTTCAAACGACTCGTAAAGCGGTAGTACAATCGGGCAGATACATTCAAATTCACGGTATCCTGGAAGGAACTGCTTGTCCTCGGGACTGCAATATTGGCGGGGTCCAAAGTGGCAAACCCATTCGGGAGCCCAGAATCCACAACCACCGCGTTTGGAACCCGTTGGTCATTTGCAGATTTATACTGATGCAGTGACGTACGAACCATCGTTTTCAGGCGTTTCGTCCAACCCTGCATCCAATTAAGATACAGCCCGTCTTGGATCGTGCTTGTGCCCTGCGTGAATGTACTGCCCCCTGCGCTGGTTTCTTTGCGGTCATACCTCAACTCGACGTAACCATTTTTCCAACGCTTTACGACCTCAACCGCTCCGAAAATTGTAACATTGTCATCATCCGGATCCTTCAGATTTAAAGCTGGGTCATATACGACAGTAACCAGATCGTTAAATCCGGGGAAGTCATAGACATCCAAGCCTGCAGTACCGCAGCCATGCACCGTCGTTCCGGAAGATGACGTTCCGCAAGATCCGTCAAAAAGATAGGGGTTAACTTGACCGTTATAGCTTTCTTTGATTGGGAACTGCCTCATAGTAAAACTGCGCTGGTTTGCAAGGTCCGATTTAGCTAAGGCTGGACCTGCTTCGAGTTTAAGCGTGAAGGTCTGGCCCGCCTCATAACTATAGGTTCCAGACAAATTATAGTAATCCGTGGAAGCCGAAGCGAGCCTATCGCTACTGTCAAAATCTTGGCGAGAGAACCTGGCCTGCATGCCAACTCGGGATCGCTCTGATGCCGCATAATCAAACCCGGTGTTGACACTTCCGCTCGAATAATCTCGAAAGTTGTTACCATCAAGATCGGTAAATGCATACGAAGCACCCAAGAGCCCTCTCCAGCGGGGAGAAAACGCATGGCTGAGCTTCATTCTCAAGTCGTTCTCTGTACGCTTATCCGCATCTATCTCGACAACATTTCCGGTATCATCGAGGTTAGCCTGTCCTCGATCACCATAATGAAAGCGGTCATATAGAGTCATCGTTGTCACGTCGCTGAAGTGGGTCACGATATCAGCAGCGCCTGTATGATTCCAACGGTCTAACTCACTATATTCATCATACGCCCCGTATCGGGTCCGGAGAAGGAGGTTGTAAGTGGAATTACCAGCGTCTCCTCGAAACGTCAGCTCAGGCTGGATATTCGCGATCCAATCATCTTTCTCATCTTTGGGGCGATAAAAAACATTGTCGTTATATTCCATTTCTGTTGTGAGTTTCAGAACAACATTCGGAGCTTCCCCATAAGAGAGAGCAGGAACACCCAGTAGAACAGCGATAGCAATAGTAGATAAAGTTTTCATATCCATCCTCAATCTGGAACTACAATAGTGTCACCAGGCCGGAGATAAACATTAGTCCCCGGAGCTTTCCCCTTGATGAACGCAACAGTGTTAAAAACGAATTGATCCATTTCTCCGTCTGGTCTTAGACGAAGAACACTCACTCTTTTTTTGTTCGCAAAAGGTGTAAAACCTCCCGCCGATGAGATGGCCTCTGTCAATCGGGTTCTTTGGTTGATCCCGATCTTACCCGTGCGAACCACCCCGCCTAAAATAGTCACCGCTCGACTATTGGCTCCCATGACAACGACCGTAACCACAGGCGTTGCGATATATTCACTCAGTCGCTCCGTCACCACTTCCTTCAACTCCTCAGGGGTCAAACCAGCCGCCTCAACGTCATTGACCAGGGGAACGGAGATTCGTCCATCGGGACGAACCGGCACGGCTTCCACCATAAGCTCAGGATTTTTCCACACGGTGATGCGCAGCTGATCTGACACGCCGATCACATATTCTTCTTCCAACAGCGGCACTTCTTGGAAAGCCTCTGGAACCGGGTGCACGCCGGCGCATCCCACCAGCACGAAACTCGCCAGCAGGCATAGAGCTCCCGCAACAAAGGAACTCCGAGGAGATCGCCTGCCACGTCCTTCTTGTTGACTCCCAGCTATTCGTTTCTCAAAGAAATTAAGGACGTTCACCAAGTCCATTCTCCTTCATTTTGTATAGCAATGCCTTGTAGCTGATCTTCAAACGTTCCGCCGCCTCCTTGCGGTTCCAACGCGTGTCGTTCAGCACTCGTGAAATCACTCGCTTTTCGGCCATGCGAGAAGCTCGCTTTGCAATGGCCTTTAAATCAATGGGCTCACCCTGCACAAGCGCCTCAGCCACACCATCCAGTGGCGGCGCTTCATCGGCATCGATCAACACTTCGGGTTGATCCGGGGCGCTGGCCTGAAGCTCACTCAGCACGGCATTCTCGCCTCCAAGCACAACGATCCGCTTCACCATATTTTCCAGTTCCCGCACATTCCCAGACCAATGGTTGTGGATAAACTTTTCCATGAGCTCGGACGAAATCTGCGCCGAGTCTTTGTTGTACTCTTTGCTGTACTTTCTCAAGAAGTGATCCACCAACAAAGGAATGGCATCCCGTCGTTCGCGCAATGCAGGCAGCGCAATCGTGACGACATTCAAGCGGTAGTAAAGATCCTCTCGGAAGGTTCCCTTCTTGACTTCCTCTTCCAAATTTCGATTGGTCGCGGCAATAATTCGCGTATCGACCTGGACCTCCGCGTGTCCACCCAATCGAGAGAATGCGCCGTCTTGCAACACGTGTAAGAGCTTGGCTTGCAATCCGGGAGACATCTCGCTGATTTCATCCAAGAAAATCGTGCCTTCGTTTGCGTACTCAAATTTTCCGAGCTTGCGCTGCTGCGCCCCTGTAAAAGCACCTTTCTCGTAGCCAAAGAGTTCGCTCTCCAAGAGTTCGCCAGGTAGCGCAGCGCAATTCACCTTGACGAAAGTCTTACCGGCGCGACCCGACAACTCGTGCAGAATACGGGCGATCACCTCTTTCCCCGTTCCGCTTTCACCGCGGATCAAGACCGTGATATCGGTGCCCGCCACCTGCTCGGTAACCTTCCGAACTTCGGTCATGCTCTCGCTGTCGCCAAAGAGTCGAAAAGCCTCGGGATCGTTTTGAACGCGTCCGCGCAACGCCTGGACTTCCTTGGCCAGTTCGCGTTTGTCCAAGGCCTTCTGAAAAGCCAATTCCAGTTCTTCGATCTCGAAGGGTTTGCGCAAGAAATCAGAGGCGCCACTTCGCATGGCATCGACGATGGTGCGCGCTTGCCCATGGCCCGACAACATGACTACCGGCAACTCAGGCATCTTTCTTTTCAGATGGCACAAGGTTTCCAAGCCGTCCATACCAGGCAAGATAACGTCGAGGGTCACTAGATCCGGTTGAAGCTCGTCGAGCTTCTCCAGTGCCTCTTCCCCCGAACCCGCAGAGAAAACTTTGTAGCCTTGGTGGGAAACCAAGGTTTCAAGGTAATCGCGGACCCAAGGGTCGTCGTCTATCACCAATACCCGTAAGGACTCTTTCATCGTGTCGCTACTAAGCTCCCCTGTTCAGCAGACTTCCCTCGTTCAGTCAGCACTATTCGCTGCGTTATGCCCTTCGCATTCCGTCGATTCCGTGGCTTGGTGCCGCCGATCTCCATGCGATCCCCATGCCAAGACAAACAGCTAGATTACTCGTTCAAGTTAGTTATCGTCGCACCTAAAGGAAAACTTATTCCTTTTTAGAGAAAGTTTTTCCCTATCCAGTGCTTCCCTAGGGATATTGCCTACAAATGTCTGTGGCAAACGTTGCGCTTCGGGGGCTTGCGCTTACCCTCCAGGGACTGAATATTCTCTTTACGAAGTGTGTTCAGAAACACTCCAATCGGCTCAGAGCGCTTTGCTGTGCCTTTCCTTTAACACTGGATCGTGGTGCCTTCGGGTTCGAACGGGTTCGAGCTCCAAATAACGCTCTAAGTATCTGTAATAGCAGGGGGAAATCAAAGTGAACACAGGATCACGCCCGATCCGAGTCCTGGTGGTGGCAGGAGCGCGACCCAATTTTATGAAAGTCGCTCCGCTCATGCGGGAAATGGAAGAAAGGGCAAACTTTGAGCCCTTTCTGGTCCATACCGGACAACACTATGACGCCAGCATGTCGGAAAACTTCTTTCGTGACTTGGGGATACGGCATCCGGATGCCAATTTAGAGGTGGGTTCGGGCTCTCACGCCGTGCAGACGGCCGAAGTGCTTAAGCGCATTGA
>PIVT01000410.1 GCA_003353845.1 Pseudomonadota bacterium | reverse complement strand
ATCGCCCTCGACCTTCCCTTGATGGCCTTGGGCGATGGGCGCCCGAACGTGGAACAGAACGAAGTCATTACCCTACCGCTGGACATGATGGCGGCAACTGCAGCAAAGATCGATAGCACTCTCGATTACACCATGATGATGGTGTTTTTCGATTACCTTCCTAACGCAGCGGACGTTTAATTTAACCAAAGGAGACAAGACACTATGAGTATGTATGCGCAATTTGAGACCGATCCTGTTCTAGAGAGCAAGACTGGAGTAATTGTGGATTACACATCTTTCCGCGTCACACTGGCCCGCGCTGGAGGTGCCAACAAACGACACAACCGCGTTTTGGAAAAAGCGGCCAAACAACACCGACGGGAGATTCAGGCCGACACGTTCACGCTTGAGCAGAACAACAGTCTGCAACAGAAGGTTTACGCTGAAACGGTCATCCTAAACTGGGAGACATTGGTCGATGGCAAATTCAAAAAAGGGATTGAAGACCGTGACGGGAAACTGCTTCCGGTCACGCCCGAAAACATCATCGCAACTTTCAAGGCGCTCCCTGAGCTCTTCGGCGAACTCCAGGACCAAGCTACGAAGTTTGGCAATTACAAGAAAATTCTCCAGGAGGCAGACTCAAAAAACTGACGGAGGTCCTCCGCTATCTTTTGGAGCAGGGACCGCACGAAGAGTTAATTCTGAAACAGGCCGCACGCTCCGGCGCGAAGCTGCCAGATGCCATTCAGAACGCCCCAGAGCTTCAACCTGGGCTGGGCATCTTCATGGAGGGCTACCTGGAGTTGAGCAGCTCTCGGCAGGTCGGCATGGGGCCTGGTCAGATCCCGTGGAAAGCGGTCATGGAGTATTGCATGTTCTACGAGCTGGACGAAGAGTTGACGGAGGACATGCAGCATCACGTTCGGCAAATGGACGTGGTGTGGCTGGAACATCACCGAAAGAAAGAGAGCTAGACTATGGCTAGCCTCCAAGCCTTCGCAACCCGCATCCGAAACTTGTCTGAGAAGATCGAGGAAAACGTGAATGAGACCCTGATCAAGACGGCCATAGCCGTCGATCAGGTGGTTGTCATGGAGACTCCGGTTGATACAGGCAGGGCGCGGGGCGGCTGGCAGGTCGGGATTGATAAGCCTGTCACCGAGGACAACGATCGCTTGGATACGCCCGGGGCTGTGACGATCGCTGCTAATGAAGCTCTGATCCAAACGCGGCAGTCCGGAGAGACTATCTACATCTCCAATAATGTGAAATACATGAAATACCTAAACGAGGGTTCATCCTCCCAGGCCCCCGCTGGGTATATTGAGGCAGGCGTGTTGACCGGCGTC
>PIVT01000409.1 GCA_003353845.1 Pseudomonadota bacterium | reverse complement strand
AGCCCTTGAATCAGGCCCAACAGTATCTGGCCTTGGGCGATCAGCGTCATGCGCTGCTGGACCTGTATCATGTGTTGCTGCACAATGGGTCCACGCATGAGGGATTTGAGAATCTCGTCGAACCGTGGACCAATCGTACGCCGGCCGCGAATTGCCCGCCACCCCACGCCTGGGCGGCTGCCAAGACAGCTCTCTTTATCCGTAACCTGATGATACGTGAATACGGGGGCAATCTGGGTATTGATGAGGGCCAAAGGGACTTGCACTTCTACTCCCTCGTATCACCCAGTTGGATCAAACCGGGACAAGGCCTGAAAATTAGAAATGCAGCAACAGAAATGGGGCCGGTCTCCAGCTCGCTGTCTTTTAACGCGCGTGGTGCGGAATTCAAGGTTCGGGGAGATTTTCACCATGCGCCGCGTTACTTTGCCCTGAGGATTCCATATTCCGTTGAACTCGAGTCTTTCACTTCGGATGCGCGCAAGGCCTTTGAGAAGGATGGCGTTCTATACTTCACCCCGGATATGACCCCAGCAACGCTACACTGGTCAGAGATTCAAGGTATACACGAAAACAACTATCAGAATATACTCAAGGCGTATCGTAGCGAGTTCGATTTTATCGTCAAAGATGGCAACTATGATCCAGCGCGCGCGGCCAA
>PIVT01000408.1 GCA_003353845.1 Pseudomonadota bacterium | reverse complement strand
CCTAGCATAGGTTGAACTCCATCATTATCAGCTCCAGAGCGCTGTCACGGTCGCAGCTCTCAACACGGACACCGGCCTCTTGGAAGCGTCGCATGGAGGACTGCACACCCTTGAACTTGCTCTTGGTGTTCTTCTCCTTGACAGGGGTGAACTTCTCCGGTCCCAGCCGGTCCATCCGGCGCTGGTTGACCGAGTCAAGGCACACCTCCAATGGGACCTGGTCCAGGCCAACTATGCAGAGGGGGAACCCGTCGTCGTGCAGAGCCTGCGCCCTGTTCACCTCGGCGGAGAGCAGCAGGCCCTCGTAGAGGACGTGGTACCCCGACTTGTATGACTCACGGACAAGCTCGTACACATGGTCCATCTTCTGGATTGTGTCGCAGCCGCCACAGGCGGTCTCATAGTGTCCGATCACCGCCAGCGGCTGGCTGGCGACGTTGTTGTTGATGGGCTCTCGACACACGTAGCCAATTGGCTGGCGTCGACCCGGCTCCTTGTAGACCTGGCAGCGTCCATACTGCTCCATTATCTTCCTGACAAGGGTGGTCTTTCCGGAACCGGAAGTGCCTCTGATGTTGATTATCACGATCTGCTCCTCTCATGGTGTGAAAGGCGGGGCCGAGTGGTCCCGCCAGGTATCTCTACGAAGTTGTGGCTGCAACCCGCGACCACGCCTTGAGGCGGCCCATGACCTTCTCACTCGGTATGGTGCTGTACTTGCTCACCATCCGGTCGACGGCGCTCCAGTTGGGCTCGTTGTCGTCCCTGGTGGAGGCCTCGATCTCTCGGTACGGACGACCGTTGAGGAAGCCGCGAGCCAGTCCCGTGGCACGGGCCTCTGGTCTCACCACCCTTGTCCGGTGGTCTCTGAGGTTGTTGTACTTCTTGTAAGACTTCGCCGCCTGCTTGCGGTCCTGAAACTCCTTGGCGGCTCGGGCCATCTTGATGGCGGCTCGCTCCTCGCGTCGGATGTAGGTGGCCTCGGTGGCCAGCGTCTTTGTCTTGATCTTTAGTTCTGTGGACATTGTGTCTATTCCTTGTTAAAAATTACTGCTCCTGCGGGATATTGGTTCAATGTCCCATCTCGGGGGTGATCTGCATTCAGTTCATCTCTGACCTCCTTTGTCAGCTTGGTTGGGAACCCACCGGGGGATCGAACCCCGCGCCATCCGGATTGAAAGCCGTGGTGGAGCCAGCTCGTGGGTCGTGGTTCAAAGTCTTGCCTTTTGCCTCTAAAATGGCAATCAGCTTAGAACTCTAGTTGCAATCGGTGACCCTTTCCCTTCAGGCTCTCACCAATGATCTTGAAGCCATGCTTCTCGTAGAAGCGCAGCGC
>PIVT01000138.1 GCA_003353845.1 Pseudomonadota bacterium | reverse complement strand
CCTGCAACCTGGTGCGACCGTCTCCAGCGTTGCCATCAGCCACGGCATCAACGCCAACGTTATTCGCAAGTGGCTGCCGCTTTACCGAGATCAGCTACCAGCGGCGTTGCCGGCGTTCGTGCCATTGAGGGCCACGCCTAAACGAACAACTGAGGCGTTCGCACTCATTGAGTTGTCCCTTGGCGAGCAATCGGTCACGGTGAAATGGCCAGCCTCCGATCCTGAAGGTTGCGCCCGCTTTGTGCGTGGGCTCACCCCGTGATCCGCATCGATGCCATCTGGCTCGCCACCGAGCCGATGGACATGCGCGCCGGCACCGACACCGCATTGGCGCGTGTGGTGGCCGTGTTCGGTGCGGCGAAGCCGCACTGCGCCTATCTCTTCGCCAATCGCCGCGGCAACCGCATGAAAGTCCTGGTGCATGACGGCGTGGGTATCTGGCTCGCCGCGCGGCGCTTGCACCAGGGCAAGTTTCATTGGCCAGGCATCCGGCACGGCTCGGAAGTCGAACTCGACACCGAGCAACTTCAGGCTTTGGTGCTGGGTCTACCCTGGCAGCGGGTCGGTGCAGCCGGCGCGATCACAGTGCTGTAGCACCTGCCATTAGCCCATCGGTTTATCTCCGCTGATCGCCTGCTCTGGCACAATCAGCGGCATGACTTCCGCGCCCAATCTCGACCAACTGACGCCTGACCAGCTGCGCACACTGGCCGCGCAGTTGCTCACGCAGGTCGACGTGATGGGCAAGAGGATCTACCGCGACCAAACGGTTATCGAGAACCTCAACCACGAAATCGCCATCCTCAAGCGGCACAAGTTTGCCAAGCGTAGTGAGCAACTGAGCCCTGACCAGGGCCGTCTGCTGGATGACCTGCTCGACACCGACATCGTGGCCATCGAGGCGGAGCTGAAAGCGGTCAATCCGCCGGCTGCGCCGGCCGACGCACGCCAGCAGCCCAAGCGCACACCGCTGCCACCGCAGCTCCCGCGCACCGTGATCCATCACGAACCGGAGAACACCCAGTGCGCCTGCGGCTGCCAGCTGCTACGCGTGGGTGAAGACGTCAGCGAAAAACTGGATTACACGCCGGGCGTGTTCACCGTCGAGCAGCACGTGCGTGGGAAATGGGCCTGCCGCCAGTGCGAAACGCTGATCCAGGCGCCGGTGCCGGCGCAGGTGATCGACAAGGGGATCCCCACCGCCGGCCTGTTGGCGCACGTGATGGTGGCCAAGTTCGCCGACCATCTGCCGCTGTACCGACAGGAAAAGATCTTCGGCCGCGCCGGCCTGGCTATCGCTCGTTCGACGCTGGCGCAGTGGGTCGGGCAAACCGGCGTGCAGCTCCAGCCGCTGGTCGATGCGCTGCGCGAAGCCGTGCTGGGCCAACGCGTGATTCACGCTGACGAAACCCCGGTGCAAATGCTCGCGCCGGGCGAGAAGAAAACCCATCGGGCTTACGTCTGGGCCTACAGCACCACGCCCTTCGCCGATCTGAAGGCCGTGGTCTACGACTTCAGCCCCAGCCGTGCCGGCGAGCATGCGCGCAATTTTCTTGGCCAGTGGAATGGCAAGCTGGTCTGCGACGACTTCGCTGGCTACAAGGCCGGTTTCGAGCGAGGCATCACCGAAATCGGCTGCATGGCCCACGCCCGCCGCAAGTTCTTCGATCTGCACGCGGCGAACAAAAGCCAATTGGCCGAACAGGCACTGCACTCTATCGCTGGGCTGTACGAAGTCGAACGCCAAGTGCGCGACATGGGCGATGAAGAACGCGGGCGAATACGACAGGAACAGGCTTCACCGATCCTCGACGCGCTGCATGCCTGGATGCTGGCCCAGCGTGATCGGGTGCCCAACGGCTCAGCCACGGCGAAAGCCTTGGATTACAGCCTCAAACGTTGGTTGGCACTGACTCGCTATGTCGAGGATGGTGCCGTGCCCATCGACAATAACCAAGTCGAGAACCAGATCCGCCCGTGGGCTCTAGGTCGCTCCAATTGGCTGTTTGCCGGGTCGCTACGCAGCGGCAAACGGGCGGCGGCAATCATGAGCCTGATCCAGTCGGCGCGCATGAATGGGCATGATCCGTATGCCTATCTCAAGGATGTGCTCACACGACTGCCGGCGCAGAAGGCCAGCGCTCTGGTCGAGCTGCTGCCGCACAACTGGGTATCCGCCGGCAAGGTGTAATGCCCGTTCGCTTACGCTGCAAGTGCAGCGGCTTGCTCTAGAGCCCTTACCATCACGCAGCAACGCCACATACGAAGCAATACAGCTTGAACGCTGCAAGACCTTATAGGGCGCTCGGAGAGGCGATGACCGGATGGTCTAAGGAAGGGGGGACGCGAGAAAACTACATCACCGCGATCAGGGCAGGGCGCCTGGAATAGTCGCAGGAGCTGGCTGGGGAGTACCGGCATTAGCTGATGCGCCCTGAAGCGCCTCAGAAGCGACCTTCTCGATCCCGCCTGCATTCTGATATTTGGAATATACAGAAAATACTCCGAACAGCAGGAGAGCAACTAAAACCGACGCAGCACCACTCAGCATGTAGTCAAAAAAGGCGGCCAAGCGCGTAGGCTTGAGCGCCGCGATGCGAGCGATAATTTCACTTTTCTGAATCTCATCTCGCATGTCGCCACCAAGCGACTCCATGCTGACGTCAACGAAGCTGACCGCCATCATCTGCGCTTTGTTCTTGTACATGTCCACCTGGCTAGGCGTACACGCGACCTTCTTGAAGGTCTCTTGATCTTCGCCAGGATGAGCGCTCAACCACTCAATCTTATGGCGCTTATAAAGCGCATAAGAGAGCAGGCCCAGAAAATCCTCAGGCGACTCGACCATCTTACTGAAGACATCGTTCTGGAGCGGATCGCTGGCGGGCTGGGCCTGAGCGCCTGCATCGACTGACTTCCCGTGAAGGGACGTCACATTCGGAGCATCAGAGGCGTCAGGCTGGGCAGTAGGATCAGAAGACACGTGAGAAAGCCGGAATCTGCTGTGTTAGCGCCCAAGTCGCTCGAACGCTTTCTTCATCAGATCGCTAATTGTCTCGCGTGGCAGATTCGAAGCGCGCGCAACAACATTCCCGGATGCAAAAGAAACAAGCTTTCTGTTGCTTTCCTTCACCAGTGCAATGGTTGCTTTAGGCATCATCGTCTCCTAACGACAGGCAGAGAGCAGATCTGCTCTTCTGCATACTCATTTTTGATCAACCGGGCAAGCTCTGTCAACGTAAACGCCGCTGCTCAAGCGGCTTCCAGCAATGCCGCTCGCCTGACGTCGCCTGCCTGTAATTGCCTCGATGACGCAGGTCAGATCGCTACCGGTGCCGCGATGTGTGGGTGAGGATCGTACCCCACGATCTCGAAGTCCTCAAACTTGTAGTCATATATGGTCTCGGGCTTACGCTTTAAAACAAGCTTGGGAAGAGCTCTTGGCTCACGAGTAAGCTGAAGCCTAACTTGCTCAATATGATTCAAGTAAATATGAGCATCGCCCATTGTTACAACAACTTCCCCAACACCTAAATCACACTGCTGCGCCAGCATATGGGTAAGGAAACTCACCCCTGCGAGATTGTATGGATTTCCGAGTAGTAGATCACTAGATCTTATATATAGATGTGCAGATAGCTTTTTATTTGCCACATAAAACTGATATAACAAATGGCAAGGCGGAAGAGCCATTTTCCCGTTCCGTGCATTTTCTTGAGGGCTTACTGACTCATCGGGAAGATACTCCACGTTCCACCCGTGGAAGAGGATGCGACGGCTGTTCGGGTTGGTCTTGAGCGTGTGAATAACATAGTCGATCTGATTAATAGTCTTGCCGTCCTGAGTGGGCCAAGCCGTCCATTGCTTACCATAGATCGGCCCCAGATCACCGTCTTCGGTCGCCCACTCATCCCAGATACTGACGCCATGCTCCTTTAGCCACTTAGTGTTGGTGTCACCGTTTAGGAACCAAATCATCTCATTGATGATGCTCTTGAAATGGAGCTTCTTGGTGGTGAGAAGCGGGAAGCCATCCTCCAGATTGTGGCGGAATTGGCGACCAAAAACACTGAGCGTTCCAGTTCCTGTGCGGTCGCCTTTCTCAACACCGTTCTCCAGTACGTCGCTCAGCAAATCGTGGTACATCTTCATTTCGGTTCCCCAAGATTCGCGCTGACCAAATCCAGCGCATCGCGCAATTTCAGAATTTCAGTATCTAGCTCTTTAATCTTCAGGCGCAGCTCACCCGCAAGCTGGGCGTAGTAGTCCCTGGACTCGCGGACGGTGGCTAACCGTCTTTCGAGCGTGGCACAAGAATTCTCGGATTCCTGATGCCTATTGAACCAATAGAGCACTTCCAATCGACTCTTTTCAAGGCGTTGCATCAGAACCGTCTTGGGATCCTGCTTCGTCTCTGCCTTGACCCGCTGGGCGATTACGGCAATGCGTCGATTCTCCTTAATCGCTTTAAGCCGCTCCAATGGAAAGTCGCGCTGACGGATGGTGTTGCGATGAATACCCGTGATGCGGCTGAGCTCAGCGATCGTTGGCCGCAGCTTCGGATCAGCGGCGATCCGCATGATCCCCTGAGCCAACAGCTCGGTATTCCTTTCGTAGTCGAGCTTGTTTTTGACATCAAATGCCTGGCCCGTCATACCTCGATTTCCTCGCCCAAATGCTCCAACACGCCCCTAGCTTCCTCCATCGCTGCCTTAAGTTCCTCCTCAACTCCTGCGGAGTCAGGAGAACTCAATGCCAATCTGTTCTGCACATAAATCTCTCGCCACTTGGGGGCGTGAACCTTGGTGACCACGGCGTTCCGGCACTGATTCGGATTGCAACGCAGCCCTCCGAGGCAGGGCAGAGACTCATCAAATTCTTCGTGCTGACCGCCGTAACAAAAACCCTGCCCCACGTTGATGATCGCCATGCGCTTCTTGGCCATCTGGGTGATGATCTGCTCCTTGGTGTAGCCAGCCGCCATGTACCCGCTGAACACCTTTTTCATCCGCGCCTTATGGCTCACCGCATTGGGGCCAGCGTAGTTTCCATCCGGATCGCAATAGTTCAGGATGTACTCCTCCTCTGCCATCTGAGTCGGCGTTCTGCTCGAAGAGCGCCCGCCCTTGGACAGGATCTCGGCGATCGCTCCATATCCCAGCGTCACCGCGCTGAACGCTTTATTCTGACCCGCCCCTCCGACGAGATCACCAAAGTGCTTCAACTGGTGGGAGATGAAAGGGAGGCCAAGCTCAGCCCTTGCCATCTGATAAGCCAAGGTGTGGCGCAATGTGTAGGGCGAAAACTCAAGAGTCTCGAACTGCTCGTCCGTCAGGATCTCCTCGAAGAAAGCTCTGAACTGATAAGTGAGCCCTACGGAGGTCATCGAGGCCGGAACACCTCCCTCAGAAACAGT
>PIVT01000407.1 GCA_003353845.1 Pseudomonadota bacterium | reverse complement strand
TTGAATTAAAGAGGCCATGAGGACAGGTTAACACCCAGTCCTTATAAACGGATTGTTCAGGCCCTCCTCGCTTTTCAGTCAAAAGAGCAAAAGAGCGACCATGAGGGCCTCGCGCAACTTCCTCCAGCAATGTCTGAGTGAAAGGAACCTTACAGCCATCAACATTATTGAAGATGAGGGGCGTTCGAGGAGCCATTTGCCGTAGCTCCGACTTTATTCCTTCAAAGATTGATTTTTCTCGGAGGTGCCACGGCACCCTTTCGTGGAAGATTGGCGGGAATCCATATATCGAGGAACAGTAGCGCGAGTGCTTGGGATAGCTCAACGAATTTTGTTGCATTGTAATCTTTGATAGTTTTGCTGGCCAGAGACATATCATTTCGTCCCCGATGTGATATTTTTTAGTCCAGGACACGCTGCGAGTCACAGCCCTCGTTGAAGGGCTGAAGTAGTCCCGAGCGCGTCTATGGTGCTCGGCCCAGCCTGGACGGTTGTAAGAAAAAATCATCCTGATTCCAATATTACTTATGAAGCGAAGATTCGCAGGTATTTTGATGCCCAGGGTGTACAATATCAGGAGAACACATCTCGAGATGACGATTGAGCGTGACCGACGCGTACAGTTTTTTTTAACTCCGTTGAGGCTGCTGCGCGCCCAGTGACACTTAACTCAACCAATTTCAGCGCAAATGTTACAAAATAGTGTATGTTCATGGACTAGCTATTTCTTTATCCCGGGCGACCCGGCGTTATTTCACAGTTTTCAGTGGGCGGAGTCGTCTCACTGTGTCTCATGTGTGGGATGTGGGTGGCCTGAAGGGCCGTGCAAGCGCCCCGCGGGGTGCCTTGCGTGCTAAACATGGCCAACTTGGTCACTAGGCCCCTGCTTCCTCGTATTTACGATTTGGGCCTATCATATTAGTTGAATGGGCGATTGCCGGTGTGGATAGTGTAGGTGGAGGTGGAGATGTTACAAAATTTAGCAACTAGGCACTAGGCCTAGACTAGGGACTAGGCCTCTAGGCTAGACTAGGCGCTACGCGCTAGGTCCTATAGTCTATAGGGCAAAACGCAAAACCCATTTACATCGACGGTATACGGTATCATAATAGGCCCTGGCCTGTTTTTAAGCATCGCCCTTTCGAACGGGAGATGCCGAAATCCGCATGCGCCGCTGCGTCTGCTGTCGCCTGTCGGGCGACAGCACGGGGCGGTCATTTCCAGCGCGCCGCCCTGGGCGCGGGGGGGACAGTTGAGAAGTCGCCGCCGCGCCGGCGCCGGCCGAAGCCCCTAGCACTTGACCCAGGACTATGCATTCGGCGGTTCCCTGCTTGTAA
>PIVT01000137.1 GCA_003353845.1 Pseudomonadota bacterium | reverse complement strand
AACTGGTCGGAATGGCGAGACTCGAACTCGCGACCCCTTGTCCCCCAGACAAGTGCGCTACCAACTGCGCCACATCCCGATTGGGAATTATATTTAGCTAGTTCACGAGGGATTGTCGATGCTGTACGCCCTCGATTTTATGGGGTCTAACGACTATTCCTCACCCTTCAACAAGCCTTGGATGGCTTTCAACTCACTGCGGATTTTTTTGACACGGTTTTTGGGTTCATCCTCAATAGTGATGGACATCTGACCTGCTTCAGCGGCGCAGCCAATTTCTTTTAAGCGCTTCTTCGCTCCTGCAATGGTAAAGCGCTCGTCGTAGAGCAGCTTCTTGATCAGCAGGATGGTCTCAATGTCTTTCTTGCGATACAGCCGTTGCTTGGAGCGCGACTTGGCCGGCGACATCCAACGAAATTCAGACTCCCAATAACGCAGAACGTAGGGCTTGATGCCAGTGATACGACTCACTTCGCCAATGCGGTAGTAGAGCTTGTCGCTCTTCAAAGCGGCTAAGTCTGCTCCGCTCTTGGAAACGCCTTCTCTCTGGCTTGTCGTTGCTGGCATGATTTCGCTCCCCCCGGATGCGAATGGTTCTTACTGCACCAACTTACTCGGGGCTCTGTTCGTCGTTAAGAATATTTTTCAACACGAGGCTTGGCTTGAAGGTCAGCACTCTGCGCGCTTGCAGCAAGATCTCTTCACCCGTCTGGGGATTGCGACCTTTTCGTGCGTTCTTCTCGCGTACTACAAAATTTCCGAAACCGGAGATCTTCACTTTTTGTCCCGAAGACAGGGTTTCTTTTATCACTGCAAAAACAGTTTCCACCAAATCAGCCGATTCCTTTTTCGAGAAACCAACTCGCTCGTAGATATGCTCCACGATATCAGCTTTGGTCATTCCCTTACCGATTTCTTCCGGCACCTTGAAACCCTCCTCCGCTCATCAACTTTCGCTAACCCATTCACGGTGTTGGCGAAGTCCATCCCCATTAAACTTGCAACAAAGCCTGTTCAGCGTCGCTGCGCACCCAGTGCCGTTTCCAGTCCGGCTAAGACCCGATCCAGCGTTTTGCTCACTTCGCTCTCCTTGAGAGTACGGTCCTTCGCGCGAAGTGTCAGGCGAAAAGCTAAGCTTTTCCGCCCATCTGGGACCCCTGCCCCCACATATTGGTCAAAACATTCCAATTCCTCAAGCTGCTTGGAGGCCAGACGCCAGATCTCGCTCTCCACCTGACCGGCCGAAAGGCCCGAGTCGACCAAAATGGCGAAATCGCGTACGGCCGACTGATGGCGTGGCGCCTCGGAATAACTGGGCTTCTGCGCCGAAATTTCAAGCAAGGCATCTAAATCGAGCTGGAAAAGCACGCTGTTTTCCGACAAATCCGAGCGTTTGGCCAAGGCCGGATGAATGCGTCCCAGGAAGCCGACTTCGGAATCCCCCACCTTGATGACACCTGTGGCCGCCGGATGGAAATACGGAGCCGGGGCGCTAGCAGGCTCCACAACCCCGGTGAGCCGCTCTCTGGCCAGGCCGGCGAGCAAGGCCCCTTTGGCCTGGAAAAAGGGCGTCAGGGCGTCGGAGGCTCCCCAAAAACGTGGATCTTCATTGGAAACCAAGATGCCAGCCAAGGCGCGCCGCTCCTCGGGAAGCTTTCCAGCCCCCTTGGAGAAGTAGGTCTTGGCCAATTCAAATTGTCGGATTTCTTTAACGCCGCGGCGCTGGTTGTACGCGGCACAGCGCAGCACGGCTGGCACCAAGGAGCTGCGCATGAAAGCCATCTCCTCGCCCAAGGGGTTTTGCAGAGCCACCAAGCGAGCGCGCTCGGCATCCTCTTCGGCGTAACCCAGGTCTTCCATTTCGGCACCGGAAACGAAGGCCAGGTTGCGCAGCTCACTAAAGCCATGTTGGATCAAGGTCTCGCGCAGTGCCGCGTTCTGGCGCAGCAAGGGGAGCGGATGAACCACGGTAACGGGACCGAAGGGCAAGGTCTCGGGCAGATCTTCATAACCATCGAGGCGCAAAATTTCTTCGATGTAATCGGCTTCCTGAACCAGATCCAAGCGCCAGCTTGGAGGCTGGCATTTCAAAGTTTCACTCTGAAGTGTCACCGCAACACCGACGCGCTCCAAACGACTTTGGATTTCTTCCGGCGAAAACGACAGGCCCAAAATGCGATGCACTCGCTCCACCTGGAGTTCAGTAAACCCCGGACGCGGCACCGAATCACCCGGGGCGCACACAATGCCCGCGGCGACTTCGCCACCAGCCAATTCAACAATCAATTGGCTTGCACGATCCAAGGCGCGCAACACGCCTTCGGGATCGACACCGCGCTCAAAGCGGTACGAGGAATCGCTGCGCAGACCATGGCGACGCACGCTGCGCCGAATCCCACTGGGATTGAAATGCGCGGATTCCAAAATAATATCCGTCGTCTGATTCGAGACCGCGGTATCGGACCCGCCCATGACGCCGGCCAAGGCGATGGCGCGCGTCTCATCCGCAATCACTAGATCTTCTGCGCTGAGTTTCACTTCCTGATCGTCCAAGAGCTTCAGCGTTTCACCCTCTTCCGCCTGGCGCACGACGATCTTCCCGTTGGGAACCAGTGCCGCATCAAAGGCGTGCAAGGGCTGACCCAATTCCATGAGCACGAAATTGGTCACGTCCACCACATTGTTGATGGGCCGCAAGCCGAGCGCCTCGATCCGGCGCACCAACCACTCTGGAGACGGCCCTATGCGCACCCCGCGCAGAAAACGAGCCCCGTAGCCATAGCAAGCCTTAGGCGATCGATTGTCCACCGAAACCGAGCTTTGGGCCGCTGCCCCTGTTTCAGCAACGCTAAAAACGGGTTCGGCTACCGATTTTTCGTACAGCGCACCCAACTCTCGAGCCACGCCCAGGACACTGCAGCAGTCGCCGCGATCGGGCAGGATGTCGATGTCCAGGATGGCGGGTTCCATGCCAATCAATTCCGCCACCGGGCTTCCGATGGTGGGCTCTCCATCCAAGATCAGGATTCCGTCGTACTCACCTGAAAAGCCCAACTCGCCCAAGGAACAAAGCATGCCCTTGCTCACTTCCCCGCGAATCTTGCTCTTCTTGATTTTGAAATCACCTGGCAGGACCGTTTTCACCGTAGCCACCGCCACGTAATCGCCTTGCTTGTGATTTTGCGCGCCACAGACAATGGGCTGCAATTCGCCGCTACCGATGTCCACTTTGCAAACCGTGAGCTTGTCGGCGCCGGGATGCTTGGCGACTTCCTCCAAACGACCTACCACCACACCCTTCAGGGCATCACCCGGTCGCTCGATCTCGTCCACTTCAATGGCGCACAGCGACAAGCGCTCGGAAATCTCTTCCGGACTCTGATCAAGCTCGATGAATTCTGCTAGCCAACTAAGAGGTACTCGCAATGTTCGTCCTGACTTTTGTTTTCGCTAAAATTGATTCAACACGCGCTGATCGTTTTCGAACAGAACGCGAATGGGTTCCAATCCATACTTCAACATGGCGATACGATCGATTCCCGCACCAAAGGCGTAACCCTGGAACTTCTGGGGATCGATCCCCACGCCCTTTAGCACATTGGGATGCACCATCCCGCAGCCCAAAATCTCCAACCACTTCCCATCGCGCCAGATATCAATTTCGCCAGAAGGCTCGGTAAACGGGAAGAAACTGCGCCGGAAACGAATCTTGACGTCGGCGCCAAACAGTTCGCGAACCACCGCATAGAGCGTGCCTTTGAGATCGGTAAAGGTCACGCGATCATCCACCAAGAAACCTTCAATCTGGTGAAACATGGGACTGTGCCGTGTACTGGAATCGTGGCGGTACACCCGACCCGTCGTAAAGACACGCAACGGTGGCGTCCGACCTTCCATGGCTCGAATCTGCACGGGTGAGGTGTGCGTACGCAACACGATGCCGTCTTCCACGTAGAAGGTGTCCTGCATCTCACGCGCAGGATGATCCGAAGGCATGTTCAAGGAATCGAAGTTGTAGGCCTCGGTCTCCACCTCCGGCCCATCGACCCACTCGAATCCCATGCCCGAAAACAGTGCAATCAGTTCGTTCTCGACCAAGGTCAAAGGATGAGCGTGACCCAAGGGCAAGCCCAGCGCCGGCAAGGTCACGTCGATTTGGGCTTCCGTAAGTTGCTGCTCGGCAGAGGCGTGACGCAGATTTTCCTGCTGCGCGGCCACGGCCTCTTCGATGCGCTTTTTGGCGACGTTTAATTCGCCCCCGCGCGCAGCGCGCTCTTCCTTGGGGAGTTTGCCCAAACCACGCAGTTCACTTGAGAGCGCGCCGTTGCGCCCCAAGAAACTTGCTTTCACCTGTATCAGGGCATTCTCGTCGGCGGCGCCCGAGACTTGCTCGAGCGCCTGCTCAACGAGTAAGGCTAGATCCACGCCTAAGCTGCCTTGGCCGTTTCGACCAGTTGTGCGAAGGCCGCGGGGTCTTCCAATGCCAGCTGCGCCAGCACCTTGCGATCCAACTCGATCTCGGCCTTCTTCAAACCGTTAATGAAACGGCTGTAAGAGAGACCGTGCTCACGCGCGGCAGCATTAATGCGCACAATCCAAAGCTTCTTGAACTGTCGCTTTCGTTGCTTGCGATCTCGGTAGGCGTACAGCATTGCCTTTTCAACAGATTCGCGCGCCACCTTGAAGGTTTTTCGGCGGGCTCCAGAGTAGCCCTTGGCTTGCTTGATTATTCTTTTTCGTCGTCGACTCGATGCGACACCGCGTTTTACACGAGGCATATTCTTTTCCTTTCTTTCTTATAGCGCCATGCGCTATCCGCAGCGTAAAGCAAAGCCCGCGCCAAACCCTGTGGGTTTCCCGGGAAGAACCATTGCTGCGATGAACAAAATTAGACTTACAGACCCGGGAGCATTTGTCTGAGGCGCTTCACATCAGCAGAGGCAACTTGCACGCCCTCACGCATGTGGCGCTTCACCTTGGTCCGTTTCTTGGTAAGAATATGGCGACGACCGGCCTTATTGCGCATCAGTTTACCGGTCCCGGTTTTCCTGATCCGCTTGGCCGCACCACGGTGCGACTTCATTTTTGGCATTTCACTATCTCCTGAGCCAGAGGTCTTCGCTTGCGCGGCCTCTTCGCTACGGGTTTAAAGCTCCGCTGCGGCCTATTCCGCCTCGGTGCTCTTCGGGACTGTTTCCGACACCGCCTTTTCGGTGGTCTCGTCACTTCCTCCCGCTTCCAACTCGGCCTTCTTCACTTCCGCGATACCGGCCGCATTGGGTGCCAACATGGTCGACAAAAAGCGCCCCTCCATACGGGGGTGGCTCTCCACTGTCGATATGTCTGCGAGAAGCCCTTGTACTTCTTTGAGCTTCTCATACCCCAACTCGCGGTGCACCATTTCACGACCGCGATACATGAGGGTAATCTTTAC
>PIVT01000406.1 GCA_003353845.1 Pseudomonadota bacterium | reverse complement strand
TAGTCGAGGCGCTGCAGCAGGGAGGCCTTGCGGGTCTCTTCGTCGGGTCGCTAATCCCTCGCCTTCTTCTCGCCAACAAGAAGAGACTCCTTGGCCAGGATAGGCCTCGGGTCAACGCCAGCCGGGTACCGCAGCGCAGAATGCTTGTCCTGGCGTGACTCTCGTACGCCAACCTCCAAGCAGCCCTTCGCCAGGTCTACGATTGCGCGACGACCATCGCGGTCGCCGTGCGTGCCTCGCAAATAGCCGTAGGCTGGAGAATGCGACGCGATGATGCGCCCAAGAACGTCGTAGAGGAACGCATTCACCTTAGGGTGCACCTCAAGAGCGGGGTCGGAAATGTCGAAGACGCCCAAAGCAAGCCCAGCCGTCTCGAACTCCGCCCCCAGCGCCTCCAGCAGGTCCCCCAGCAAGAAGGCGTCGTCGTCGTCGTCGCCCTTAAATCTTGTGTCCTTATCGCCAAGAACCTCCTCACGGACGCTCTTGGCGATAGAACGATGCCCACCGCCCGCGAAGAGTTCCTTCACGAGTCGCGTCTGCTCCACGAAAGAATCCCGCGCAGCAACAACCTCCGGCGTGTCACCCGCTGCTGCCGGCCCAGGCGGCTGTAAAGGCGGAGTGGCCAGAGTCGGAGTGTCGCGAACTCCATCTGGTAAATCAACCGCTGGCTGAACCGCGGATGCTAATAGTCTACGTCTGGCCCCAGCGCCAGTCGCGCGTCTCGTCATAGGTCTAGAAGTCATAGGTAAAATGCCTGAGTCGGAGGCGTGAGCTAGACAGCGGCGAGAAGGAATAGGCGGCAAGGGCGGTGGTATAGGGGGAGTGGACGATGTAGAACGCAAATGAGGTGTCAAGACAAAGATTCGCTGGACCAAGCGCGCGATACAGGTCTAGCAAAGGCGTGGGCGGCCAAGTCCACGGGAATCCCAAGCAACGGCGAAAATGTCAACCTAGACGTGCCCCAAAAGCGCGCGTGCATCCATAACGGTCCCAGAAGCACCACCAAACCAAGCCGCAGCTCCTACTCACCGCCAAGGGCGCTCACGCCCCCAACAGCGGCTCGCTTAGCCAATCATGCCCCCAAATTCGGAAGCACAAAAGCGTGGAATCAGGTCCACAACCTACTGGAATATCCTTGTGGATACTCCTCAGAATATGTCGAACACAGAGGAAGTCTAAACGAACCGCTATCAATATATCTGATATGTGATAAAAGCCAAGAACCGAAAACCGTAAACCCTAATATAGGGAGTCGGGTCAAACTAGTGGCACTGCCCACGTGGCAAGCTGCCAAATCAGTCAGGGGTCACCATACTCAGAGATGGACCCTACAGAGTAGCT
>PIVT01000405.1 GCA_003353845.1 Pseudomonadota bacterium | reverse complement strand
TGTTTTTAGCACACTCACGCAACCTCGCCCTTTCCGCGGCGAGCGCGTCCAAGCGAGCCCTCTCCTTTTTGCTCGCCCGTTTTCGTTTGTTACTGAGGATATCTTTGCAACACTGCATGGCGCTGAAGTGACGATTGGTCGCAGAGGCACGCCGCTCCGCGTTCGTGATGTTCTTGCAGAGGTCTCCAGCACTCTTCCATTTCGGGTGTGCGGCCTCGGACCCATCGCAACCAAAGACCCCAAGAGTACCGAAGTACCTCGCCCAGTGTGGGATGTGCCGCACAATGTAGTGCACCTTCGGAGTCTGTGGCGTTCCGGGAAAGCATCCGTGTGGCCCGTTCCAAGCTTCGCCAATGTACCGGTGAAACTTAAGCTTTCTTTGTGGCGACCGATCCAATCGGGTGAAAGCAAGAGAAAGAGCATGCGGATGCCAAATATTCTCGCCCCTCCACGCTCCCCATTCCGCACTGAGCGCCAAGGTTTGGCTCGCATCGCGCCTGCGGGTCCTTCCTGGCCACTCGAAGCCAAGCTGATGTGAAGGAGCGTCGAAGGGACGATGGGCCCCAGCTGCCGCCCCCCCGCCCGCCCCGTCAGCACTTACGCAGGCCTATCCCCATGCTCGGGCCGCCACCCCGATGTTTGCGCCCGTGGGGCTCTGGGTCGAGAGCGGGGTTGGGCCACCAGTCGAAGTGAGTCCCCAGTGCAGAGAGCAGGCCGGAGGTGGGCGCCAGGGTCAGCGAGGCCGAGGCCATGGCCGAGGCCAGCGAAGAGCGAAGGGGGCGCGGGCGCGTTGGGTTTGGACAAAGGGCTTGCACGCACGTGGCTATGAATCCGTACTAAAGGACACCGGTAACTTAAAAAGCCCGGGGCCTGGCCAGGGCGCGCAGCCAAGCAACGCGCATTGGGGAACGGGCGAAGCCGCAGCAAGCAGCAACATATATGCGCCTTGGCCTTAGGCCTGAATCTCATATGGCGGCATATGCGAGAAACATTACAAGCAAGCAGCAACCGCGCGCGAATCCCATTCATCCCCGCGCTATGTGAAAGGCGCTTGCCTGCTTCATGGCCCTTATCTCGGAGGGATTTCCTTCTTCCGGTGCGTGTGGCGCGCTCATTCGTTCTCGTGGACCCCAGGGCTAGCTCAGAGCGGGGATTTGGGATTTAGAGAAGGGGGGCATGCGCTAGCTAGCTAGCGGGCTTCGATGTCGTATTTTCATTTCAAACAAGAACACAGGAGCCAAGTGGCCGTCGCCATCTCCGTGGCGCGGGTTAGTTGATCTCAAAATAATTTCCGCCCCCCCCGGTCGGGGGGGTTGATCTCAAAATAATTTCGTCAGAGCTC
>PIVT01000136.1 GCA_003353845.1 Pseudomonadota bacterium | reverse complement strand
CGCTGACTGGCATAAGCGAGCTTCGCACAACGACGGCATTTGAAATAAAGCCCCGTCAGATACAGGTTCGTTGATTGGGCCGCGCAATTCTTTCCGTTCACGGTGCCAGGGCAAACAAGATATGGCCGGGTCTCCCCGTATTGACAGTTCACACGGGCAATCTGAATGCGTTCTTCCATTTCCACGAAAGGGGAATCCGTATCGAGGCGGGCCTGGTATCCAAGGATCAGGGTGTCGTCGTTGGTGACGAAGAAATTGACTCCCCCCGTGACCGTCCCATCGGGCGCCCACCAACCCCATTGCCCCCACTTGCCGGGGGCTAGGTGGCCGCCATGATGGAGCTGGCTTACATTGATCGCATTGCCGGTCTCTACGGTGCCCCTCCCAAAGCCGGGTTGGCGTCCTGATCCAACCCCTCCCATCACCGGGTTCCCCCGGCTCGCGGGTGTGCGCTTGTGGGGGCATTCTCCCGAAATAAAGAATGGAGTGGCAGCTGACGGGGGGTAGGTTGCGCCGAATTGCCTACGGGGCGGCACGAAGAGCGGAAGGCGACGACAAGGCCACACACGGGGCACCTGCCCCCGCCTATGGTGTTGCCGCCTTCCTCCCCAGCACTTGAGGCCATGGCACCTTGTTTCAGGGCCTCGACCGGTGCCGGTCGGCAGGTGTCCCGAAGAGGAAAACCGGAATAGGCTGGAGCGGTTCCGCATACCGATCGGTTTGTCCCATTGGAAGGGATTTGTTTGTTTTCAACAGGTTGGCCTTTGGGCCGTGCCGGTGAACTACTGACACTCCTGACACTACTGACACTCGAAGGATAGGGTAGTGTCAGTGGATAAGCCCTTGATCCTGTTACCCCTTTCGGGATTACTGACACTACTGACACTCGTCCTGGCAGTTTGTTAGATGTTCCCCACATTATGCGTCCCACCTGTCGGTAGGCTTGGTGCCGTGTACACTCCCGCCCCCTCTCTCTTTTTTGATTTCTTCCTTTTTTAGAGGGACACAAGTGTCAGTAGTGTCAGTAAGTGGCGTTATATCGTTTAAATTCAAGAACTTACCCACTGACACTAGGGGGGGGTCGCGAGTGTCAGTAGTGTCAGTAGTGTCAGTGGTGGCGGCAGGCTCTTTGGGGGGGATGAATTGAATTGTTTTAATCCGGCCACCGTTGGATGCGCTCCGTTTCGAGTTAACCACAACGCCAAGTTTGCGCAAGGCAAGTGCGTGCTTGATTAAAGCATTCCCCATCGCGGTAGAGGTCTTAGGCCAATATTGCGACCTTGCAGCGCCCTCCCCAACGTGCAGGTCTAGGATCGAAAGAAGTTCCGCCGCCGTTCCCATCCACAGTCCGCCCTTGTTTTCCCTCCTTCGCAGAAACATGTATTCATAGATTGCAAGGGCAACCGGATTATTCTCGACAACCGCTTCCGCAACTTTGTTCCTGTTCCCCCGGTAAGCCTTTGCGAAGGTGCCGGGCTCCGCATAGGCGGTCTCACAAGCTTCCCCAAGCCTTCCGAAATCGGCCATCCTAGGCAGGTTCTCTGTGTCTATCGATGGGAGCTTGTCGAGCCCATGCACAAGAATTTCAACCAGCGCCCCAAGGATACGGGGCCGGGCTTCCTCAAACGCGGCGTGCATATCAGCGGGGGAACGGCGACGACTATCGGGAATATGTTCTAAGGAAAGAAAGATCGCGCGGTCGGCAAGGTCCGCTTGTGTCACGAATTCAGTAATCCCGTTGAGGATGACCGGACACTTTGCCTTGATAGTTGCCACGTCGGCAACTGTGTAGAGCTTGCGCTTTGGTTTACTGCCGCCAATAGCTATCTGGCAAAGGGCGTTTGATATTCCGGGCGTCAGGTTCCCCCCGATATTATCAAAGCTTAGGACGTGGGCATATTGCCCAAGGACAAATAGATCATCCTCATCCGCTGGCATAGCAGATAGGGGCGCGTCGTTTGGATCAACAAGCTCCCGCATGAACCCCGCAAAGGTTGACTTAGCGGAACCTGCCTCCCCCGAAATGACAAGCAGTGGATAGGGGCCTGAACCGCGAAGGACGGAAAGGAGCCATGAAAGGGCAAGGATGAAACCGTCGTCGTCAACATTGAGGAAGTCCCGAAGTTCTTCGAGCGGGCCATCCACCGGCAACGGGATCTGAACCGGGACCGGCAACGGCAACAAACCAGGGAGATGAAGGAACCGCACCGGGTAATCCTCGACAACACGCCAGCCCCCCGGACCAACCTCGAGCACCTGCCCTTTCTTGTTCGCAAGGTCGATGTACGTCGTACCGTCCAGGACGGCGGCACGGGTATGCACGGGACGCTCCGGCCGCTCATCAATTGCCGTTGTCTCAATGGTGCGCAACGCGGTCTTAAGCGGTTCCGCACCTGCCAGCCTTTTCGTGCGCTCCCGGTATGCCCGTATGAGCCAACGCTTGAACCCCCCAGAGTTAACAGGCCAAGTTTTCCAAGTCCCCTTATCCTGGAGAAAGGCAAACGGTTCGAGGCTCCCATCATGGAAGAGGTCAACGCCCGAACCTTCGCCGATAGCGACAAGCTCTTCGGCTTGCGACGGGCGTCCTTTCTTGGACTCCAAGCCCTGTTTTAATGCCGCGTTCAAGTCTGGGGTTTCAACACCGGCCTTCTGCAACGTGTCTAGGGTCCTCTGGAATTCGGCCAGATTGTCTTCCTTCAGGTCGCAAAGGGCCTCAAGGTTGTCCACTTCGAAGGGTGCCCCCATGTCACCAGCTTTTACCCGCCCGATCATGATATCAATCGGACCCTCGAATGGCTCGGCCATCTCAAGGACGGTGGATTTCTTTTTGCGGGCCGGAGTTTTCATATCTCAACCCCTGCCATGAGCATATCGTTGTAGTCATTCCACTGGCCCGGGGGCGTGGCTATGCGTACGTCTCGACCTTCGGCAACCCATTTTTTCGCGGACTTTTGCGCGGTACGCTCCCCAGGGCCATCGTTGTCGGCAAGGATGATCACGGTCTTAACTGAGGGAGGGAGATGCAAGCCTGTCATCCCCGAAGTAGACCCCCCGGCCCATCCGATACCCCCGGCCACCTGCATGATGGTCAGGCAGTTCTCTGTACCTTCCGAGACCAACAGCCGATCGGTCGGTTCCCCGAAGTGAATGCCGCCGCCTGCGATTCGTCCAAGCGAGGACTTTGCATTCTTCTTGCCAACGGGCGCCTTGCCTTTGCCGTCATGGTCGAGAAAGGTCCGTTGAATACCCAAGGGGTTGCCGTCCAGGTCGACCAACAGAGCGACCATTCCAGGCCAGCGCTTCCTTGATCCGGCGTGCCATAAATCGGGATGGAAACGGAGGGACTCGGGGATACCGTCCTCGAGGGTTAGGGCGCGTGCCCGTAAATAGATTTCAACCAGCGTGCCCGGTGCAGGCTTGCTCTTTTCCCATATCTCAAGAGCCCGTTCCCTTTTGGCTTTCTCTTCTTCGGTCAGCGGGCGGGGCTCTGCCGGAAGACGGGGACGCGGACGGCGGCGGCGGCGAGGTTGCCCTTTCCCCCCGTCATTGCTTCCCCATAGCTTGAGTTCCCGAAGAGCAGCCAGCACGTCCAGCTGATCGCAACCAGCGTGGCAATGAACCAGGACCGTGCCGTCCCTCTTGTCCTCGCGAATCGAAAGGCTTGGGTTTCGGTCATCGTGCGCGGGGCAACAGGCTTTCCAGCCATCGCCTTCAGGTGCGCCGCCTAGTGCCTTGGCAAGGAATTCAGCGGTCATGGTCATGATGCGTCCCCCCCGGAGTCAGGGGCGCTGGCCGTTTCCTGGGCTTCCGCCTGCGACCATTCAGCCAGGATGGAAAAGAAACCGCTGACATTCTCGATAATCTGGCGGCCATCTTCGCGGGATAGGGTACGGTCCGCGCGCGGCTGCCAGGTTTCGATGGTGCGGTCGATTAGATTGTCGTCAAGTGTATGAGGTGTTTTCATTGCCGGTGATCTTTCACGGTCAGATTGCGCCTGATCTCCGGCCTCGGAATTCCACCGATAACACTTGAATATGTTTCTTTTCGTTGCATTCTGGCGTTCTCAATTCCAGTGATCACCAAGGGTTCTTCCTCCCCTTAAGCGGCAATCTGTTTTCCGGTGGCGCTCCTCCTTCCAAACCTTTCCGGGGGTTGCTGTTTCTTTAACTCGGCAACTCTTCCTCTGGTATCGTGAACTTGTAGGAGTTGCCCACCTCGATCAGAATCTCGCGTTTCTTGGCCTTAACCATGGTTCCGGAAACAACGAAACGGAAAAAGCCGTGCTGCATTCCGTTCATGAATACCGCCAACAATTTTTGGGTGGCGTCGAGGTTTTGCAGTTGGCGAATGCGGCGGTCTAGTTCAAGAGCCTCTTCGTCCAGATGAAGCGTGGCATCGGTCATTGATTCTTCTCCGCTTTACGGGTCCGGCGTGTCACGTCGTTAGCCGGTATGCGCTTGATCACGTCGTCAACCGTCATGTGTTTGGTCGCCCTAAGAAGCGCAGCCAGTTCCTTGGGCCGTTCCAGGATGATGCCTAGGAGGTCGGAAGAGACCTTCCCGGCCAATGCCAGGAGTTCATCGGCATCGACATCGAGAATCTTGGCAAGCTTGTGAAGCTTGTCCTCGGCAGGGGGCGAAAGAAGGTTCCGCTCAGCCATCGATAGACCGGAAGAGCTGACACCGATCCGCCTCGCCATCTCGCGTAGACCGAGCCCCTGGCCTTCTCTCTCGCGGCGCACGAACGGCCCGAATTCAATCCCCTTCTCTATGGTCATAGGTCATCTCCTTTCGATGAATTCATATGGACATACCATGGCAGGGAACATCTCGCAACTACTTTGTTCGTTAAGCGCACCTCAATGGCAGTCCTTACAACAAAAGGCAACTAGAGTGGTGGCTGACTCCAAACAAAAGGCAACTAGAAGCTGCCAGACCTAACGGAACCAAAGGGGATTTACATTTGCTTCCGTTAGATCGAGCGATGCTATAGGTTATTGATATGGGCTTCATTTATAGGAAAGTTTTGAAATCGCTAAGGTCAATAAGTACGTATCCGTCTTCTCTGTCACCAATGAGGCGATCAATCGTCGGCATAAGCTCTTTGTGGATCGGCACGTCCCGCCAACCAGCTTCAGTCTTTGCGTCGCCGACTGAAAAATAATCATCATCAACGTCTTTGATCTTCAGCGAACGAATCTCTTCGATCCGGCAGCCGGTCCACATGCCTAGTCGTATGAGGTCAGCTAGAGGGTGGCGTGCATTGAGTGTCACGCAGCCAGATGCAAGTCGCGAACATCTTCCAGAACGCGCTTAAACTCGGGCGTCGACGCCAAGCACATGGTTCTGTATGTATCCACGAAGGGGACCAGCCTAGCGGAAATCGGCCGGCCGCTCTATAACGGCGCGGTCATTCTGATCGGAGGATTTATATCGTGAGGGTCCTGGT
>PIVT01000403.1 GCA_003353845.1 Pseudomonadota bacterium | reverse complement strand
GCCGCAGCGACACCCTCTGGACCGTTCCAGAAAGGTGTTGCACATGACCTCAGCGCTTTCGCTCCAACAGTCGAAGTGTAACGCTCGATGCACTGATCTAGAAACGATTCCATGTCGTAGATCATGCACGTTCTCTTGGATCCATCGTTCAGAACAATCTCTTCCTTGTGCTGTCGGCACCCCAAGTACAAGCCCGCCTCAGTAGGCGCGTCCAAGTCGATAACCTCGCTAATAAGCGCCCAGCCCTTTGCCAGGTTTTCCCTGGGACCCGAGAGCTTGAAGTCGTCTACGTAAATCGACAACATCAGTTTGAGCTCGCGATGGAAGTACACGGACGGCCATTCCGGGCCGTAGGGTTCGAAACCGATACGCTTTACAAGTTCGTCGCAGTGCATTTCCCAGTACGTTGGAGAATCCGGATGCCCGTACAAGGCGTAATCCAGCGGCACTACGGGGTCCTGCACTTGGTAATAAAAGTCTGGGTCCTCCACAGCTTCTTTCGGCAGTGTTACCCACACCTCTGTTTTCATCGGTGCTTGAATGTAAGCTTGGACCGCGTCCGCTTGTTGGACATTGTGTCCTGGCAAACAGCCATAGGCGTCGGTGGTTCGTCCTCCCTCAAGCAACGTGGGTGCGTTGCCCAGATCGGCGAAGCAAGCCTGTTCGTAATCTTGGTTCCATACACGGTTCCCAAGTAGAACTGCACGCCCCTTGAACTTCCGATTGGGATCGCCTTCGGGTAGTTCGTACCCTTTTTCCACAATGATGCCGTGAACTGCAGAGAACTGCACCGTGCGCCCATCGCGCCTTGCTTCGTTTATGACATCTCTCTTCGACCGCCGGTTCGTTTCCTTCCAACACTTCGCCGACAACCCGAGCATTTCTTTGCGCAGGGCTGCGCGCGCTGCTGGCGTGCGTTCCATTTCGGCACGACTCACCATGCGGGCTACCAGTGCCGGAAGGCAAGAGGGATCGTTAAACTGCCGATGCCACTTTTTCCGCCGTGCGTCCCTTTGTATGGTGAGGTTCAAATCCAGCTTTGCCTTCATTACTGGTCTGTCGACTGTGAAAGCTTCCTGCTGTAACACCGCAGGAGCGGCGATCGGTGACCAATCTTGGCCAGGACCACCGGCTGTGGCGGTGGCCATGGCGTCCCAACCGTTCATCCATTCCGCTGCCGAATTGACAGCCTTCTCGTAGTCCCTCACCATGTCGTGCGTTTCGGAGCTGATCGCGCTAAAATGCCTTTTCAGATCATTCGCCACAAGCGAACAGGCAGCCGATATGTGGACAGCTGACGAACTTTTCGTGGTCGACGCGTTGGCGCTAAGTGACCGGGGTATGACGG
>PIVT01000402.1 GCA_003353845.1 Pseudomonadota bacterium | reverse complement strand
TTGGCCTCCTCAGCTTCCCATAGAATGCTGCGTCCGCCCATTGGAATGATCCGTTGATAGTCCGGGTAGGTCCAGTCAAGGTCAACCCATTCGCAATTGGCGTCGTAAAAGCCGTGCTTCATTCCCTCGGGGGCTGGGCAAATGTGCAGCCGGTGCCCGTCCGTGGCTACCATCATCGGGCCGTCGCGGTGCTCATGGTCGCAGTAGACGTAATGCAGATAGGGCCGCGTCACCTCGTTACTTTTGGCGAGGGATACCCAATTGAACGCCGTGTTGGCTGGCTTCGCCGCTGTCATAAAGAATTTGTAGAGCTTGGCTTGCTGCTCCATGTTCAACGTCGGGTTTTTGTCCCGGCACATATCCTCAATTATGGTGAATACGTCCTTCTTACTCAGCTTGGCCTGTTGTGTGGCCAGCGTCGCTACTTTGCTAATATATGTCATGTTCGTCCTCTCGGTTTCAATTGGTTCAGTCTTGTAGTCGTCTGATTTGCCGCTTCAGTTTCACAGCCAGGTCATTGTTGCCTGCGTCCTGCGCCTGCTTCTGCTCTACCCGTAGCTGGGCAATCATTAGCTGGCGTTCCTTTGTGGTCCGGGCTGCTTTGTTGTCGTTTGCCATTGTCGTTTGTCCTTCCTGTATCGGCTCGCGCCTGTTCAATTGTCCTGATCGGACGGTTCAAGTAGCTACTGGTTGCCTTGCTCATGTGCCGTACTCCTCAATTGATAACGACCATGCAAGCAGCCAGTCGGGATTGTTGCTGGTCATGCGCTCCGCAATTTCGTCAAGGTGCGCTTGCGCCTCGTCCATTGTGTCGAGTAGCAGGACCGTGTCCGCCAGCACTGAGTAGCGGCGCGCGTAGTTCTGCCAGTATCCGGCCAGCATACGGAAATAGTCGCCGCGCTCGCCAGCCCCTTGCATGCGGATTATGTACCGCGTTTCCTTCTCTGTCATGTGCTCAACCCCACTAGGCAGATCACGAGAATTGTCATGGTCGTGACTACGGTTAAAACCGCGCTGATATTGCTGGCCATTAGTCGAAGTTCCTTTCCTGAATGCGTACCATTTTGTTGCCGTCGATCCGCCGTAGGATCAACTCGCCTCGCTTGTCATATCCCGCCGCGCGCTTGAACGCCTTCAAAGCTACCTTGTCAGTAGGTGCCTCGAACCGGGTCCTGTTGGACGCCATTTTGCCGTTGCTGCGATTTGGCGCGCGGTGCTCTATCTCGTATTCGGTCATTGCTTCACTGCCTCATCGGCTTCAATCATCGCCAGTATTACCCGCGCCGATTTGGTTTGCTTCCCCATGGCTGCGAACATGATGCGCGCCTCGCCCATGGTGTCAGGTGCGCC
>PIVT01000401.1 GCA_003353845.1 Pseudomonadota bacterium | reverse complement strand
CCGTTATGCGTCGACGAAGTTGGTCTCTGAAACGAATTCCGGCCTTACCCATGATGTGATGTCCATCACTCATGATATTCGGGGATATCTCCGATAGGGGGTTCAGATTCCCTTTTTGGAGGTTTCAGATGCGTGCTCTCTATTCTCTCGCCTTGGCAGCCGGTTGCATCTCTTTCGCTTTGTCCCTTCCGGCTTCCGCTGAGCCTCCAGCACATGCGCCTGCTCATGGGTACCGTGCAAAGCATGGTGATACTCATAAACATTCCAGTGGGGTCGAACTTACCTTTGACTCAGGGAAGGGTGTCTATGTTGCCGTGGGCCTGCCGGATGTCTTCTTTCACGAAGGAAACTTCTACAGGCAAGAAGGTGGGAAGTGGGAGGTCAGCGTCCGGGCAGACAGTGGTTGGGGAATTGCCGCTCGTGGGTCCCTTCCCTCAAGCATTGAGGATACGCATTCCAATTCCGTCGCCTCCACCGGCAAAGGCAAGAAGCGCAAGTAGCCCAACGCTTCCGTCACCTATTTCCGTTTCAATCCGTCGTAGTCTCTCCGCCGCATAACAATTCGCTGCACTGGACCCGGGAACACGCCAGGCCATTTTTGTGGAGCGCCAATTTTGGTAGCATCTCGGAATTAGGTCACGGCGCGGGGCCGGGCCAGTGAGCTTTACCGTTAGATGCTTCGGTAATTCTTACTTTCTTGAACAGCGGGCACGGTTCTTTCAGAATCTCTACAAAGGGGGTGGTATGGGTTGCAAGGGTGTGAATCGCGTAATAATTGCAGTTCGCGACCTTGAGATGGGTATCTCCCTCTACTCGAATCTTCTCGGCACAACGTTTGAAGATGCAAGCTGGACCGGTGAACTATTCGGGATTTCTGTTGCAATCAGTTGGGAGGCAGGAATCGAACTCTGCGCGCCCATCCCAGAGCGTGAGAGCGTGGTGAGTCAGTTTCTTGAACAAAACGGCGAAGGTGTAATGAGCGTAGTCTTCGGTGTCCAAGAAATCGAGGAGGCCAAGGCCCAGGCAGAAGGTGCAGGTATCCCGGCGGTGATCCCCATCAATTTCTCGCAGGAAGAAATTGACGAGCATCTGGGTGGGCACTTCAAGACTTACAAGGAATATGTGCTCAATTCCGCTGAGGCATGTGGCTTTGGCATTATGCTCGGGCAGTTCGATCCGAAGTAGAGGCCGCGGGTACGTACAGCGGGCAGTCTTTGTACCTATGCCGCATCTAACACGTCTCAGACCCCCGGTTGTCAATAGCTATAATTCTCCCGTTGCGTAAATTAATTTCGCTATCCACTCAGCGACTCGCTTCAAGCACCCCGTTGCTCTGACTTCATTTCGCTT
>PIVT01000400.1 GCA_003353845.1 Pseudomonadota bacterium | reverse complement strand
CAAAGTGTCTGCGGACAGCTTCCGGGGCCAGACCTTTGGTGCAGAGGTCAGCCGGGTTGTCCTGGCCGGGCCATTTGGCGATGGTAAGTTCACCACGCCGGATTCGTTGCTGAATCCATAGGTCTGCCGTGGCCAAGTGGCGGACCTTTCCCAAGCCTTCGCGTCCGGCGATGCCGATGGCGGCAGTGGAGTCGGACCGGAGGGCGAGGCGGGGCTCGATGCCAAAGTCCCTGCACACAGACTGCATGCCGAGAATCTCAGCCGCGCCGCGCACCACAGCGGCGAGCTCGGATTCACCGGAGGACAAGGCAATAGTGGGCTGGGTTTTGGACCATGTCTTAAGACAGGTGGTCCCCCAGAATATGGCTCCCCCACTGGTGGACTTCCGCGTGGCGGTACAGCCAGCGAAATCCGCATCCACGTAGCCTACGAGTTCTGGCGGAGGTGCGCCCCACATGAACCGTAGCACTGCGCGGTGAGCACCCTTCAGGTACCGGGCTGCTCGCTTGAGGCTTGCCAGATCTACCTCATGGGGCTCGGACATATGCCGCATCAACTCTTTGGAGGAGTATTGGATGTCGGGCCTATCCAACGCCAGGTAGTTTACTCGGGCCGCTACCGACTGATACCTCGTCATTTCTTCTTCGATCAGTAGCGGGCTGTCCGATTCTGGCAGGCATTCCTCAGCCGGTAGGACGAGTTCCCGGTCCTTTTGGCTGCCGACCGCTTTCCTTCGGTCGGGGAGAGTGCTGCTGGCGGTGTCTGGCAGTGCATGGCCCGCTGCGCCGCTGAGGGCCGCGGCGGGACTCGCTGCGCCACTGAGGGCCGCGGCAGAGTCCATACACGGGCTGCCAACAGCTCGGGCATTCTCCAAGCCGAGCTCCCGAAGGATTGTTTCGGCATGGACCGGGTCGGCCTCGTACTGGATGCCCCAGTCGCAGTACCGGATGATGCGACCGAGGATGCGTCCTTCCAGCTGGGCATCGGGTCCTGGTCCAATGACGACACTCTTGCACGTGTATTTGCTTTTCAGCAAGTTGTCTAGCCATTGGAGCTGCCGGTCGTCTGCAGCCGCGACGAAGTCATCCCCGTGGACCAGTACCGGGATGTCTCGGGCTTTGTGGTAGAAATGGCACGGGGACGCGGTTCCACGGGCGAAACCGGCCTGGACGAGGAGCTCGGAGTAGTGGTCTCCCCAGCTCTGGGCTGCGTCCAACGTGCCGTACATGGTCTTGTTGAGCTTGCCACACACCCCCGGCTTGTCTGCCTGGGGGTCCTCCGGGGGCAAGCGCACATAGACGTCTCGCCGGGCCTCGGGGTACCAGTGGGCACGGCTCACGTCAAGGACCAG
>PIVT01000399.1 GCA_003353845.1 Pseudomonadota bacterium | reverse complement strand
GATGAGCGCATGCGCGCTCACAGGCGCAGACGACCTCACCGCTTCTGCGCCGCCCGTAAGACCGGCGATCGCCCCCTTAGACGTGTTCCCTCTGGAAGACGTCGAAGGGGAAGAGTTCATCTTGCCTGAACCGGAAGAAGAGGCAGCAGACGCCCCGCTGCTACGCGATCCCGGTGAGCCCACTCAGGCCGAGGTTGACCAACACAACCTCACGCACGCGGCATTCCGATCATGGTGCCCCCACTGCGTGCGCGGACGAGCTCGGAACAACCCACACCGAGCCGTCCAGCGAGAGTCAGACGCTGCACCTACGCTGTCATTCGACTACGGCTTCCTGAGTGGGGGAGTCCAGGATGAGAGCAGCCAAACAGCCGCTGGCTTCTCCCCGGTACTCGTCATGCATGACGAAGTCACCAGCAGCGTGTTCGCACACGCAGTCCCCCACAAGGGCGTGGACTACCCCGAAGTCACCCTGGTCCTTCGTGCTGTATGCCGAGACATCTACAGTCTCGGGTACAAGAGGGTGATCTTCAAGGACGACCAGGAGCCCGCACTGGTGGCTTTCCTGCAAGCCCTGCGCCGGGCCCTCATGGGAGAGGTCGTCTTCGAACGCTCTCCTGTGGGCGACGCCCAAAGCCACGGCGCGGTGGAACGCGCCGTCCAAACCATGCAGGGCTTCGCCCGCACGATTCGGGACGCCGTGGAGTACCGACTCCAGGTCAAGGTCAATCCCGAGAATCCCTTGATGAGCTGGTTGGTGAACCATGCCGTCGGGATCCACAGACGCTACTCCATCGGAGCCGATGGACGCACAGCGTACCAACGCTGCAAGGGCAAATCGGCCTCCACCGCTGTGGTCGAGTTCGGTGAAAAGGTGTGGTACCGACCCCTCACCTACTCCGGACAACGGTTGCCCACAGCCGCAGCCCGCTTCGAACTCGGCTGTTTTGTCGGCTTCGTGGACATCAGCAACGAAGTGATCCTAGTGGGAGAGACAGGACACATCGTGAAGTCCCGAGCCCTGCGCCGACTGCCGAAGTCGCAGCGATGGGACGCCGAGTGGCTGCTGCGTGTCAGTGGGACCGAGATCCAGCCGAACCCTGGGGAGCACGACACCAGGCTCCGCATACGGCTGGATCCCCAAGTGGCCCACGATGTGGTCATCGAACCACCAAAACCCGCCCCGCCGAGGACACGAAGTGTCAAGCTCGCGGAGGCGGATTTTTGGGAAGCCGGATTTTCCGACGGCTGCCGAGGCTGCGAGTTGATCATGCAGGGATCAAAGCAGTCAAAAGTGCACAACTCCACCTGCCGGAAGAGGATGGAGGAGTACCTCGGCACCACGGAAGAC
>PIVT01000398.1 GCA_003353845.1 Pseudomonadota bacterium | reverse complement strand
TTTGCCGCCTTGGCCTCGTTCATCACACAGATCAACGTCGTCTCGATCCAACCGTTGAAGTCCGCACCCAGCTCATCACTGCTCATCACCTTGTTGTATGGTGCAGCCATTTCGGAGATAATCTCGCAGAACATGGACTTGCCAGCGCCTTGTGGTCCCAGCAACATAATACCCAGCCCCACTTTCTCGGCAAGGTTCTGGATCTTGTAGCAAATCGTTTTCCAGATCAGGTCAATGTCAATCTCATCTGTGTCACTCATGAGGTAGTCGTACAGCTCAAAGAAAGGCTCAACGTCACCCTCTTTCGGGTGCAGTCCACGGAAACGATTGTACGCCACACCGCCGCCAGTCATCTTGACCGCTTTATCCTTCGTGTTCGGAACAAATATCGTATCGTCATAGCGCCGGGCGTGCGCGTGCTTCAGCCATTCGATAGCGACGTACTGCTTCGTCATCTTGTCGCCCTTGGAGTTTGGTACTTCAAGCATACGTGATGAATACTCACTGCCATTGGTGAAGCCTGACTTCTTCATCCAGATATCGGTGCCAGTGTCGAGCACCAGATCCTCTTTCTTGATGTAGGCAACGTCTGCATTCATGCGCAGCACCTCACGGTCCAGCCTGCGCATTTGCGGGGCCTTGTCGATCAGCTCCCATAGCGCGTCCTCACCCTTGGACACGAGGAAGTCGTCAATGCCCTGCTTCGCTCCGCCTGGCAGATCGGGGAGACGCACGAGGAACGTGGAAGCGTTGCGCTTCATGCTCAGTTGCGTCGCCAGTCTACCCTCAGCGGCCTGTATGTTTGAGTTGGCCAGTGCATCGCTGTCATAGCAGATATAGACAGGGCGCTGGGACCACTCTATAGCCTCCATCTCAGGCAACAGCTCACCGTCATGAGTGAAGTTATAGACGCCGCCCAGCCCTATCGTGGGAATGTTGGCAAGACACGCAGCCATTGCTTTCTTCTCGCCCTCGGTAATCATGATCGGAATAGTGGGGTCTTTGAATATGTCAGCCCACGTCAGGATCTTGCCATTGAATTCAAACTCCACCATGGGGAAGTATGGACGCACACCACTGTCAAGCGGCTGGCTGTAGCGTAGCTTCTTCTCTTTCTTGAAGCCATGCACCTTACGCTCTGGCTCAAAGTACCTGACACGGACGAACTCAAACTCTTCGCCGTCACGCTCGTATATCATCCAGTCGTCAACGGACGGATCATCGTAGGGGATTACCAGGGCGGGCCATGGTTTGAAGTCGGGACAGATCGTTGAAGCGTCAGTTACGCTGTACATACCGGCCTCTTCAGCCTGCTGCACGCTAATCCCCGAACGCTGCAAGTCTGCTTTCGCAGCTTTGAG
>PIVT01000397.1 GCA_003353845.1 Pseudomonadota bacterium | reverse complement strand
CACCGCCCCATTCAGCAGAAAGACAGTGGCAAGACGGGGTGGGGTTCCAGACACAACTCCCTCTTTAGCCACAACCCCATTGCGCTATGGCCATTTCACATATTTTCTTTCCCGCCGGATTTTGAAATGCGTGATGGGCTTTTGCCGGAATACCTCGAATGCAATGTTCCAAACCTTGATCCTCGCGCCATCGCTGTCCGTGCGACCTCCCTTGGAACCGTCAATACTACCCCCACCTTCAGCACGAAGAGTGCCTCCCGTGCTGGACTCTGATGCACCGCGATCCTCATCGCCCTCGTCCTCTGATTCGCCTGCACCACCAATCTTTGAATCATCCTCACCATTCTCCATTCCAGATAGGTCCGACTCCGGCCCCGTGGCTTGGACTCGCGCGAAGATGAGCGGGACGTCGGCCGCGTCGTGTTCGCCGAGGGGTCCCTCCCAGATGCCTGGGACTCCATTCTCCCACTGTACGTCGAGGCCATCCACCTCGAGAATTTTTCTGAGGCAGGACGCATGGTCATGATGAGGCCGATAGTTCGGCTCCACTCCTCGAAAGGACCGACTCACGTGAAGTGCGCAGCACGTTGCAAAGACCTGGTCGGCGGCCTTGGTCCCATGAAGCCTGATACCCGCTTTCAAAATCCGCCAACCCCCCTTCATGATACCTATACATAGTAATTGATTGACATCATCAAATAGAACAAAAGTAGGCTAATGGTGCGGTCACTCACCGAAGGTGTTCGCGGTTCGCTTTCAACGTAGAGTTTGTACCAAATTGAGTCCTCAGGGCGCATGGTCTCGTACTCGCCTGTTTCCTCATTGAGCTTCATGATATTCGACCGGGTGCGCTTCCTCTTCGGAACGCCCGCGCCACCGTCGGCCGCGCGCCGAGCTGCTTCAAGTGATTCGCGAGCTTCTTCCTCGCGTTGTGCTTCAGCCTCGTCGTCCTGGCGGTCATGCATGAGCTGAACGAGGCGAACATCAAGCTCATTATCGGAGGTGTAACAACCCAACAGCGAAACGGGTCGTGTGTCCATCGATGGATCCATTGATGATGATTCAGCGGGGCCGGGAAGAGTTGACGGGCGTGCAAGCTCAAGCTAGCTCACGTACGAATCACGGAATCACGAGGGAAGGATGGAGTGATGGATTCCTACGAGGGTCATGTTTCGTTGACCTTTGAAATCCCACGAAACAGGGTACCCTGTTTCGTTGATCTCTTGCTTTTACGAAACTTGACCCTCGTAGTATGATATCAATCGCTTTTGTACCAAGGTACAAAGGGTCAGGTTTCGTTTTTGTAATCCGTGCACCGTATGGTCCGGCCTTATAGACACTTCAAAAGCAATAGTTGAATAAA
>PIVT01000135.1 GCA_003353845.1 Pseudomonadota bacterium | reverse complement strand
TGTAGGAGCAGTTGTTTAGCTTTAAGTTTCAACTTTTCAATTCCTTTGTATGGCATACGAGCCTCTTCCCCCGCCTGATGTTCCCATGTTTGTATCATTGGTGTGCTCACTATTTTGAACATGGATGCAAATTCAAAACTACTCCAAAAGAGAGTGCAGGTATACATGCTCGTGAAGGCTGGATGTGCTATTCACGAGCGCAAGACCATGACCAAGCAATTGAGGGATTCCGAATGTACGAAGGTATTCAAGGAATTTATTCGTACAGCGAACGTTTCGACACTATCCACTGATCTACGTTGCGACACACCGGTTGCGACACAATGGGATATGATAGTAAAAAAAACAATCTTCTTAGCGGACAAACAAGGAGAATGGGTACGTACTACATATATACTTGAATACAAGAATCATGTCAATTTAAAAGTTACTAAAAATTATTGGCCCTCACAGGTATGGAGGAGGTTTACGGAACTCAAAAGCTTGTTTCGCAATGTGTACGCGCCGCAGTGGAAGTGCAACAGTGGAGAGACAGAGGATGATGCCTTGCTACGCTGCTCAAAATATGACTGGTGTACCCGAAAGAACAAGAATATAGTGTCGAGCAACAAGAAGAAAGCCGACGTCAAGGATCATGCTCCGAAAGTTAACCCCTCTGACTGCGACATCTCCCTCGACCAGTGCTCGTGAGTTTTCGGTAAGGGTGCATGAAATCGTTTGAGTGCTGGTCTATTATTCGAGCTGATTTTCTTGAATGGAAGAGGTCAGCTTTTGACGACGGATATCAGAAAAGTTGTTCCCGAGGCGGTGTCATCGCTTCGGCGGCGCATTGAGCAGTGGCGGCAGAATCGTACAAAAAGACGGGGGATGCCTGCGGAGCTTTGGCAGGAGGCGGTCGAGTTGGCGCGAAAATATGGCGTTCATCCTGTGTCCACAAATCTGACGATAAGTTACACGACATTAAAGAAGAAAGTTGCCGGACGATCAGCAGCCACCGTGAAAGGCAGTTCTGCTCCCTCTTTTGTGGAGATCCCATCAGCGTCTCTTAAAAGGAAAGCTGTGACCGTCGCGCCTGAGATAGAGGTCTGGCGCCCGGATGGGTGTCGTTTATTTGTCAGAAATGTGAGCTGTGATGACGTGTCTCCGGTAGTGGACGCGTTTTGCGGCAGGGGACGATGATTCAGATAACTCCGCAGATGCGGATATTGGTGGCGGTGGAGCCCGAGGATTTCAGAAAAGGAATAGACGGCCTTGCGCAACTTTGCCGAAACAAGTTCGAGGAGGATCCATTTTGCGGGACGGTGTTTGTATTTCGCAACAGGAGAAAAACGTCAATCAAGGCGCTGGTGTACGACGGCCAGGGATTCTGGCTATGCCAAAAACGATTGTCGAAGGGGAAATTCAAACATTGGCCCGGGGGTTATGAAGGACTCAGCGAGTTGGAAGCACATGAATTGCTCATTTTGCTTCGCGGAGGAAACCCGAATGAGGTGAATACCGCACCTGTTTGGCGTAAATTGTAAAAAAAAACGCACCTGGATCGGATCGTGAATTGATCACTGGTTGATTCAGGGTTCCAATCTTTTATTAGGTCGTAAATACTGGCTGCGTCATGTCAAAACGCACCGGCAAAAAAAAGAAAAATACTAAACGGAAACGCCCCTTAAAGCAGGCGACCGGCGATAAAAAGCGAGGCATAAAACGGCAGGATGTTTCTCTTGCTGAGCTCAAGACGATTTTAAAAAAATTCAGATCCGGTCCGATAAATGAAGAAGAGTTTCAGAAGCTTGACGCAGCCGTTGATACTCTTGCCCTTCTAACCAATGAGATTGAGTTGAAAGGTGCGTCTATTCGCCGATTACGCAAACTGATATTTGGCTCGAGCACCGAGAAGATGAGCAATGTCTTCGGTGATGATGATGACAAAGCCTCTAAAGATGATGCCGATTTAAAAGACAGCAAAGATGCTGAGTCATCCGTCGGCAATCAAACCGAAGACAAGGAAAAGAAAAAACGCAAAGGCCACGGTCGCAATGGCGCGAAGGATTATAGGGGTGCGGAAAAGCAGCAAATCAATCACGGGTCTTTGAAAGCCAAAGATAATTGTCCAGAATGCCTGAAGGGAAAATTGTACGTCCAAAAAGAACCGGCGATCATGGTTCGGGTGACCGGCATGGCGCCGCTGCAAGCCAAAGTGTACGAGCTCGAGCGTCTTCGCTGTAATCTCTGCGGAGAGGTGTTCACCGCGAAGGCTCCCGAAGGTGTGGGAGAAGAAAAATACGATCACTCAGCGGCGGCGATGATCGCCCTGCTCAAGTACGGATGCGGGATGCCGTTCAATCGTCTGGAACGGCTGGAGAAAGATCTGGGGATCCCGCTGCCGTCATCGACCCAGTGGGAGGTCGCGTATCGCCTGGCCTTGAGCCTCGCGCCGATTTACACCGAGCTTATCAGTCAGGCAGCGGCCGGCGACGTGCTGCACAACGACGACACGACGGCAAGAATTTTAAATCTGGAATCGCCGCCGCGCGTCGGCAAAAACGGCAAGGAGAGGACCGGGTTGTACACGTCTGGGATCCTGTCCACCAAAGATAAGCGGGAGATCGCGGTGTTCTTTACCGGCAGAAAACACGCGGGTGAAAACCTGGAGCACGTGCTGTCACAAAGAAACGCGGACCTCTGTTCTCCGATTCAGATGTGCGACGGCATAAGCGCCAACACCGCCGGCGACTTCGAGGCTATCCTGGCGAATTGCAACAGCCACGCCAGGAGAAAATTTATCGAGATAGCCGACGACTTTGTCAGAGAGACCAAACACATCCTCAGCGTGTTCAAGCAGGTATACAAGAACGACGACGACACAAAGAAGCAGGAGATGAACGCACAGGAGCGCCTTGAATATCACATCGCAAACAGTAAACCCCTGCTCGACGATTTGAAGGAATGGTTTGAAAAACAGTTCGAGGAAAAGACCATCGAGCCTAACGGCAGCCTCGGTGTCGCCATAAATTACATGACCGAACGCTGGGAAGAGCTTACGTTGTTTTTACGAGTGCCCGGTGCTCCCCTCGACAATAATGCCTGCGAGCGCGCCATCAAGAAGTCCATCCTCCATCGAAAAAACTCACTGTTCTTCAAGACAGAAAACGGCGCCTACGTTGGCGACCTCTTCATGAGCATTATCCACACCTGCGAACTCCAAAACCAAAACCCCTTCGAATACCTCGTCACCCTCGCAAAGCTCGCAGACCGGATCATCGTAAACCCTGCCGATTGGATGCCCTGGAACTACCAAGCTACACTCGCTGCCCAGACCTGCTAATCCCAAAACAAAGTTTCAATTATTTTTTGGATTTTGCATCCTTACCGAAGGTTCACGGATGATCCTTTTCTTGAGACGGACATCCGTTTCCGGGGAACTCCAAGCGTCCAGTAGTTGCTTCTCGATATTTGCGAGACGATCTGTTTCGGGAATGTCCTGCCCTGTTTCGGCCATGGCCTGCTCAACCCGTGCCTGGGCATGATTCACCTCTTCAAGGGAAACGTTCCAGCGACGTTCCAATTCGTCCGCCACAAGGCGATTTTCGGGGTCCACAGCGTCGTACTGCCTCCTCGCTCGCTCCGCCTCGTACCGAGCGGCTTTCAGTTCCAGAAGCAGTGCGTCGGTCAATGCTGCCTGTCTACTGTTTTCCTCGGTGATCGCTTTAACCGCTGCGTCGATTGCGCCAGGGCGTACGACCCGAAGGAGCTCGCGGGAGATGGCTGCGTCGACCGGGACACCGCCCAATCCAATGCACTTCGCCTCTCCGTTGTCCAGACGACCTCGCATACAGGAGTACCGGGGAACTGTGGCGTTCTTGCCCGAGTAATCAACCAGGAGCTTTCGACCGCATCTACGACAACGCATCAGGCCCGCTAGCAGTGCAGGTCCCTTCTTGGCGGCACCACGAGTGCTTGCCTGAAGAAACTGAGAGCTGTTGTCTCTGAGCATTTTTTGTATCTTCTCAAACTTTTCCCACGAGATATAGCCCTCATGTCGATCTCGCAACAAAACACCCCATTTGTCCAGGGGCTTGAGAACACGTGTTTTGCGAATCGCACCGTTGACCAATTGCGTCCGCCCCTCGGTCCGTCCGTAAGAATACGCCCCAGCGTATGTCGGATCGGTGAGAATGCGGGCGACCATGGGATAGGACGGACGTTTCCACCATGTCTCCCATCCCCCAGGGCCGTGACGCCTCGCGGGAAGTTTCAGGCCGTGCTCAATGAACCACATCAACGTCTGACGTGCGCTCCCCAGCTCAAAGAACTTCTCATATAGCAACTCAATGGCGCGTTGAACCCGTCGGTCGGGATCTTTCTCCAATCTTTGATCCGGCGTCTTGATGTACCCCACCGAGGCAATGATCAACAGCTCGCCGCGCCGCGCCTTCGCCCATCTTGCCTCGAGCGAACGCTGCCGGAGCAAGTCGATCTCATACTCGGATAGACTCCCCTTGAGTCCGAGAAGAAGCCTGTCGTTTGCACCACGAGGGTTATAGATCGATTCATGGTCGACCAGTAGCGTATCGACGAGACCACACATCTCGATCAGCTGGTGCCAATCTCGGTTGTTGCGCGCAAAGCGTGACACCTCCCTGGCTGCAACCGCTCCGACTTTCCCCAAGCACACCTCCGCCACCATTCGTTGAAATCCGGTGCGGCCGTCCGTTGTGGTCGCCGAACATCCAAGATCCTCGTCGATTATCTCAACATCTCGCCATCCTAGTTGCCGCAGCCGTTGCTCCATGCCGTACTGCAACCGCTTGCTCTCCGTGTTGTGTAGAACCTGGTACTGTGAAGATTGACGCACATAAATAAGCGCCTTGCGCACGAGATGCCGCTCTTTGATTAACTCACTCATCAGAGGCCTCCTTCGAATTCCGTTCCACTTCCCCTTCCCGCTCCCAGTGTCCCCTCAACACCTGAGCAAACAGGCTCGTTACTGTCTCTCGAACCTCCGGTGCTAACGTCTCCCAATTCGGTGTTTGAACTCGCGGCTCGAACAGACCCTGCTGGTAAGGCTCGAACATTTTTTTTCCCTTGGTGCTCATCGGTCCCTCCCTGTTCCATGGAAGGCCGATCTTCCCACGCTTGTCCGCAAGCTACATCCCCGAACAGGCACTCCAGCTCCAGCAACGCGCGCACCGTTACGTACGGTCTTCGCGACAACCGCATTTGTGAACACGTAGCCCGATCAAACATCCAGGCTGGAATCTCTCGCTGCCTTCGATGAGCATCCTCGTCAACTTGGCAACGAAACACTTCACCGGTTACGCGGTCGACACGCTTACTCACGACAACGTCTTGTCCGAAAAGCGGATGCCATCTGTAATGCACCCGAATTATCTCGGTCTTATGGGTATTGTGTTTGGTAGTTGTACAATGACGAGCGCGTCCACACATCTCTCGAAGGCAAAACACCTGCCGAAGCTGCGGGATGTCGTGCCGGTCCTGCCGTCGATTTCGCAAATTAAAGCTGGGACAAGCGCTGTAG
>PIVT01000396.1 GCA_003353845.1 Pseudomonadota bacterium | reverse complement strand
CGCATAGCACCTCCTGGCTTACGTCATGCAACACTGGCAGCACCCGGAGTAATCGTGCGAGCAACGGGAGTTCGTCCTGGTTGTCCGTGGCCGCTTCTCGGGGCCAGTCCGTCCGTGGTGCTTTCATATATTCCGGTTCAATTGGTGCAACGCGCCGGCCATCCGCGGTGGTGAGCGTCTCCACCGGGTTGTGGTCGCTGCCGTAGAAGTCAGGGATGATTCGGACGGATGCGACCCGTGGCCGCCCGTCGACACAGCCAGGACCGATTCGATCGACCGGTGCCAAACTCAAATCGATTCTCATTTTCCACACCCGCTTAAAGAGGCGGCCCCCGGAGATGGGGCTCCACGTATATTCCGCTGGAGCAAGGGGGTCCGCTAGCACCGTGTATGCATCGCTCATGCCAGTGTTTTGAAGCAGGGCCACGTGGGCCGCACGTTCTTCAGGTTTCGACGACGGGCACGTGAGTTGCTGGAATCGAGTTAACGTGGAATCCTGCGGGCTGGGCGCCAGGTTGAAGTCGCCCACACCTATCACCACGTTGCTGGCCAGTTCGGTAATGTAGTGGGCCTGGAGCGATGCGTCATAAGAGGTGCGAGCAGGGAGTGGCCCTGCTTGCAACTTAGAACACGGCGAGTATGTACCGATGATAGTAGCATCCGTGAACCGAGCAGTGATGGTGCGACCTTGCGTGTCCGTATGGTCCGTGCCCATACCCAACTGGACACTGCAGGGCTTGACCTTGGATAATAAGGCACATCCCCAATTACCGGCCATGCCATCTGTGACGCACGCGTTCCAGTAGACGTGCGTGTAGCCCCGATCAACGAGCGCATGCCTCAACTCCCAGCCACGGTCAATAGATGCGAAAGCGCATTTCACCTCGGTCAAGAATAAGACATCAGGGTCATGGTCCAGCAGGAACTCCTTGAATTTGCCCGATTTCACACAGCCTCGAAAACCGTTGACATTCCAGGCCATGAGCTTGCGGCCGCATATAGACCCATCGGACTCAGTATCATCCGACCAATATTCTTCTGGGACCGGCGATACCGTAGGCGCGTCCTGTGTTTGCATCGAATCCAGCACCCGTTGCCAGTCGGCGGTGCCGATAGGGAGCGCGCGTAAGGAATCGTTCGCCTTTGTGATCCATTCGTTCAATGTGCGTTTCAACGGAGCGTTCTCGGAACCGTTGAACGTTTGGGCCGCTTTTGCAATATGCACCAGGGCAGGCGTCCCCCCATCGGTGACGATCCTGCTTAGGGCCCCACGGGCGGCGGCGAGCATCTTCCTGTTTGCCGATGCACTCGCCAGCTGCTGCAATAATGATGGCAGCTATGGCATTAATGCGGCGCTGGGGCCCGACAGC
>PIVT01000395.1 GCA_003353845.1 Pseudomonadota bacterium | reverse complement strand
TGTCCTGTCCTGGCATAGGTTGACACTCCTGATTCGGATATGGAGGTGTCAGCGATGCGTGAGCGGATCATTCGGCGGTACAGTGCCTGCTTCAAGCAACAGGTCGTGGCGGATCTCGAAAACGGCCGATTCGAGTCGATCCAGGCCGCCCGGCAGCACTATGACATCGGCGGCCAGACGACGATTCAAAAGTGGCTGCGACGCTACGGCAAGAATCATCTGCAGGCAAAGGTGGTACGCGTGGAAAAGCCAGATGAAGCGGATCGGATCCGACAACTCAAGCGGCAGATCGCTCAACTGCAGCGGGCCCTGGGCCAGACGCAGGCGGAGAACGTGCTCAACGCCGAGTATCTGAAGCTGGCCTGCGAGGAACTGGGCAAGGATGTGGAGGGATTCAAAAAAAAGTCAGATGGGGGGCGGTCCACGGAGCCGCTGAAGGATCAGAATTGAGCGTGGCTCTGCTGTGCCGGACGGCGGGGATGACGCGGCAAAACTACTACAAACAGCGTTCGCAGCGTCGACGGCAGACGATCGATGAGGAACTGGTGCTGGAGCTGGTTCGACGGGAGCGGTGGCGTCAGCCGTGTCTGGGATGTCGGAAGCTGCTGCACATAATTGGGGAAGAGTTGAAGGTTGCGGGGGTATCGATCGGTCGAGACCGGTTATTCGGGTTACTTCAGCGGAATGGTCTGCTGGTGCCGCGTAAACGGCGTTCCGCCCGCACGACGAACAGTCGGCACGGCTTCGGGGTGTATCCGAACCGTGCGAAGGATCTGGTTGTGAGGTGCCCGCATCAACTGCTGGTGAGCGATATCACGTACCTGCGGACCGAGTCTGGGTTCATGTATCTGGCGTTGGTGATGGATGCGTTCAGCCGTGCGATCGTGGGCTATGACTGCAGCGACAGCCTGGAGGTGGTTGGCGCTTTGCGTGCTCTGAGGATGGCGATCGGTCAACTGCCTGATGATGCCCGGGCGATGCATCACTCCGATCGGGGCATCCAGTACTGCTGCCGGGAGTACATTCTGCGTTTGCAGCGGGGTGATCTGGCGATCAGCATGACGGAACAGAACCACTGCTACGAGAACAGCCAGGCGGAGCGTCTGAACGGCACTTTGAAGCGAGAGCTGGGCCTGAATGCGAAGTTCGTTCAGCCTGCGGACGCTCTGCGTGCGGTGGCGGAGGCGGTTCTGATCTACAACCACGATCGTCCGCATCAGGCGCTGGGGTACCGGACGCCGCTGGAGGTGCATGGGGGGTGGGGCGGCAGCCCGATTCGAGCGGCGTGATGTTCCGCAGCTCCGCTCGCCGAGCCTCGCTGCGCTGCGGAACATCACCTTGAATCCCCACCCCCAAGGTGACAACTTCTGAT
>PIVT01000394.1 GCA_003353845.1 Pseudomonadota bacterium | reverse complement strand
AACTGACCATCCACCAGCCGACCAGCGACCAATTGGTTCTTCAGAAGAAGAAGCATCGTATTCGCGTACTCGGTGGCGTCAAGAAAGGCATTGACTGCTGCCATGATTTAGAACCTTTTTGGTTGCTTCGCCAGCTCTGCGTTTGCTTTCGCTTCAAAGTCCGCAAAATTGCTGGTCGCCGCGTTAATTTTCTTAGGCCCTTTCTGCCCTTTCCGACCGGAAGGAGGAGGAGTAGCCTGCGGGGTTTTGTTTGGCTTCGGCTTGGTTCCACCTTCGTCAGTGTACTGCGCTGATAAGCGACCGAATTCTGCTATCTGCTCGTGAGCAGGCATTGCGACAAGTTTCTTGGCTAATGCCAGGTCCCCTGCGATTTGGTAGAGCACATGATGCCCTACTGGACTGTTTACGCCCATGAACGCCATTGCTGGCGAGAGTGGCAGCTTACCATCGTCTACTGCCTTGACGACGACGTCTTCAAAATCCTCGTAGACACCTGTGCCTACAGCGATTGTATCATCCATCGCGGTTTGGAGTTCCACAGCTTCTTGCTGTTCGGCCTCCGCTTGCCGGGTTTCTTCGTTAGTTGCGCGGTTTCTCTCATCGCGGAGATCCATACGGTAGTCGGTAAAAGCTGCGATGTATTTTGGGTCCATCTCCCCGTAGTCGAAGTCGTCGGGGTTCGGTGGTGTTAGGGCGCTGCTTTGACCGCTATTTTCTTCACTACCATCATCGCTGTCTGCTGGCAAGCCCTTTTCAAGTTTGGCAAGACGGGCCTCGACGGCGGCAAGAGCGTTTTCGGCAGTGTCGGCGCGAGCGTTGGCAGCTTCAGTAGCACGTTCGGCAGTGCGTCTGGCCTTCGTCATTTCACCTATTCGTTCGCGGACGGATTTCTTTTTTGGCTTTCCGTCTCCATCTCCATCTTCGCCCTCGTTATCATCTCCGCTGTCAGCGGTTTCCCCCTCTGCCTCGCTTTCGCCAGGATCGCTCTCTCCCTCGCTGTGATCGTCATCCGCGTCGGCGTCGGTATCTTCACCGTCCCCGTCCCCAGCGCCGTCCAGTTCTTGTGATGCGCTATCTTCTCCGCCTTCGTCCGAGGCTGTTTCACTGGCGTCTGTAGACGCTCCATCGCCGCTGTCATCATTACTCGCCTCTTGTGTTTCGGGTTGTTGCGATCCTTCGCTGGTGCTGGTGGCCTCAACGCCATCAACTTCGTGGGTTTGGAAGTCTGCAAATGGGTTGCTGTCTTCGCCGCCGTTTTCGTCCGCCATCTTATATTCCTCTTACGTTACGGGTTCGTCTACTTCGCTATCGTTAGTTACGTCTGCAAAGAACTTGGCCCCCTCCAGGACGTTCTTTACACGGTCGGACTCAAC
>PIVT01000059.1 GCA_003353845.1 Pseudomonadota bacterium | reverse complement strand
TGGGAGTTAGCCCCCTACTCCCCTTCCAAGCCCGATTCTCGAATCTTGTGCAGCAAGGTCTTGTAACTGACGTTGAGAATTTTGGAGGCTTGCTTTCGGTTCCAGCTGGTGTGGTAGAGGACTTGCTCGATGACCTGGCGTTCGGCCTCCGAGGCGGCTTGCCTGCCCACATCTTTTAACGGGACCGTGCCGGCATTGGCCTCGGCGCGTTGTAAGATTCCTTCCAATGCACCTGAATCCGTGGCGCTCGCACCGCCCGAGCCCGACATGCTTCCCCCCAAGACTTCTTCCAAAATCGAAGTTTCATTTCCCAAGACGATGATCCGCTTAATCATATTTTCAAGTTGACGGATATTTCCAGGAAAGGGGTAGCGCTCGAAAGAACTCACCAAGCGATCACTCAATTGAGCTATGGGGCGCTCGTACAAGGCGCTGTATCGTCGTAAAAATAGTTCGCACAAGGGTTCCATCTCTTCGCGTCGATCGCGCAGGGGTGGAATTAAAATACTCACGACGTTCAAACGGAAAAATAAATCCTCGCGGAATTCACCATCACGCACCATTTGTTCCAGACGACGATTGGTGGCGCACACGATACGCACATCGACTTGGATCTCTCGATTACCGCCGACACGTGCAAAGGTTCGATCTTGAAGTACTTGCAAGAGTTTTGCTTGCAGTCCGGGGCTCGTCTCACCGATTTCATCGAGGAAGATGGTGCCCCCATCGGCCGCTTCGAACTTGCCCTGCTTGCGACCCGTGGCACCTGTAAAAGCGCCCTTTTCGTAGCCGAAAAGCTCACTCTCCAACAACTCCGAGGGCAATGCCGCGCAGTTCACTTTGACAAAAGGGGCTTCCTTGCGATTGGAAGAGGTATGCACGGATAGCGCAACAACCTCCTTCCCCACGCCACTTTCACCTTGGATCAGAACGGTGACATCGGTGTCGGAGATCTGATTGATCACATTCTGGATTTTGCGCATGGCCGGGTTGATACACACGGCGCCGGGGTCTGGTTCGCTAAGCTGTTTGAGCAAAGAATCTCGTTCTTCTTTCATTCCATGCTTTTCGAGAACACTTTGCAGCGTCGCTTCCAGTTCTTCTTCTTCAAAGGGCTTATTCAGATAATCCATGGCGCCTAGATTCATGGCTTCCACAATGGAGCTGGCTTTCCCAACCACTGAAAGCATGATCACAGGTGTTTCATCACCCTTCTCGCGCATGCGGCGCAGGGTTTCCAATCCATCAATGCCCGGCATCATGATGTCCAGAATGATGACATCGGGTGACGCGCCTGAATCCAGCAAGTGAAGGGCACTGCGGCCGTCTTCAGCCGTGTCCACTTGATAGCCTTTAATTTCGAGCAAGCTGGCCAGGTAGGAGCGAATACCCTCATTGTCATCGACAACAAGAATTCGCGATGCCCGAGACTCGGCCCCTCGCATCCTGCCTTGGGTCGTTTCGGCCGTGGCGTTCATGAAGTCGACTCCAACTCGCCGGGCTTCAGTTCGGTCGGCTCAGGCTCTTTCGGTAAGTCGGAAGCATCGGGCAATCGGAAGAAAAATCTACTCCCTCCGCCTGGCCGCTCGTCCACGCCGATGGTTCCGCTGTGTGCGCTAACAATTCGCTTACACAAGGCCAAGCCGAGCCCGAGACCGCCGACATGGCCCGAGTCGCCCAGCCGTACGTAAGGGTCAAAAATACGCTCGCGGTCTTCTTCCGCGATTCCCGGTCCATCGTCAGCCACGCAAATTTCTACGTAGCTTCGACCCCCATCTTCAATGTTTCTCGTACCCAATTCGATCATGCCACCATCATGAGAATACTTAATGGCGTTGGACAGCAAATTTGTAATCACTTGCTCAATACGAACAGGATCGAAACGAGCTGCTGCCGATGCAGGGTCTATATCGAATGTAAGACTCAACCCGTGTTCCTCAATCAAGGGCCGCAAAAAGCTAGCGACGCCTTCAAGGGTAGGGACCACCGAAGTTTCCGTCACTTCAAGTACCATTTCACCATCGGACTCACGTGAAGCCTCTAGCAAGTTGGCGATGAAGTTGTTCAGGCGCTGACAACTCTTGATGCTCTGGTTGCAAAAACGCTGCTGTTCTTCGTTGAGCGTCCCTACTTTCTCCGCCAACAATAAGCGGTTGTAGCCGGTGATCACCGTGATGGGCGTTCGCAACTCGTGGCTGATCACGGTTAATAGTTCGTCGCGCTCTTCGGTCTCGCACTGCACGCGATTGCGCAGGGATACTCGCTCGCGATTGGCGTGGTGCAATTCGCGATTGGCCCGCTGCACTTCATTTTCTAGAAAGCGTTGCTGTGTGAGGTTTTCCACCAAGTACAACTCTTCGTCGCCATTGTCACCTACGGGAGCAATTCGCAGAATGCGTTCTTCTCCATCGGAAAAGCGAATATGGCGATCGGAAGGTTCTAAGGCGGACGTCGGATCCACGGGGACAAAGAGAGAATTGAGTTCGCGCCCGATTAATTTCTCGGCGCTATCCTCTCGGAAGATTTCGGCGGCACGCGCACTGGCCCAAATGACTGCACCTTCGCGACAGCGCACGAAACCTTCGGAAACGGTATCGAGTATGGAGCCAAGGAGTTCCGGCCCGATGGTGTCCTTCTTTTGGATCTTGTTACCCAAAAACTTGAATCTCCCTTCTCTTCTCGCCCCGGAGGTAGTACGACTTATCCAGAGTGGAAGCTAGTGCCATGCGTTCAGTAAAATATCGCCCTAAACACGGTAGATCTTTAACCCTAACACCCCGAGGGGGTTATTTGCGTGAATTCCCCAAGTCCCGGTCCTGACGAAGAATCGCGTGCGCGAGAGCTCGTCGACCTGATTACCCAACATAACCGACTCTACTACCAAGAGGACCAGCCAAACATTAGTGATGCGGAATACGATGAGCTATTCCGCGAACTTCAGGACCTGGAATGCCGCTTCCCGAGCCTTGTTTTTCCGGGTTCCCCGACCCAAAACGTGGGGGCTGCACCGGCCGAGGGCTTCCGCAGTGTCACCCACCGCTCCCCCATGCTGTCCCTGGAAAACGCTATGAATGACGGGGAGATGCGCGCCTTTGACGAGCGCATTCGCCGCGCCCTGGATATCGATACCGAAACGGACCTGGCTTATTGGGCCGAACCCAAATGGGATGGGGCCAGCCTGGAAATTGTTTACCTCGATGGAAAGCTCCAGGTTGCCGCCACACGGGGAGACGGAAAGACAGGGGAGGATGTCAGTTTTAACGCCCGCTACATCTCCACGATTCCGCCGCAGCTCAAAGGCGGTCAAGACGTGCCCCGAGAGATTTCAATCCGCGGCGAAGTGGTCTTGCCCATTGCCGCCTTTGACGAACTCAACGCACGGCGCGAAGAACAAGGCCTCCCTTTATTGGCGAATCCCCGCAATGCCGCCGCGGGCGCCCTGCGCCAACTTCGCAATATCGACCAGGCGCGCCTGCAGGCGCTGGAGTTTCAAGCCTACGGCTTGGCGGAGGGTTTACCCGCCCATGCGCACACCCAGCAGGACATCATGCGCAGCATTGAGAGTTGGGGATTTCAGACCAACCCCCTGGCCCGCGTCTGCCCCGATTTGGAAAGCGCCCTGACTTTCCACCAGATGCTGCAGGATCAGCGCACGGACTTGCGCGTCGAATGCGACGGCACGGTGTTCAAAGTCAATGGTCTCGACTTGCAAAAAGAGCTGGGCGAAGTTTCACGCGCACCGCGTTGGGCCATTGCTCAAAAATTCCCACCCCAACAGCAAACCACCAGATTGGAAGCCATTGAAATCCAGGTGGGACGTACGGGTGCACTGACGCCCGTGGCCAAACTCGCCCCGGTTCGCGTGGGCGGCGTAACGGTTTCCAATGCGTCCCTACACAATCAAGATGAAATTGAGCGCAAGGACATTCGCGTAGGCGATACGGTCATTGTTCAACGGGCTGGGGATGTCATCCCACAAATCGTAGCCGTGCTGCCCGATAAGCGACCGCGCGGAACCAAGCGCTACAAGCTCCCCGAGAGCTGCCCCACCTGTCACTCGAAGACGGTGCGACTGGCGGACGAAGTTGTGACGCGCTGCCCGAATATCGATTGCCCGGATCAGCTCAAGAACAACCTGCGGCATCTGGCCAGCCGCAAGGCCCTGGATATCGATGGGTTAGGTGAAAAGCTCATCGATCAGCTCGTCGACGCGGACGCTGTGAAATGCTGCTCAGATCTTTTTTCCCTGGAACTGGCAACCTTGCTGGGCCTGGAACGCATGGGTGAAAAATCCGCTGAAAACCTGCTGAGTAGCCTCGAAAAATCCAAGCACACCACACTGACGCGCTTTCTGATTGCCTTGGGCATTCGACACGTGGGGGAGACGGTGGCGGACTTGCTGGCGCACCACCTGGGTGACCTGCCCGCCTTGGACTCAAAGAACAGCGACTCGAAGAACAGCGAAATCGAGCAGCTATTCGACCAGGAACAAATTGAAGCCGTGGAAGGCATCGGCCCCATTATCGCGGAGAGCATCGTTTCGTTCTTTTCAGACGAACGCAATCGCGAGGAGATCACTCGCCTGCGCCAGCTCGGGCTGCATTGGCCGGCCGTGGAAAAGACGCCTGGAAAACCGGAGACCGCCGCCAGCGGCAAGACTTTTGTGTTGACCGGAACCCTGACGACCCTGACGCGCGACGAAGCCAAAGAAAGGATCCTGGCCGCCGGCGGTAGCGTCACGGGTTCGGTTTCAAAAAAGACGGACTATGTTGTCGCCGGCGAGAAAGCCGGGAGCAAGCTACGCAAGGCGGAAGAACTCGAGGTCGCCGTTTTAGATGAGGACGGATTGCTGGAACTGCTCAGCCACTGAGCGCCTTGATCTGTCAACGCGGGCGATAGCGCAATTTTGTAACGGCCGGGATGCTCAAGTGTTCCGTCCAGCCCACCAGCACCCAACGCTCCACCACCTGGCCGAATTCCGGGAAATAGGGGCGACGCTCCAAACTCCAACTGACGCCGCGCGCCAGGTCGATGCTCACTTGCCCACCGTCAAGCAGATCCAACCAAGCCCGCCGTCCCTTTAAGGTCGCTGAAATCCCCGGTGCCAGGGGAAAAACAAAATGCAGAGGACGCGCCTGACCCTCCATGTGGTCCGCGATGCGGAGAGAGCTCTCTGTCAATTCCACCACGCGTCGATGCAAGGTCTCTGGGGTCGACCAACCCGCACAGGTTCCTTCCCAACGTCGCCCGGGTTCCACGGACACCAAATTCACATCTGCCCTGCCGCCCACGCGATGTGAAGCCCAAAATTCTGATTGTTCTTCATCAGCAATCACACAAGTCGCATGTGACTGCGTGGCGCGCGATGCGACGCGCAACGCACCCGGAATGTATTCACACACACCCGTGTCCGTAATGACGCGCGTGGAACCCACGCTGCATTCAAAGGACAAGGCATCACCGTGGGCATGGCCCGGCTGATACGTAGGCATGGGGCCCGCCAGCGAAGCGATCACACAGTACGCGCCTTGCTCCAGCCGTACATAACCTCCGGCATCCAAGACTCCCGGCTGCGCGGGCGCCTTGGCTTGGAGACCCAGCCCTCTGGCATAACTTTCCAACTCTGATTTTTTTTGCGCGATGCCAAAGGCAGAATCGGCAAACAAGGCAATTTCACCATCGGGATGTGAAAGTACATCCAGTGCGCCCAACATTCGCGCAGCCGCATCCCGCAACTCCTCTTCCAAACTCTTTGAGAGCCGACCCGGCCGAGCCGCTGCTAGATTCAATACGTCTAACACGCTCTCCAACAAGAGACTCTGATACATGGGGCTTCGTTCACAATGCGTCCCGTCGGAAAGCACTTGCTCGCGCAATTCCTCGCGCAACGCAGTTTCGTGTTGAAGCCATTGATCCGCCGCCGCGCCTTCAAAGGCCAGACCTCCAAAAACCAACGCCAATAAATTTGAAAAGTAGTGATTGGCCAGAATATGCGTTTCCAAATTGGCTGCGAGATGGGAGTACTGCGCTGCCAAGGAGCTTCGCAGGTTGGATTCTTTTTCCTCGCTCAAATCCAAAGCACCCGGCGTCAGCAAAAGCTTGACCCAAGTCATGCTGCGCAAGCTTGTCGAGTGAGGATTCCAGCCGACTCCCTCGTGGTGCCGATCAATCCAATCAAAAATGGCGCGGGCGCGAACCTCGGGAGACAGGGACGAACGACGTGCCCAATCAAATTGATGCAAATGAAAGGACCATAGGGGGCCGAAGCCGGAGAAATCCCAATCGATGCCTTCGGGAAAAGAAGTCTCGCGATTGAGCAGGCGAAACTTTTGCCAGCCGTCGGTCACGGCATGGTCTGGAGCCCCGGGAAATTCGGCCCGCGGTCGAGCGATCGCCAAGCCCGGAGGCGCCCCCTTCCACACAGGACCGATCTGCTTGCCTGGTCGCAAACGCCAGCGCAACTGACCCGTCAATTGTCGCATCTTCAAGTGGCGCAGGGTGCGCGACAGTTGACCCAGGCGAGCGAGAAGCATCAGGCCTTCCCCTCCTTGAGGCGGAGCGCGCAGGCATACACTTCACGTTTCGGTAAACCCAGTTCGGGAGAAAGCTGATTGGCAATCTCCTTGCAGCCACGACCTTGCTCTAGCAACTCGCGAATCGCTTCTTCCATTTGCAAGACGAGACCCTCGTCTTCAGCACGCAGAGCCCGCGCCTCTCGTTCAGGCAAACCTTCCACAACCACGGTCACCTCACCCCTTGTCCCTTTCTCGAATTGCTTGGCGAGTTCTGTCAGAGGGCCGCGTACAATTTGCTCATGCACCTTCGTGAGTTCACGCGCCACACAGGCGCTTCGATCCCCGAACACTTCGGCGAAGGATTCCAGCGTCGCATGCAATCGATTGGGAGACTCAAAACACACGATGGTTTCAGGCGAATCTTTATAACGCTCTAGCAGCGTATTCCGAGCACCCTTGCGACGAGGCAAGAAACCTAAAAAGGTGAAGGGCATGGGAGGCAAACCCGAGGCGGTCAACGCGCCCAAGATGGCAGAGGGTCCGGGGATGGGGACGACGTTGAACCCTTCCGAGGCGACGCGTGCAACCAAGCGGTGCCCCGGATCCGAGACCAGAGGCGTACCTGCATCCGAAACCAGGGCCACACTTTTACCCTCACTGAGTAAGGCACACACTTCAGTGATTCGACCGACCTCATTATGCGCATTGAGCGTCTTCAGCTTCGCCGTGATTCCATGATGTGATATGAGTATTCGCGTGCGGCGCGTATCCTCAGCAAACACGAGATCCACTTCACGCAATACGTGAAGAGCTCTTAAGGTCACATCTTTCAGATTCCCGATGGGCGTTGCCACGAGATATAGGTTGCTCATAAAATCGAATCAGCCCTGTAACGGCACCCCGGTCCCGGGGAGTATTCAAAGTGGCGAAACACACGGCCCTCGGAAAGGAAGGTGAAGCGCGCGCTTCCGCTTATCTGCAACGCCGAGGTTATCGCATCCTCGGCAGAAATGTACGCTCAGGTGGAGTAGAGATTGATATCGTAGCCAGCCTTCCACGGATTCTAGTTTTTGTCGAAGTCAAGACACGCTGCTCGCTGCGAGCCGGCGCTCCCGAGGAATCGGTAGATGCACGAAAATGCGCGCGAATCGTGCAGGGTGCCAGGAGTTGGCTGCATGAACAGCCCCGCTCGTTTCCCCGCGTGCGTTTCGATGTCATCGCCTGCGAACTCGATAGCCATCAGCGTTGGCACATCCGACACATCCCCGCGGCCTTTGATGCCAGTGGCTAGAAAGCGTCTTGGCCCGAATCAGAATTTTACGACCAGATCGGCAGCCTTTTCGAAGGAGGGATCCGACGTGGCAAAAAGAACCTGAATCACCGCCCCCAAGCGGCGCACCGCACGCACTGCGCCTTGCCGACGCTCCGGATCAAGTCCCACGAAAGGGTCATCCAACAGCAGCGGCAATGGCGTAGTCAAGGCTGCGCGCTCGACGAGAGCAAACTGCACCGCATGGTGGACCAGCTGCAAGGCGGCCTCGCTAGCCTCCTCCATGGGGGTGGACATCTCATTGCTGCGTTCCAGAAAATAGGCGCCCTCTTCTTTGCGAAAGACCCCGGTGTAGCGGCGATCCGATAAGGCCTGTAAGTAAGCACCCACCAGATCCACTGCATCCAACCACACGGCTTTGGGCACGCGACCACTCAAGGAGCCCGACTGCACCAACAAGCCTTCAATCCGACTCCCCAGCGGGTGGCTGCGCGTTATCGGCAAAGATTCTTTACCCACACGTTCCAAGGCCTCTTCGGCTTCGCGCACCTCACTCTCCGCAACGGCTACCTGCTCCCGCAGTTGCATGCCCTCACCCACAGGCACCGACTGCTCCTCGCGACTATCACCCAAGCGGTCACATAGTTGTGCAATTTTTTCTTCGAGTTCGCTGGCGGAACCGATGGCTGCTGCCTGTTCCCAGAGTTTTTCTCGACGGGTTCGAACGCGATGAACATGGGCCAACACGTCACTCAGTTCTTCGGGCGCTTCAAGAGACAGCAGCGTCGTCATCTCTTCCACGTCCTGGGTCAATGTCTGATAATGAGCTTTCTCAGCGACCAACTGCCCGTCGGTTTTGGCTTGCTTGTAATTGAGCCAGACCGTGCGCAGCAAAAAGCTCAACACACCAAAGAGACTGACTCCCAGCACACCTGCGCCCAGCAAAAACTCTGGCGCTTCCAAATCCAAGCCGCTCTCCAAGGAACGAAAGATTGAAAAGCCGATAAAGGCAAAGCCGATGAAGACGCCACCGCTCAGCGCGGGAGACCAACTTAAAAAGTTCCGATTGCTACGCAATTTTTCGGCGCGCTCGTTCAGTTCAGCTTCGCAATCGCGGTGCCGCTGCAGATTTTCCGAGTAAGTCGCCGCATGCCCTTCCAACTCGGGGGTCATCTTTTTTTCAATGGGGCGGAAGGGAGTTAATTCTTCTTCGAGCTGACTCAACTCACTCGAGATGCGGCGCGCTTCGCCCAAGCGATTCTCACATTCTTCCAACTGAATCAATGCCTCTTCGTAGGGGCTCAGAGGCGTGGTGGGCTCGGCGTATCCCGATAGCTGCCCTCGCATACGTTCCAAGGTGCGATTGGCTTCACGCAGGTGATCTTCGGCGATCTCGCGTTCCGTGCGATGGTCGTTGCTTCCGCGGATGCAACTCTCCAAGACAGAAGTGATGAGTTGACGAGAACTGCAAAACAAATCGCAATACAAAAACGGTGTCGGAAGACTCATCTTGGAAGCCAGCACCGCCGCGCTCATGGGAAGGGAGTGCCACAGATCGCTGAGCGTTCCGTCCTCGACCAGTCGGTAGGCACGCTCATCTAAATCCAAACCGATCCACGTCGTCGTCTCGCCGAACTTCAAGGCCAGCGCTGCCCGCGAACGAATATCAGGAGATGGAGAACGCAGTGAAAGCAATGAGGAGAAATCGCTGACGGGTGCCAGGAGAGCGGCTACGAGGCGCAGCAAAACCGTCTTGCCCGATTCGTTGGGAGCGGACAAGACGACCGCGCCCGGACCCAAAGGGAAGTGCCGTGCCGGTCCGATTGGACCAACACCCTCGAGCACGATCTCTGTGAGCTCGAGGGGCACGGGTTAGCCCTCAGTCTTTGTCGGCTTCGGAACGCCTCTCAGTCTCTTCATCAGAGACCAATGTTGAGAGGTCGCGGACCTTGGAATGGAGGCGTGCTTTCTTTCCACTCAGGTCGCGGAGGTAGTACAAGCGAGACTGTCGAACGAATCCGCGAGAGATAATCTCCACCTGCTCGATATTGGGCGATTCAACAGGGAACACACGCTCGACGCCGACACCGTTGGAAATCTTTCGCACGGTAAAGGTGGCCGACTGACCGCCACGATGCCGTTTGATCACCACACCCTGGAAAGCCTGGGTACGCTGTTTGTTTCCCTCTTTAATGCGAACACTCACCTTGACGGTGTCGCCGGTTCGGAAGGGAGGGAGGTCGCGGCGCATGGCTGCACGTTCGATGCTTTGCAAGGAGGTCATGTCTCTATCCTTTTCTACGCTTGTACTTTCAAGCTGAAATTTTTAGTTCTTTCCATCTGACCCATCCGGTTCTTCACTTCGAGCCGGAGGCTGATTCGTTTTTTCTTCATCCAACAAGTCTGGTCGGCGCTGCTTCGTCCGCTCCAAGGCTCGCTCTTTTCGCCAGCTCGCCACCGCAGCGTGGTTTCCACTGCGAAGCACCGCGGGCACTTCCAAATCGCGAAACACCGCTGGCCGCGTGTACTGCGGCCCCTCCAGAACGGACCCTTGAAAGGATTCCGTGTCCAAGGACTCGGCGTTTCCGAGCACCCCTGGCAGGAGGCGTGTAATCGCTTCGATCATGGCCATGGCTGGCACTTCCCCGCCACACAGCACATAATCGCCTATGGATACTTCACAATCCACCGCCACATCAATGGCGCGCTGATCGATACCCTCATAACGCCCACAAACCAAAGTAAGCGCACTTTCCCGGGCCAGTTCTTCTGCCATGCCCTGATCGAAGCGTCGACCTTGGGGCGAAAGCAAAATCACCTTGCCTTCTCTCTGCGGACCCTTGGGCCCCGCGATCTCTTCGATAGCGGCCACCAGGGGCTCCGGCTTCATCAACATGCCGGCACCGCCTCCATATGGGATGGCGTCTACCGTGTTGTGCTTATCCGTCGTCCAGTCTCGCAGATTATGTGCTCGAATCTGAACTTTTCCCCGCTCTTGCGCGATTCCCATAATGGACTCGCTCGCAAACGGCTCAAGGAGCCCCGGAAAGATCGTAATCACATCGATCCGCAACACCTTATTTTCCTTCTTCAGCGCGTTTCTTGCGGCGCTTTCGAGCCGCTCCTGTAAGCCGGCTTCTCTTTTTCCTCGTTACCGTGTCTGCTCCTGTCTCTGCCGCTTGTTCCGCGCCTTCTTCTTTCGGCGGCAGCTTCGTCTCCAACAAGCCTGGCAGCACATCCACTCGCAGCAATTGCTGCTCTAAATCAATCTCGCGTAACACCTCGCGGGAAGTTGGAATCAGCAGTTGCTCACCCTGCGCATCCTTCAAGACCAATAAATCATGGCCTCCGGCATCCCATATGGACTCAACATCACCCAAAACGCGACCTTCGAGGTCTTCGACTCGGCAACCCACAAGCTGGTACCAGTAAAACTCCCCTTCGGGCAGCGGGCTCAAGGCTTGTGCATCACCGTATACATCTGTTCCGCGCAAGCCGTCGGCAGCCTCTCGATCGCTTACCCCGGCCAGCTGCATTAAAACTTCGCTGGCCCGCCCCCCCGGTCGACAATTCAGCTTGGTCAACTCGGGTGAATCGGCTTCAGGGCCCAAAACCAAGCACGGCGCCAATTCGATATTTTCCGGGCTGTCGCCGAAGTAGCGAACACGAACTTCACCTTGCAGTCCATGCGCGCCGAGAATGCGACCTAGTAGGATGCGCTCAGGCATCCCACGTCACTCCGCACCGCTTCGATCAGTCGACAATATCAAGTCGATAGTCTTCGCCGCCTACCGATGACGCCGCCAACACAGCACGCATGGCCTTGGCCACACGTCCCTGTCGTCCGATCACGCGTCCGCGGTCTTCCGCAGCCGTCTGAAGTTGAACCGTCTCTTCGGTTTTACCCTCGGTAACTTTCACCTCGTCGGGTTCCGTGACGATGGCCTTTGCCATGTACTCCACCAGCTTGATAGCTTTCTCTGTATCCGACATGGCTTAAGCCGATGCCTGTGCGCGTGCGGTGTTCACCAGCGTTTTCACCGTCGGTGCCATCTGAGCGCCGAGTCCCATCCAGCGATCGATACCTTCCAAGTTCACCGTCACAGTGGGCGGTTTAGTCTTGGGGTCGTAGGTACCCAGGAACTCAAGAGCACGGCCATCGCGCTTTTTGCGTTGGTCGATGGCGATGATGCGGTAATAAGGTCGCTTTTTTGCGCCCGAGCGCAGAAGTCTTAGTCGTACCATGTTTGTCTTTTTCCTCCGGAACCGGTTTTTCGGTCCGTGTTTAACGCCTGTTGATGGCGCTAAAGGCTGCAATCCTAAAGGGCTTTTTTCGGACGTCGCCGATAGGCGCACGTCTCCACCCCAGAGGAATGGGGCAGGAATCTAGTCGAGCAAGGAAGCGGGGTCAACGGCCCTCAGCCCAATAAAAACAGCAATTCCTGGGGGCTGCGATCCCCTAAAACATGCTGAATGCCCTTCAGGATGTCTCGCTTGCGATACTGCAGTTGCTGGCACCAGGCACTGGAGTCCACACACAGCTCCAAAGTGCTGCCACGCAGGGCGACGGGGTAGCAATGAAGCGAGGTTTCCTCGCCCACAATCTCCTCCCAACGCGTCGAAAGCTCTTCCAAGGCCTCACCCGAGGCAAAACACAACTCACCCAAGGCCCCTTCCACCACTGATTTGGCTCGAACCATGGGGCGTAACTTCTGACGATCCGGCGTATAGAAAGCGCCGCCTTTGGGCAGATTAATTCGTCGTTTTCCGGCCAACTCACCCCCCTTTCAGCGTCTATGCAATTACAGATTGGTAGATAATACTTTTAATAACAGCTACTTACATGACCGGAGCAGCGCGGCTAGCGCCTCTTCTTCAATGGCCCCCTGCCTGAGAATCACCAGCTCTTCCCCCGACAAATCCACCACAGTACTCGCCTGATTCCAAGAGACTGGCTCGTGATCTTCCCGGCTCGAGGTTTCCGGCCCTGGGAGAAAAAATAGCTCCCCAGCGCTGTCTTTGCAGATTTGTTCCGCTTCCCTCGCATCCAACACACTGGGCTTTCCGCTGCGGTTCAAACTGGTCGATGTCAGCGGACCCAGGCCCAAGGCCTCAGCCTCCAATACCAGGGCTCGGGCCAGAGGGTGCTCCGGGCAACGAAAACCAATGGCGCCATCGGCGCGGGCGATGCCGGGAGCCAGGTGATTGGCCGATTCAATCGGATCTGTGGGCAATACCAGGGTCAACGGACCGGGCCAAAAGGCCTGCATCAAGGCCTGCGCCGACGCACTGGCCACGACGCCCAACCTTGCCAAGCTCGCCTCCCCCGACACAAGGACGGAAATCGGCCGTCCATCATCTCGCCCTTTCCAGCGGCGCAGCATCTCCACCGCCGCTTGACTGCTGGCGTCCACGGCCATGCCCCACACAGTCTCCGTGGGATAGGCCAGGATCTTTTTCTGCTGTAGATGAGCCAGGGCCTGAGAAAGGCCCGGGACGAGTAGCCGTTGGAGCGGCTCGGAGGTCGGCTCGGGGGTCATAGCCGGTTCAAGCGTCCAGAGCCCGATGCGCGATGTCGCGCCTGAGCTGCACTCCGTCGAAATGAATTTTGCTGGCGGCGGCATAGGCGCGGTCGTGGGCTTCACGCACCGAGGCACCACACGCGGTCACACCCAAGACACGTCCACCCGAGGTTTCGATGCCACCCGAGGCGCCCGCCTTGGTCCCGGCATGAAAGACCGTGACGGCGTTATCGGTCTCTGCATCCTCGATGCCCGTGATGAGCTTGCCCGTTTCGTAGGAGCGCGGATAACCGGCCGAGGCCAGCACGACGCACACCGCCGCTTCGCCCCAAACCAACTCCGTATCTTCAGCCAGCGTTCCGTTGGCCGCAGCTTCCAAGAGCGGCAAGAAATCGCTCTCCAAACGTGTCATGAGGGGCTGGGTTTCGGGATCGCCGAAGCGCACGTTGAACTCAATGACTTTGGGCGTGCCGTCTTCTGTAATCATCAGGCCGACAAAAAGCACACCGACAAAGGGCTCGCCCTCGTCGCGCATACCTAGAATCGTAGGCTCTACCACATCGCGAATGATGCGGCGCTCGACCTCTGCCGTGAGCACGGGGGCAGGCGAATAAGCGCCCATGCCACCAGTGTTTTCACCCTGGTCCCCGTCCAAGGCACGCTTGTGATCCTGCGCGCCCGTCAAGTTCACAATGCGCTCACCATCGCTGATGGCATAGAAGCTGAGTTCTTCTCCCAGCAAGAGTTCTTCGATGACCACTTCGGAACCCGCATCGCCGAAGCGACGGTCGCCCATGATTTCTTGCAGGCCCTCCAAGGCGGTTTGCGTCGCGTCGTCGCCATCGCACACCACAACCCCTTTGCCCGCCGCCAAACCGTCGGCCTTGACCACACAGGGGCCCGCCAACTGGCGCACGTAGGCACTGGCGGCTTCGAGATCGGAGAAGGACTTGAACTCCGCCGTGGGAATCTGGTGACGCTCCATGAATTCTTTGGAGAAACGTTTGCTGGCCTCTAGTTGCGCGGCGTAAGCCGAAGGACCAAACACCGCAAAGCCCGCTTCGCGCAAGGTGTCCGCCAGGCCGTTGGCCAGGGGATCCTCGGGACCGACAACCACGAGATCCACCAACTCCTTCTTACACAAGGCGACAATGGCGTCCGTATCATTCACGCCGATGTCGGGAAGACAGGTGGCTAAGTCGGACATGCCCACGCCGCCCGGCGCGGCGAACAGATGCGTCAGCGCTGGACTCTGTGAAATTTTCCAAACCAGGGCGTGCTCGCGCCCTCCCGATCCAACTACTAAAACACGCATTCGAACTCCTCGTCCCGGCGCCGCGACCAAACGGCCCTCGACCAGACAGCCTTAGTGCTTGAAATGCCGTGCCCCGGTAAAGACCATGGCAATGCCCAACTCGTCGGCCGCCTTGATGACATCGTCGTCGCGTACCGAACCGCCCGGCTGCACAATGGCCGTGGCACCGGCCGCGACCGCCAATTGCAAGCCATCGGGGAAGGGGAAAAAGGCATCGCTGCCCAGGGCGGAACCTTGCAGATCATTGCCCACGCGCGCCGCTTTTTCGCGCGCGTTGTGCACGGCATCCACGCGCGACGTAGACCCTCCGCCCACGGCCAGGGTTTGATTTGGGCCGGCAAATACCACCGCATTGCTCTTCACGTGCTTTACCAAAGTCCAAGCAAAGGCCAGGGCCCGCAACTCATCGTCAGTCGGCTTGCGCTTGGTCACCACTTGAGCCGAGCTCATGGACTCCAAGGCCAGGTCGGGCTCTTGCACCAACACGCCGCCGAAGACGCGCTTCCAATTCAACTGGGTGCGATCAATCTTGGCCGCATCAAAGGTGAGCAGGCGTCGATTCTTCTTTTTCTTCAACAAGGCCAGGGCTTCGTCGCTAAAGCTGGGCGCGATCAAGACCTCGGTGAAGATCTCGTCGACGGCTTTGGCAATGTCCACATCAAAGGGGGTGTTAATGGCGATGATGCCACCAAAGGGTGAATCGGGATCCGTATCGAAAGCGTTGCGGTAGGCCTGCTCGGCCGTTTCACCGCGCCCGGCTCCACAGGGCGTGTTGTGCTTCAAGATGGCGCACATGGGACCTTCCGAAGCATCAAACTCCAGGACCAGTTCCAGCGCAGCTTGAACATCCACCACATTATTGAAGCTCAGCGCTTTGCCGTGCAAGGGTGTCACTGCGTTGAGGAAGTTGCCGTACAAAGCGGCGCTCTGGTGCGGGTTTTCGCCGTAGCGCATCTCGGCTTCCCGAGGAAAATCCACGTCAATACTGGCAGGTAGGGCGCCCTCGGCCTCCACTCCCTGCTTGGCCAGGTAGGCGTGGATCGCGGTGTCGTAGGCGCTGGTGCGCTGGAAGGCTTTCACCGCCAAGCTCGCGCGTGTCTCAGCCGTGAGGCTGCAAGAGTTGTCCGACAATTCCGCCAGGATTGCGCTGTAATCAGAAGGGTCGACGAGGACAGCGACATCCTTTTGGTTCTTCGCCGCCGAGCGAATCATGGACGGCCCACCAATATCAATTTTCTCAATGGCCTCGGGCAGGCTCACGCCCGGCTTGGCCACGGTTTCTTCAAAGGGGTAGAGGTTCACGACCACGAGATCGATCCCCTTGATGCCGTTGGCCTGCATGTCAGCCTCGTGCTCTTTGTTCCCGCGCATGGCCAGGATGCCACCGTGGATTTTGGGGTGCAGGGTTTTGACGCGACCGCCCAGGATTTCTGGGCTTTTGGTCAAGTCGGCGACTTCGAGCACCGCCAAGCCCGCGTCGCTCAAGGCCTTGGCCGTGCCACCGGAAGCGATGAGTTCAATGCCCAGGTCGGACAGGCCGCGGCCCAATTCCACCAAGCCGGATTTGTCCGAAACGGAAAGCAGCGCACGCGCTACGGGACGAAGAGAAGATGCGTTAGTCATGGGGGGAGATCTCCAAGGATATTCAACTGTGGGCGCGCTTTGAAACAAAAATTTTAAGCAGATTCAGGAGCGCTCCTTTCAAGCAAATTCAGGAGCGCCTTCCGAGGTGTACCGAGGCCCCGCGCGTTCGTCAAACGCTGCTGGCCAACTCCCCGAGGGCTGAGCGAAGGCAGCCCGCAAACCCTTTTCTATCATCATTCCTATCGCAGTTCCTATCGCTGTTTAATTAGGGTTTTTATCAACAATAACGCGGGGCACACGGCGGCCCACGCGCACCAATAACTCATAGGAAATGGTGTTAGCCGCTGCCGCCACTTCCTCGACGCGCAAACAACCCGAGGCGTTTTTGCCAAAGAAAAGCACCTCTTCCACCAACGACGCTGGATCTTTTCCGTTACCCGCACCCGCGTCGATGGTGATGAAATCCATGGAGACACGACCCACAATGGGTCGGCGTTCAGCGCCAACCAGCACCTCACCCACATTGCCCAAGTGGCAGGGCACACCGTCGGCATAGCCCAGCGGCAGGGTGAGCAGGCGCGTGGGTCTGGTGCAGCGGTGCGTGGCGCCATAGCCCACGGCATCCCCCGCACTCACAATGCGTGTTTGGGCGACCAGCGCCGTCACACTCATGACGGGCTCCAAGGCCTGGTCAAAATGAGGCGCAGGCGACACACCGTACAGGGAAAGGCCCGGACGCACGGCCGTGCTGCGCTCCAAGAATTCCGGATGGGCGGCACTAGCCAACAGTCCGGCTGAATTCAAAACGTGGACTTCGGGGGGCAGCAGGTCGCACCCTTCCAAGGCGTCCAATAAATCTGAAAAGATGCGCAACTGCTGCTGTGTGGGCGCCAGATCTTCTTCATCGGCACAAGCCAAATGAGTGAACACGCCCTGTAAGTGGATTCCCTGGGTCCCAGCCAGCTCGGCAATAAAAGCCTCGGCTTCCGAGGCCGAAACGCCCATGCGACGCATGCCCGTGTCCACTTCGACCTGCACTTCCCATGGCGTCGTTTGCTTCTGCGCGGCCTGGGCCACGAGTTCCAGGTGCCACAGGTGGTGCAAAACGGGGACTAGATCTAATTCCAGCGCCCGGGTCGCCTCGCGGACCGTGCATACACCACCTAAAAGCAAAATGGGGACCGTGATTTGAGCAGCGCGCAGTTCCTCGGCCTCTTCCACGCTCACCACGGCCAGCATGGAGCAACCCAGTTGACACAGAGCCTTGGCCACGGGGATCGCCCCGTGCCCATAGGCGTCCGCCTTGACCACGGCGATGACCTTCCGTCCTGCGGCGAGCTGTTCAAGGCTGCGGTAGTTGCTGCGCAGGGCGTCCAAATCAACGCGTGCGCTTCTGGGGAGTGCTTCGGCCATGGCTAGAACTTACCCAATTTTCCTAAAAAAATCGGAAGTCCCTTGAAGCATGCCCGGGTGGCTAGTGTACCTTGGGACCCTATCGAAACGACTGAAGCAACTGAAGCAATGGATCGACCGTGACAGAACCACAGCTATTTGCCGAAATCCAACTCAACGGCGACCCTCATCCCATCCCGAACAACTGCACTTTGGGCGGGCTGATTGAGTCCTTGGATCTCGGCCAGCGGCGCGTTGCCATTGCAGTCAATCGAGAGGTGGTTCCCCGCTCTCAATTCAATACCCATCAGCTGACAGACGGCGATCACGTCGAAGTTCTCGAAGCTGTTGGGGGAGGCTGATCATGTCCAAAGCGTACACCCTGGGTAAGTTTTCATTTGATTCACGCCTGATCATCGGCAGTGGAAAATACGAGTCCTTCGAACAGAACCTGGCCTGTGCTGAGGCCAGTGGGGCGGAAATGGTGACCATTGCCCTGCGCCGCACAAAATTCGACGCACCCAAGGGTCAAAATCTGCTCGACATCGTATCTCCCGAGCGCTTTACCATCCTGCCCAACACCGCGGGCTGCTTCACCGCCGAAGACGCCCTCACCACCGCGCGCCTGGGCCGCGAGTTGCTGGAAACCGATTTAGTCAAACTCGAAGTCATCGGCGATGAGCGCACCCTCTTCCCCGACGTGCCCGCCACCTTGGAAGCCGCCAAGATACTCATCGAAGAAGGCTTCACCGTACTGCCCTACATCACCGATGACCCGGTGGCCTGTCAGCGCTTGGCCGAAATGGGCTGCGCGGCCGTCATGCCCCTGGCCGCTCCCATCGGTTCCGGCCTGGGCATTCGCAACCCCGCCAATTTGAGAATCATCATGGAAACCGTCGACGTTCCCGTCATTGTCGATGCCGGTGTGGGTACGGCCAGCGACGCCGCCATTGCCATGGAGTTGGGTGCCACGGCCGTGTTAATGAACACGGGCATCGCCGCTGCCAAGAATCCTCTAAAAATGGCCGAGTCCATGAAACTCGCTGTGCAAGCGGGACGCCTGGCCTACGAAGCCGGCCGCATGCCGCGCAAGCTCTACGCCACCGCTTCCAGTCCCATGGATGGGCTCGCGTTATTTTGATGCGCCGACCCCGACCTGTGTTGTGCCTGGTTACCAACGCACAGGTAAGCACGCTGCCCTTGCCCCAGGCCGTGGCCGAAGCCGTGGCGGGCGGTGTCGACTGGATTCAAATTCGCGAGGACGGACTTTCCGATGCGGAGTTGCTCGACCTCAGCCAGCAAATCAGCGACGCCGCACGCGAGGCTGGACCCGTTAAAATTTGGATGAACCGTCGCTTGGACATCGCCCTGGCCATCAAGGCCGATGGACTTCACTTGGGCAGCACGAGTATCTCCGCCGAGCAAGCTGTCCGTTTCCGCGCTTCGCTGCTGGAGCAAGAGCCGCGACTCGCGCTTTCCCTGGCGACGCATTCGGAAGCTGAAATCGCGCAGGCCCGCGAATGGGGCGTGGACTATGTGCAACTGGCACCCGTGTACACCCCTCTTTCCAAACCCGCTTCCCGCGCACCTTTGGGTCTGGAAGCCATACCGCATGCCGTCAAAAACGCTCCGCCCCTGCTGGCCCAAGGCGGTATTACACCGGAACGCGCTGCCCGATTGATCCAAGCCGGTTGTGCGGGTGTGGCGGTCACCGGCGCCATTTTACAGGGACCGGAACCCCTGGTGGCCGCGCGGGCTTTTCGCAATGCCCTGGATAAAGCCTGCCTAGACAATGCGTAGGGCAATAACAGGCCAATAGAAGCCATCGCAGGGGAACTTTCCCTTATTTCATGAGTTGACCTTTGCTCGACCGGGCTTAGGTTCAAGGTCTTGCAATCATCAATGGAGTACCGTCCTTGCGATCCCCTCTCTTTACCCTGCCCGCCCTGCCCACCCTGCCCGCCGCCCTGATTTCAGCTCTGCTGGTTTTCATTTCTGTGGCTCTACCCACAAATGCCCGCAGCGCGGATCCTTTCTTGCGCCGCACACATTCGGTTCGTGTCGTGGAGCAAGTGGGCCCCGCGGTGGTCAACATCACCACGGAACAACTCGTCCAACAGAACAGCCCCTTTGGTGGTTCTCCCTTTGATTCTTTTTTCTTCCGCGATTTCTTCGAACCGCGCGCACCGCGCACGGTGCGAAGTCTGGGCTCTGGCGTTCTCTTCGATGCCAGCGGACACATCCTCACCAACGAACACGTCATTCGACACGCCGACACGATTCGTGTGGCCTTGGGCGACGGTCGCGAATTCGAAGCGTCCCTGGTGGGTGCCGATCCCAACAACGATCTGGCGGTATTGAAAATTGACAGCAAAGAAAAATTGCCGTGGGTGGCGCCGGGAACCTCCGCGGACCTCATGGTCGGCGAGCCCGTCATTGCCATTGGCAATCCCTTTGGTTTGTCCAGCACCGTCACGACTGGCGTCATCTCAGCCTTGGACCGTTCCATTCGTTCAGAGGGCGGTGTCTACCACGGCTTCTTGCAAACCGACGCCTCCATCAATCCGGGCAATTCCGGTGGCCCGCTCATGAATGCCGCGGGCGATCTCATTGGCATCAACACCGCCGTCTACCAAGAAGCACAGGGCATCGGTTTTGCCATCCCCATTGACCTGGTGGTTCGCGTGGCGTCGGAACTCATCCAACACGGCGAGGTCCCTCCCGTTTGGCTGGGCATCGACCTGCAAGACATCCCTCCCAATATACGCGCCGTATTGGAAATTCCACCGTCCTTTCAAGGTGCACTGATTCGCCATGTCTATCCGGAGGGCCCCGCGCAGGCCGCAGGCATCGAGCGCGGTCAAATCATCACGCACTTTGAAGGTCACAGCGTTGAGAGTGTGCATGATTTCTACAATCAACTGGGCCGCACTTCGACCAATCAAAAACTACAACTGGAGCTCTGGACCGAGGGCAAGACCTCGACGATGACGCTGCGCGCCGAACAAATTCCGGAACCTCTCATCACTCAGTGGGTTGAAAAACTACTCGGACTAGATCTTTCGCTCCGGGAGGGCGGTGGGTATCAGATCACACAAGTGCAAGCGGGTTACGCCGTGGATGAAATCGGTGTGCACGCAGGTGATTTTCTAGTCGCCATCAACGGGCACGTCCTTCGTAACGAAGAAGATTTGCGCGACGCCATGATCGATTTGCGCGGCAGTTATCGCGCGCTGATCATGGTTCAGCGGGAGAACGAGCAATACCAACTAACAGTTCCTCTCCCCTGAATCTCAAATTGATTCTGCTAGGCTGAAAGTCCGCAACTGAAGAAGCAATAAGAAAAGGCAGTAAATAGGAGAACGAAGGCATGGCTACTGGAAAGGGTATTTCTCGCATGGCACTGGCTGTCGGGTTCGCGACTCTCTTGCTTTTAACGTCCGTCATCGTCGACGTGAAGCTCAGACCCAATTCGGCCTCCGCAAAGTTGTTTCAGGCAGACGAGAAGGAAGCCGCTGCCGCTGAACCGTTCTGGAAAGACAACACCGACATCGACACAGACACCGAAGTGATGGCCAACCCGCCCCAGGGCGCACCCATGAGCTTCGCTGATTTGGCCGAGAAAGTTTCCCCTGCCGTTGTGAATATCAAAACCTCGAAAACCATCACACGACGTGGAAGCGACTTCTTTCCTTTCGAAGGCTTCTTTGGTCCCCACAGCGGCATGGCCCCTCGAGAAGAAGTTGTTCCCAGCTTGGGCAGTGGTTTTGTCATCGCTGAAGATGGCTACATCGTGACCAATAACCATGTCATCGAAGATGTGGACAGTATTCATGTGGTCTTCCTGGATGGCACGGAGCTTGAGGGCGAGGTCATCGGTCGCGATCCTAAAACGGACATCGCCTTACTTCGCGTCGACTCCGACAAACCGCTCACCGCACTTCCTTTGGGCGATTCCGATGTCATGCGCCCCGGCGACTGGGTCATCGCCATTGGCAACCCCTTCGGCTTGAATCACACTGTGACGGCCGGAATCATTAGCGCCAAGGGTCGAATTATTGGCGCGGGCCCTTACGACAACTTTATTCAAACCGATACCGCCATCAATCCCGGCAACTCCGGCGGGCCCTTGATCAACCTGGCGGGTGAAGTCATCGGAATCAACACGGCCATCAACCCGCGCGCCAATACCATTGGTTTTGCCGTGCCTATTTCCATGGCCAAGAACATCCTTCCGCAATTGCGCGCTTCGGGTCACGTCACGCGCGGTTGGCTGGGCGTCGTCATTCAACCCCTCACGCCGGAGCTCGCGGAGTCCTTTGGTCTCGATGAAACCGATGGCGCCCTGGTCAACGGCCTCAGCCCCGGTGGTCCTGCTGCAAAATCCGGTTTGGAGATTGGGGACATCATCACATCCTTCGACGGCGAACCCATTGATCGCATGGAAGACCTCCCGCGCATCGTGGCCGACGCGGGTGTCGGCTCCAAGGTGGAAGTTGTCGTGCTGCGTGATGGAAAAGAAAAGGCTTTGACGGTCACCATTGGTGAGCTGGAAGACGAAACCCTGGCCGAGGCCCCACCTGCTGAGGGGAGTGACCTCGAAGAACTCGGACTGCGTGCGCAGCCGCTCACACCGGAACTCGCGGAGCAACTGGGGGCCATGGAAGAGTATGGCATTGTCGTTGCCGACGTGGCCATGGGCAGCCCTGCGGCAAAAGTCGGGCTGCAACGAGGCGACATCCTCTTGGAAGCCAACCGCAAGCCACTCAACAGTGTGTCGGAGTTGGTCGAGGAAGTGAATCGCTCTGAGAAAGGGGCGCTGTTACTTGTTCAACGGGGCGGGGTCACAGTCTTCGTGGCACTCAAACCCTAGCGGTTCCATTCAAGACCTGACCGCTAACGCAATGCGCCCAATCCGGTCGCGTTGCGTGCGGCGGACAACACTGGCGCAGCAAGGGCGCGCGCGCGCTTGGCTCCGTCGGCCAGGATGTCTTCCAAGTCGTCGGGGCGCGACTCCCAGGCTTCGCGCCGTTCGCGCATGGGAGCAAAATAATTGACCAGGCGTTCGTGGATCTCTTGCTTCACGTGGCCATAGCCCATGGACTCCGTGGCCGCGCGCTGCTTCATCTCCTCCTGCTCGGCCTTGTCCGCAAACAAGGACCAGAGTTGAAAAACCGTCTGGTTCCACTCTTTAGGATCTTCCATTCCCGCCGAATCCGTTGTGACGCCCATGATGGCCTTCTTGATCTTCTTGGGAGCGCCAAACATAGAGATCGTATTGCCGTAAGACTTGCTCATCTTGCGTCCATCGGTGCCGGGAACAACGGCCAGGTGTTCGAGGATGTAGGGCTCGGGCAACACAAAGACTTCTTCGCCATAGGCGTGATTAAAACGCTGCGCCAGATCTCGCGTCACTTCCAAGTGTTGCTTTTGATCTTGCCCGACCGGAACCTTGTCGGAATGAAACAAAAGAATATCGGCCGCCATCAATACGGGATAGGCGAAGAGGCCGTGATCGGGTGACGCGCCCTGAGCGAGCTTGTCTTTATAGGCATGGCAGCGCTCTAACAAACCCATGGGTGTAATCGTGCTCAAGATCCAACTGAGTTCGCAGACTTCAGGCACATCCGACTGTCGATACAAAATGGAGCGCTGGGGATCGAGCCCGCAACCCAGGTAGTCCAAGGCGACGTCTCGCGTCAATTTCACGCGCTCCTTGCCGTCGCGCACGGAAGTCATGGAGTGATAGTCAGCGATAAAGTAAAGACACTCGTGATCTTCTTGCAGCGCGAGATACTGGCGTAGCGCACCGAAGTAATTTCCGATGTGTAGTTCGCCAGAAGGTTGGGTACCAGAAAGAACGCGCATACTAGGATTCCTCATCAACAAAAGTGAGCCAGTGAACAAACTCGGGATCTTCCCCTCGCTCGACTTTCTTAAACCGTTCGCGCAAAGCCAGACTCACCGGGCCCGGACACGCCGCATCGGGACCCCCGACCTTTTTCCCGTCGATGCTCTCCACGGGCCAAACCCCTTGGCTCGTCGTGGAGAGGAACACCTCGCGCGCTTCAAATATTTCGTCCACAGAAATTCGTTCTTCACGCACCGGAATGCCATCGCGCTTGGCCACCTCAATCAAACCGCTACGCGTGACGCCCTCCAACACAAACTTCGTCGAAGGCGTGCGCAACACCCCCTCTTGATCCACCAAGAACACATTGCACGTGGGTGCTTCCGTCAGGTTGCCATCATCGTCCAGCAGAAGAATATCGTCATAGCCTTTTTCGCGCGCCCTCCATTTGGCCAGCATGGGCGAGAGATAATTGGCCGACACCTTGGCTTGGGGAGGGATGAAGCGCGGCTGCGTGCGGCGTTTCTCTTTTTCAATGTACAGGCGCAGGGTCTGTGCGCGACCCGCAGCTGGTTTGTCCGAGTCGCCCATATCCAGCGCGGGGTCAAAGGCCGCCACGGCGACAGACACCCGCGAATCCGTCGGCACCACCTCCAACTCGATGGAAGGCAAATAGGCGCAAATCTTGATGTTGGTGGCGCCCGGATTGCGCCGCACCGTCTCCAATACTCCGGAGACCAACTCGTCCATCCCCATGGCCAGGGGCAAGCCCACCAGCTCGGCCGAGCGGAACAAGCGCTGCAAATGCGCTTCCATCCGAAAAATAGCCGGGCCGCGCTCCGTCTCCAGAATCAATAAATAGTCGAAAATCAAAGACGCACGCTGCATGCTGTGGGACAGCAGGTGCACCTGGGCCTGATCCCAGGGAACAAACTTCCCATCCATCCAGATCTGTCGTGTGTGCGTCTTGGAATCGGTCATGGCAGCGCGAAGGGTATCACGCGAAACGCTGAAATTCCGCCACCTTGGCCCAATCTTTCCATCTATCACCACCCGTGGCGACTCCAGCCCTCTCCGGGTACAATCCCCGCCCGCTGGACACGCCAACGTAGCTCAGTCGGTAGAGCAGCTCACTCGTAATGAGCAGGTCGTCCGTTCGATTCGGATCGTTGGCTCCAGCGGAATTTCACTTTAGGTTAGTTTTTATAAGGGGTTTGGGTTCCTGCTGCGCGGGTTCGTGGGGAGGGATGC
>PIVT01000134.1 GCA_003353845.1 Pseudomonadota bacterium | reverse complement strand
GAACAATTCGTCCAGGCTGAACAAGGGGTGCGGGACCAGGCTGAAAAAATTGGTAGGAAAATGCTCACAGCGGAGCTAACCGCAGCACAACAAGAGTTCTTTGCTCAACTCCCCTTCGTGGTCACTGCACATGTAGATCAACGAGGGCAACCTTGGGCAGGGCTCGTGACGGGTAAACCGGGGGTTATTCAAATCACCTCCAACGGCATGGCACGCATCCAGCGCGGTGGACCCAACACCCTCACCGCGCTGGATGCCCCCACTGGCTCAGCCGTCGGGTTACTCGGCATCGACTTCGATCAGAAGCGACGCAACCGAATCAACGGCACCGTGCAAAACGTCGCTGCAGATCACATCGCTCTGTCCATCGATCAAGGCTACGGGAATTGTCCGAAGTACATCACGCAGCGACCATGGGAATCAGACTTGTTCACGGGTAAGTACGTCATGACCAGCGAGACCCACCTCCCTACCTTCGCCAGCGAGATGATTGCCAACGCAGATACGTTCTTCATCGCGAGCAGCAGTGGCCCACATGCCGAGCAAGGAGAGGTGCAAGCCGGTGCATGGGGTGCCGACATTTCCCATCGCGGCGGCCCGCCCGGATTCCTGGGACAAGAAGGTGAGGTGCTCTGGTTCGACGATTACCCGGGCAACAACATGTTCAACACCCTGGGCAATCTCCAGCAGCATCCGTATTGCGGCCTGTTGATTTTAGATTTTTCCAGCGGCGATCTGTTGCAACTGACAGGCCGAGCTGAACTTCATCACGACGGCGAGCAGTACCGCGTCGGTGTCACCGTACAGCAGCTCCGCCATTGGCGGAGGCCTCACACTGAAAAGAGGAACGAGCGATGATTAATTTGGATTTCACTAAGCGGGTTGTCATCAATACCCATCAGCAGGACTGGCAAGCCAGCCCCATGCTGGGTGTCTGGCGCAAGCCCCTGGCACGGGAGGAGGCCGAGCGCGGTCACGCCACGAGCATCGTGCGCTACGAACCCGGTGCAAGCTTTTCCGAGCACGGACATCCATTGGGCGAGGAAATCTTCGTGCTCGAAGGAACATTCTCGGACCAAACCGGGGACTATCCGGCGGGTACCTACTTTCGCAATCCCGAAGGGTTTCTCCATGCCCCGTTCAGCAAGCAAGGCACGATCATTCTCGTCAAGCTGCATCAGTTTCAGGAAGGAGATGATCAGCATGTGGTCATCGATACGAACACCGCGCAATGGAAACCGGGTCCAGGCAGGCGCCGCGTCTTGCCTTTGCACAGCTTCAAGCATGAGCACGTCTCGCTCGAGTGCTGGCCAACTGGAGAGCGTTCTAAGCCGCAGTCTCATGTCGGCGGCGAGGAGATTTACGTCGTCAAAGGCGAGCTGATCGATAGTCGCGACCGATACCCGGCTGGCACCTGGATCAGAAGCCCGCACGGAACGGTACATACCTGGCGCGTCGAGCAAGACACCGTTCTCTGGGTCAAGACCGGCCACTTAGAACCCAACCCCTCGTCGGAGACACCTAACGGTTAGACCCAATTTAAGAAAGGAGAACAAAATGATTGATTTGTACAGCGCCGCTACCCCCAACGGTTGGAAAGCTTCCATCGCGCTCGAAGAAATGAGCTTGCCCTATCGCCTGCACGCCTTGGACCTCGGTGCGCTCGATCAGAAACAACCTGACTACCTGAAGATCAATCCCAACGGTCGAATTCCCGCCATCATCGACCGCGACAACGATGACTTCGCAGTCTTTGAGTCTGGCGCAATCCTCTGGTACCTGGCGGAAAAATCTGGACAATTGCTCTCACAGGATCCCAAGGCAAAAAGTGAAACCTTGCAGTGGCTGATGTTTCAGATGGGAGGCGTCGGCCCCATGCAAGGACAGGCCAATGTGTTCCGAAACTATTTCCACAAGGAGATTCCCGAGGCCATCGAGCGCTATCAAAAAGAAACCCGCCGACTCTACGAAGTATTGAACAGCCGACTTACGGACCATGAATTTCTGGTCGATGACTACAGCATCGCCGATATCGCCAGCTTTACCTGGGTGCGCGCACACGAGTGGGCCGGTGTTGATGTCAAAGGGCTGGAACCATTAATGGCGTGGACAGACCGCATCGAGAACCGACCAGCGGTGCAACGGGGATTGCAGACCCCAGTGCCAAAAGAAACAGCCCAACTCCGCGAACTGGCCAAGAGAATGGTGGCGGGATGAAGAGATCTTCCGCAAGGCACAGGGAGCGAGCTTAGGTATCGAAGGGAGTGTCTTCAGAGAAAAGGATCAAGCCTTCTCGTTGCGATGGTCAGCAACGGCTAACAAGGCATCGTACACGCCGAGTCTCACATTGGATCGCTCAAACATTTTTGGCGCGAAGAGATTGAATACTTTTGTCAGCTTTGGGAATCCGGGCATCAAGGTGATTTCGGGCAAATCCTTTTCGATGGCGGTCAAAACGGCGTCGGCCAGGCGTTGTGCGGGCAAGCTGCCTACGAACCATTGAACTTTGCCACTCACTTTCTTCATCTCTTCATACATTCCCGCATCATCCATAAATCCGGGGCAAATGACCGAAGCACTAACCTTTGAATTTTTCACCTTGGCGCTGGAGCGCATGGAAAGCGTAAACCCGATCAGGCCCGCCTTGCTGGCCGCATAAGACTCCGCGCAGGGCGGAGGAAAAACACCCGCGCCCGATGCGATATTGACGATATGCCCGCGGTTACGTGCGTACATCGAAGGGAGGCACAATTTACTTAAGAACATCGGGCCGAGAAGATTAACTTGAATCATCTGCTCGATTTCGTCGACAGACACCTGGTCATAATCCGCAAACAATTCAATGGCTGCATTATTTACAACGATATCAACCTGCCCCAACTCTTCTGTGGCACGTTGAACGAGTGCCTGAATCTCATCCTGTTTACTCATGTCCGTGGGTTGAACAACAACGCGTACACCCGATGGCGTCAGCTCGTCCCTCAGGGCTTCAAGCCCGCTGAGGGTTCTGGCGGCAAGCACAACATTCACGCCCCTGGAAGCCAAGGTCTTTGCAACATACGGCCCCAGGCCTCGTGAGGTACCGGTGATAATCGCATTTTGGCCACTTTCAATTTTCATATTCCAGGCTGCCCGTATTTTAGAGTGAAATCAGAAACGGTTTGAAAAGCAGAACCTCGTTATTTAACGTCGGAATCCTATCATGCTCTCTACCAAAGGAACATATGGCCGCGGCGCCACTCTCACTGTATCCTGAGAAGCCCAACCCCAATCGAGGAGCTATTCATGTCTGACCACATCTACAAGATCGTCGAAATCACCGGCACCTCCACTACGACCATTGAAGACGCCATCAATAACGCGATCGCAAAGGCCTCAGAGTCGATCCACAATCTACGCTGGTTCACGGTGGTGGAGACCCGGGGCGAAATCGATGGCAGCGCGGTGAAGCACTGGCAGGTGACCATCAAGATCGGCTTCCACCTCGACGATTGAGTTCCCTCGGCTCAGCTCAGCGCCAGCCCCCAAGAGAGCAGGATCGCCAGTACGGCGGCAGTGCCGAGCAGCCACTGAACGCCTGCTGGGGGTGCCTCTTTTCGGCCCAAGACCACACCGATTCCCAGGGCAACTCCGGCCGCAAAGCCGAAGAAGTGCGCCCAGAGATCCACCCGTTCGCCAGCTGTACCGAGCATGGCCAGCAGCGCGAGCCCCGCTCCGATGGGCACCCAGCTATGCTTCCTCCTCAACTTGCTGCGGTGACGCCGCACCACGGACAACCCCACCAATAACCCGATGGAACCGAATACGGCCGTCGAGGCCCCCACCGAGTTGTGCATGGGAGATTGCAGCATCGCGTTGAGCCCGTTGCCCAGGGTCCCCGCTGCAAGAACCAAAAGGATTCCGAGACCCAGGCCGAGAATGCGGCAGACGGCGCCGATAAAGAAGAGTCCCGCGAAGCAGTTGCTGAGCACATGGGAGAAGTTGGAGTGCAGGCAGAGCGCGGTGACGCAACGCCACCACTCCCCTTCGAGGATCAGATGGGCCCGCGCACTTCCTCGGGTGAAGAGCCATTCGCGATTCGCGGGGTCACCGCCATAGGCGAAGATCGCCAATAGGACGATGGCCACGGGCACACCCGCCCAGAGAGGGCCATGCGGTATGAATTCCTCACCGGCCTGCTCTTCGTCACGACGAGCGCGCGCCGCCTCACGGCTCTCCCGCGTATAAGCAGCCAGGCTAGCTTCGGCGCGGGACAGATCGGCGCGGCGCACCTCGAGCACCCAGCCTCTCTCGGCGTGCAGAACCCGAACCGGAATACTCTGCGAGGCCAGCACCAGTGCCCACTCGTCGGCGCGCTTCCGCCCGCCCCGAGGCACCGCTAACAATGCCAGATCTTCCGCATCCGGGGCGCCCGAAACCTCATTCATCGTCCAACTCCCTGACCCAACATCGCGGAGCCCCCCTCAATTCACTTCCGTGATTGTAGCCATTTGGATATCCGGTGTACGTGCAAACGCACCGCAGGTTCAACTCCCACCCTCTCCACTCTTCTTCCTGGTTCAGGATCGGTCTTCTGGCCCATTAGAAAAGACTTATCAGCATCGCCGTACAAGGTTGGACGCTACCCATTTATGCATGGGCTTCGGCCATGCTACAATTTCCCGCTGTTGTTCATGCCAACTGATTTCTTGCATTCTATTTGGAGTCGCTATCCGATGAAATTTTCAAAGTTTTGTGTCTGGTGGGGAGGACTGGGCTTTTTCCTGTTTGGATGGGCTTACCTCATCGCTCCGGTCTTCATGTGCAATATGTCGGGCATGGAAGTGCCAGTGGGTCCAGCCATTACCGATGCCAGAGCAATGTACGGTGGCTACCAAATAGGCTTTGGTGGGTTTACCCTCTTTTGTGCCATGCGCCCACGCCTGTTAACAGCGGGCATGCTGGCACTGGTGCTGGCTTATGGCGGCATTGTGATCTGCCGAGTCATTGGGATCCTGATTGATACTGACAGTCTACATGGCGCTGAGAATTATCACCTTTGGGCCATATTTATTCTTGAACTGCCGGTAACCATTTCACTGATCATCGGGTTGGTCAGAGAAAAGCGCTTACACGGACATATTTTTTAAACAGGACTTGAAGAATAAGCGGCCTTTTCATCTCCGGTGGCAATCATTGGATATCCGGTGCACGTGCAAGCGTACCGTGGGTTCGAACCCCACCCTCTCCGCCAATTATTTATTGGTTGTAGATTTTATTTTCTGCACAGAAGCACTCCACAGATTCTTACCCCAAGCGATCCACTCTTTGCCGAGCAATGGAATACATGCCCACCACGTGACCTGGCTAAAAAGGTACAAACCACCTGCAGTCGCAACTTTTTCCGTACCAGGACGATCTAAAAAAGGAACCCCGAGAACCAACAAAAAACTGATGCTCGACAGTACGAACAGGATCCAACCCAGAGTTTTTCGAATAGAAGTGTTCTTCACCGCAGCCTCGCTCATCGATCAAGCCTTCGTAAAAGGTGTCTCACTTTTCCACATGCGGGCGATGGCCAGCGCGGGAAATGCGACCCAGGGGAAATTG
>PIVT01000393.1 GCA_003353845.1 Pseudomonadota bacterium | reverse complement strand
ATGAGCACACCCGACTTCAGCTTTTCCAATTCGGTGCGACCACCGATGCGCTGGAAGACATGGCCACCCATGTTCAGCGCCACACGTCCACGCACGAAGCTGCCACCCTTGATGAACGCGCCTTCGAACAGTTCCCGTTCGCCACGCACAAAAGCAGTCACCCCCCGGCGTGTCTCCCGCGCTTTGAAGTATTTCAGCGACACATCGCCACCAGATGATGACAGGCGGTATTCCAGATCCTGCCATGATGACCGCTTGACCTTCACAGCCTTGCGGATGGTCTTCTGCGACAGTCCTGTCTGCTTAGCCAGTTCACGCACCACGCGGGTCCGTGCCATGTCGCCAGTGCGATTCAAGGCCCGGTTGACGACCTTTGGACCGTCCTGACCCAAAGCACCCAACATATTGCCGAACTGATTAAGTTCGCGCACATCGACTTCACCGACCCTCAACATAGCAAATCCTTTTGTCGTGAATGCAGGCCGGGCGCCACTCCAGCCAATGCGCACATCACCCGATGCCGATGCCACGCAAAAAAATAGCCCGGACGTTGCCGCCGGGCTTTGTGTTCAACCATATCTCTTAATTTTAGACGCGGCGACCGGCTATTGCCTTTTCACCGTATCGGGGCCTTGGTTTGCCACTTCCAGCTTTCGCTGTGATTACTTCATTTGGCAAGGACCACTGGTCATCCTGAATCGCTGTTAACCCCTATGCCCTACACCTGTCAACACCCCTTAACAAATCGCGCCCGGCGCTTAACAATCTGGTACTGAGAGCAAAGGTGGCAACAATATGCCTGTAATATCGGATGGTTTTCTGTAGCCTTTTCAGTGGATTGAGTGGCATCTTTTGCGTTTGTGAACTCTTAGTCCAAAGCCGAAATTTCTGGCCATCCCCATTCATCACCAGCAAACAGAATTCGCGCCTTTTTCTTTTGCGCAAGAGTCCGACGAAGCCCCATCAGGCTTGGGATTCGCCATCCTTTGTCAAAAGCGTCGCCCTTATCTCCACCTGAATATCACCACCCATAATGCTCAGCATAGCCTTAGCGGTTTGCCCCGAAATATCGACTACTCGTACCTTCTGAGCTTCGAATGGTCCATCGACAACGCGTGCAACATCGCCGACGCCAAACGTCCGCCGCGCTACGATCCGCCGCCTGACTTCAGGTGTCGATTTCCAATCGCCATACTGACGCATCAGCCGCATTACCGTTGCATCCGACATTTGGATTGGCCTGCCGCCAGTGCCCATAACACCCGCGATGACTTCAAAGCCCATCAACTCTAACCACCGCGCCTCGCCAACCGACCAACCAACAAACATCCAATCCGCCAACAGTGGCACCGATACCCAATGCTTGTCTTTGGTAAAGCGATTCTTGATGCG
>PIVT01000392.1 GCA_003353845.1 Pseudomonadota bacterium | reverse complement strand
CGCAAGTCATCAGCTTGCGTCGATTACGTCCCTGCCCTTTGTACACACCGCCCGTCGCTCCTACCGATTGGGTGTGCTGGTGAAATGTTCGGATTGGCGGCTCTGGGCGGTTTCCGCCCTCGGCTGTCGAAAAGTTCATTAAACCCTCCCACCTAGAGGAAGGAGAAGTCGTAACAAGGTTTCCGTAGGTGAACCTGCGGAAGGATCATTGAATCGATCAAACACACACCGCGAACTCGCGCCTCGTCGTCCTCGGACGATGGGGCATTTCTATGTGTTGTGTTGTGATCACTCACATCACAACCATTCACATGTGGTCGGTCGTGGGCGTGCGCTCGTCGTGCGCCCCGTCGTCCAGATGTTCACGCCCCACTCTCGGCATGGCCGTGCTGCTGTCTTCGTGTGTGCCTTCGGGCCCTCGTGGGGGTGGCACGTGCGATGACCTGTGCTGAAGCTGAAATGCAGCGACCTTGACCGGTCCTGCGTCGAACCAAGAACAACTCTCAACAACGGATATCTTGGCTCCCGTATCGATGAAGAACGCAGCGAAATGCGATACGTCGTGTGAATTGCAGAATTCCGTGAACCATCGAAGTTTTGAACGCACCTTGCGCCCGAGGCTTCGGCCGAGGGCATGTCTGCCTCAGCGTCGGCGCACCCCCTCGACTCCGGTACGTGTGTACTGCGAGTCGGACCTGGCCGTCTCACGTGTCGTGTGTCATTCCCTCCGCGGGAGTGCGTCGTGTGCACGTGGGTCGGCTGAAGCGCAGAGGCTCGAGCGGCGACCCCGTCTGAGGGCGACGACTTGGTAAGTAGGCTTGTCCTGCCCCCCGTGTCGTGGTCCGAGGCGTCCCGCTGGAAGCCCCCGTCCGCGTCGTGCGTCCGGCTGGATCTTCCACCGTCCACCCCTGGGTGTGCGTTGGTGTTCCGGTTGGTTCGTCACGCCCGGCCACGTCTCTTTGGACGATACTCTCTGTATTCGACCTGAGCTCAGGCAAGAACACCCGCTGAACTTAAGCATATCAATAAGCGGAGGAAAAGAAACTAACGAGGATTCCCTTAGTAACGGCGAGCGAACCGGGAAGAGCCCAACGTGAAAATCTCCTTTCTTTGAAAGGCGAATTGTAGTCTAGAGACCCGTTCTCCGTGTCGCTGCTGGCCCAAGTCCCCTGGAAAGGGGCGTCCGAGAGGGTGAGAACCCCGTGGGGCCGGTGTGTGGACACCTCACGAGACGGCGTCGTCGAGTCGGGTTGCTTGGGAATGCAGCCCCAAGAAGGTGGTAAATCCCATCTAAGGCTAAATACCGACGGGAGACCGATAGCGAACAAGTACCGTGAGGGAAAGATGAAAAGCACTTTGAAAAGAGAGTTAAAAAGTACTTGAAATTGTTGAG
>PIVT01000391.1 GCA_003353845.1 Pseudomonadota bacterium | reverse complement strand
TCAACCATCTGGTTGACCGTTGAGACCCCCCGTCAACCCTTTAGTTGAGGGTTGAGGCCTCCGGGGCCTATTCACAGGCTCGCGCGTGATCACAAGATAAACTGGAACAGCCTGCCGCCAAAAAATCGCTTCGCCTGCGGCGCGCTCTTGCGCTCCTCGTACCTCGAGCGCAATCCATAAGTAGGAGACGCTCACTGTCGCCATTCAGGCGCCTGATCTTTCAGCAAAGCGATGGCCTACCAGGTACGAGTTCAGATGCGCGCCCGGCAGAAGACGCTTGTGATGCCGCATGCAGTGGGATGCGCAGAGAGAACGGACGGCAAGAGAAGGCAAGGGTAGGAAGAGAAACGGCTGGTGAAGCTCAGCTCACGGCGTAAGTATTGCGTAAGCAACCGCGGTCACTCACCATCCACGGCAAGAGTCACGGTGAATGCTGCCGCATAAAGCAACAGAGTCGCGCTTGGCGCGATGGTCTTGTCGCGGTTCACGACTTGACGTTGCACACGGTCATAGACGCAGGATCTATTTGGCGAGTCTCAAGCAGCGAAAGTAGGCGCGAGAAATTAATGTCGATCCTGAGATCTCAATTTTGGCGCTAGTTTCGTTTTCTGGTACATCACGACGACTTGCTTGGGTCTCATGTAGCTCGACGGCTCTTCGACGGCTCTTTCTGGTTGGATCAGACAGTGCTAATCAGTCAACAACGCAATGCCGAGAGCAGGGCGGCCTTAGAGCAGGGCGGCCTTCGAGCAGGGTCAACTAAGCTCCTGCTGCATATCGAGCATGGAAGGCGGCCATTGCTCAAACCTGTTCGAGTTGGCCTCCGGGAACAAGTGTGCGTGGCCAGCGCGGTCTGTTTCACGTGCAATAAGGGCAACGCCATCAAAATCGCGAACATGGGCCGCGACATGCCTCCGACATTTCTCAGGGCTCGGACGGAAGCTCTGCAGACAGCCAGACCGCTCTGGGCCTCTGCGCGGTCGGACCGACTTTTTCAGACTTTACTATTCTGGATACTGAGGGTATGTGCTGCTAGATCTCACTGAGCTGAGCTCGTATCTGCCTTTTGGTAAGCAGTTTCGAGTTCGGTAATGTCTCTGGAGACGGAGGGCCGCGTCCCCGCGGACGGCCATGACGTCGGCCGGGACCGCCCCGTGTGGGGGCACTGGTTGGGTAGTAGTCTAAGTTCTGAGCCTCGAGGCTGAGCGGGTCTAAGTGTGACTAGTCACGCTGGGGTGCTTACGCGGTCTAAGATCAGCGAGAGCCTCTTACATCGGCTAAGTCGGCCGTGGCACAGCCTGGGGCCAAGAGGCTCCCACCGTGATCAACGATACGGCGCTAGCCCCCAAATTTTCTTCGCCTGCGGCGGGCGCCTTCTAATCCGGATCGATCCT
>PIVT01000390.1 GCA_003353845.1 Pseudomonadota bacterium | reverse complement strand
AGCTAGACAAATCGAAAAACTGGGCCGCGCAGATCAGAGACCGCAAACCGCCCCGTGCGGGCGTGGATTGGACGCCCGACGCTATACCATGACCCGTAAAAACGGTACCAAAACGGGGCGTGACGCTTCTGGGCGCTTCATTTGTAGTAATTCAGACTTGATCTGACAGTTGGCCGTTTATCCGGCGGCGTCTGTCAGGCCAGGTTCAGTTCACGAACTTTTCCTTCCAGATATTCTTGCCCTCAATCATGGTCTGGAACGGCGTTCTGCCGCAACACATTTTACCCTGATGAGTTCGTTCGGTATTGTAGTGGCGCAGCCATTCATCCAGATCGACCTGCAATTCCGCAATGGATTGATAGACCTTCTTGCGGAACGTGATTTGGTAAAACTCCTGCAGGATCGTCTTGTGGAACCGCTCGCAGATACCGTTGGTTTGCGGCGATTTCACCTTCGTCTTCGTGTGGTCGATGTCATTGATTGCCAAGAAGAGCTGGAAGTCGTGTTTGTCGACGCGCCCGCAATATTCCGTCCCGCGGTCAGTCAGAATACGCAGAACTGGCAGGTCTTGCTCCTCGTAGAATGGCAGCACCCGGTCGTTCAGCAGGTCAGCCGCCGTGATCGGCGTTTTGGTGGTGTAGAGTTTGGCATGCGCCACCTTGCAATAGGTGTCCACATAGGTCTGCTGATAGACACGCCCTACGCCCTTCAGGGTGCCGACGTAGAACGTGTCCTGTGAACCCAGATAGCCAGGGTGGGCCGTCTCGATCTCACCGCAGGCTTCGTCGTCCAGCTTCTTCTTTTCCAGGGCCTGCACCTGGGCCTCGGTCAGGATGCCGCCTTCCTCGGCTACCTTGGTCTCCAGCGCCTTCAGTCGGGTTTTGAAGTTCGCCAGATCATGGCGCAGCCAGATGGAACGCACGCCGGACGGGGAGACGAAAACACCCTGCTTGCGTAGCTCATTGGAGGTGCGGGCCTGGCCGTAGGCCGGGAAATCCGTGGCAGATTTGATCACCGCCTGTTCGACGGCCTCGTCAACACGATTGGCCAGATTGGGTTTGCGCCGGGTTCGTTCAAACAAGGCTTCGACACCGCCTTCTTCCACCGCAGATTTGTAACGGTAGAACGTATCGCGTGACATGCCCATAACCTGGCAGGCTTTGGAAACATTGCCCAACTCCTCGGCCAGGTTCAGCAGGCCGGTTTTGTGTTTGATGATCTTGTCGGTAGTATTCAACATTGTGGTTTCCTCGTTTTGTGGTTGGTGTGCACCACCATCAAAACGGATAACCATCATCTCTTACAAGAGATGTGCCGTTCCCATTCCAGCGTGCTGGGAAGGGGACGGTGTCAGATCAAGTCGGAACTAATACAGCTTATTAATGTCGCCAAAAA
>PIVT01000389.1 GCA_003353845.1 Pseudomonadota bacterium | reverse complement strand
TACCGAGCTTTTGCCGAATCCGAACCAGATAGCACCTACAAACCACCGCCCTACTGGGAACATTCGCCGCCCATGCCTCTTGGTACCAATCCCGTTCATCCTTGCAATGACGATCGCGACACAATTCTATCGAAGAAGTGTGCCTGCCAACGCAATGCCATGGAGTTAACCAACTGGTTGCTCGGGGAAACGGGGAATCCTGTCTACAAACCAAGAGGGGTTCAGAAGTACCAAATCCAATGGAAAAGGGAGTCAGTTGAACTGCATCGCCCTTCTCCGGATGGACGGTTGAGGATAGACCACGACATTGGGCACGTCCAACCCGAGGAGATTTCTCGGGCTGAGGCAATCCTTTTGCTGGAAAGCACGTGGGACGACTACGACCATCTTGGGATTGTTCCTACAATGGCACGTAGACAAAAGTCTCTTGCACCAAAACTCAGTGCGAAGGCTCCCACAACCTCCAATAAATTCGAAGCACTGTCCTGCGTCGATGCTACTTCGGAGTTTGTGTCGTCTCCCGCAAAGGTTCCTGCAGCCACTGTTATCACTGTTCTAGGACAAGAAAAGTGGCAACCGCTACCAAGAAGAAGCCACTCTGTGAAGTGGTGGATTGGAGACACAGGATGTGGACATGACCTCGTTGAACGGAGTCATGTCGCTATCCCAGGTCAACAAATCCATACAGTGGGAAAGTCTGTCTCTCTCAGGACTGCCAATGGAGCTGTCGCATCAACTGAAAGAGCAGGAATCGCGCTTCGCGAGTTGTTTGAGAAAATCAACCCCATTGTTATGAAGTCCACACCGCCAGTCCTTTCCATAGGCGCCCGATGCTTTGAGCTAGGGTATGGTTTCGTGTGGGAACCCTTCGAGCAGCACCCATGGCTCATACTGCCAGATGGTAAACACCGCTTCGACCTAAGATCCAAAGGGACCGTCCCGTACATTGTGTCGGGTGACAAGCCTTACCTATGGAACGGTCACAGCGAGTTCTGCCGAAAATGGAGTGGACTTGCCCACGGCGATGCCGCCCCATCACCTGAGCTTGTCGATGGCGATGTGCCGCCTCCACCTCTCCCCCCGCCTGTGGTTAGACCGCGACGGGAAGAAAAGTGGGGCAGCATCATGCGCGCATACGATGAGGCCATGGAACAAGCCGCTGTCGAAGAGGAGGTGGATGCTGACGCCTACGATGCTGATGAAGAAGTTCAGAAGCATCAGGGTGTCAAAGACAGCCTCATGAAGGAAGCAAACTCTGTCGAACATCAAATCACCCATTTCCCTAAGAACCCGTACTGCATGGCCTGTCAATTAGGAAAAATGCAGCAGTCAATGGGAAAACGCAAAGGAACTGCCTCTCTCGGTCAGAAACCTGAAGTATTAGGTGAACAATCCACGG
>PIVT01000388.1 GCA_003353845.1 Pseudomonadota bacterium | reverse complement strand
CCAAAGGATACTTGGTAAAACCAGCAACAAGAGCAGCAGAACTCTAGAACAATGGCGCATGCCTGACCCTCTTAACACCGAGTTGATCTCGACCATCAGTTTAGTCACGAGAACACTATCCGTCTAATTAAAAAGTTGCGGCGCACCCTATCAGTTCAAAAGAAGCTTATTAAAAGCGCAGAATAATTGATCTGGCATTAATCCCATATAGGGATGGTCTGAAAAAGACTTCCCGAATCTGGTGAAATACGCCGATCCCGCCAGCCGAGTTTTTCCATGAAGCAGATGACCTTCGCCGACGCCGAGTACGCCGGCAAGCGCAAGCAGACCCGTAAGGAATTGTTCCTGATCGAGATGGATCAGGTGGTGCCGTGGAAGGGATTGATTGCCCTGATCGAGCCACACTACCCAAAGGGTGAAGGTGGTCGTCCAGCCTATCCGCTGATGGCCATGTTACGTATCCATCTGATGCAGAACTGGTTCGGCTACAGCGACCCGGCCATGGAAGAAGCGCTCTACGAGACGACCATCCTGCGTCAGTTCGCCGGGCTGAGCCTGGAGCGCATTCCCGACGAAACCACCATCCTCAACTTCCGTCGCTTGCTGGAGAAACATGAGCTGGCGGCCGGCATCCTCGGCGTAATCAATGGCTACCTGGGGGATCGCGGCCTGTCGCTGCGCCAGGGCACTATCGTCGACGCCACACTGATCCACGCGCCCAGCTCGACCAAGAACCAGGACAGCAAGCGCGATCCGGAGATGCACCAGACCAAGAAGGGCAACCAGTACTACTTCGGCATGAAGGCCCACATCGGTGTGGATGACGAGTCGGGGCTGGTGCACAGCGTGGTCGGCACGGCGGCAAACGTGGCGGATGTCACCCAGGTCGACAAACTACTGCATGGTGAAGAGAACGTCGTCTGCGCCGATGCCGGCTACACCGGCGTCGAAAAGCGCCCCGAACATGCTGGCCGCGAAGTGATCTGGCAGGTCGCAGCACGCCGCAGCACCTACAAGAAGCTCGATAAACGCAGCGCCCTGTACAAAGCCAAGCGCAAGATCGAGAAGGCCAAGGCACAAGTGCGAGCGAAGGTCGAGCACCCGTTTCGAGTGATCAAGCGCCAGTTCGGTTACGTGAAGGTGCGCTTCCGTGGCCTGGCCAAGAACACCGCTCAGCTGGTGACGCTGTTCGCGCTGTCAAACCTATGGATGGCGCGCCGACATTTGCTGACTACCGCAGGAGAGGTACGCCTGTAATGCGGAAAATGGCTGCTGCGAGGTGCTCGCGGCGGCCAAAAACGGAGAACTGAGCGGGTTACCTGGTCGATTTTGATCGACGGCCCGCTTTCAAAAGCAGCGAGGGCTGAAGTCGACCGGAAATACAGGGTTACTTCAGACCTTCC
>PIVT01000010.1 GCA_003353845.1 Pseudomonadota bacterium | reverse complement strand
TTTTTGTGGGGGGGGGAAAGGGGGGGGGGGGGGGGGGGGGGGGGTGGGGGAACTCGGGCTGCACATGGGTGTACAGTCTGAAGTTATCCAAGCGCGAGCGCGTCTGAACGGCCCGGGACACTGCACCCCAAACCGTGTGACTCTCATGCGGGAAGGCAATGAAACGTGCGCTGGGTTGAACTTCCCAATCTGTAAAGTGATTGTTCTCCACTTTCACACCCAGCGTGATGCGGAGTTTGTCATCAAGCAAGCTCTGCTCGTCTTGAATAAAACCGCTGTAAAGATCCATGTTCTGGCTATCTGGATCAAAATCGAGCTGGAAGCTGCCGTCGATATCATCCTCAGTCCTGCGGTAACCCGCTCCCCAGATCAACTCATTGCCGTCCATGGGCTGGAATTGATGCTGGAAATCGATGTCAAGGGTGGTGCTTTCCTGCTCCAAAACCTGTGCCTTGCGCTCGGTGTAATCGACGTAGCTGTTCAGTGAGAAGCTGGAGGTGTCACTTAAGCTTCGATCCCAATTCGCGAGCACATGACCGCCCTGCACTTCGATATCATCCTCAAAGGGAACGTTAATGGCGAATGGAGGAAAGGGCACGATGTCCACCATCTCATTCCCGGCCTCGCCGGTATCTCCATCGTAGGCCTCACCCGAGATTGTAAGGTTGTCGTGTTCGCTCGCGGGCAGATCCACCCGGAACCCCACGCGAGTTTGCGAACCCTCATCGGCTCCATCTTCACGATCGTAGGTTTCGAACTCCTGGCGCTTGTAGCCTTTTCCATAAATACGGAAGTGGCCCCCGTCACCGACTTCTCCACCGTAGCGCAGGGACTGGCTTGCCAAATGGCTACCCACGATGGTTGCAGAAAGTCCGCCCTGGGTTTCAGAAGCCTTCTTGGTAATGACGTTGATCACGCCATTGACCGCGTTGGCTCCCCACAGCGCTGCACCTGGACCGCGAATCACTTCGATGCGGTCGATGTCTTCCATCATAGTGTCCTGGACGTCCCAGTAGGTACCCGCAAAGAGTTCGGTATAGACGCTGCGGCCATCGATCATCACCAACATTTTGTTGGCAAACTCACCGTTAAACCCACGGGCTGAAATCGCCCAGGTATTGGCGTTGGTGCGTCCAACGGTCACACCGGGCGCCATGCGCAAGGCTTCAGGGATACTTGTCACGCCCGAGCGGCGGATATCTTCAGCGCTGATAACGAAAATAGCCGAGGCTGCCTCGGAGGCTTTTTGCTCGCGCTTGGAAACGGATGTAACCGTGTGAATCAAGTCGTCGAGGCTCATGATGCTCGCGTCTTCCGATGACCAGTCCGTCTCAACGGCCGAAGCCTGCGCTACTGGCAACGCAATCAAAAAGCTTGCGATAAGAACGGGGAGGAGCTGCTGAACCCCCTCCCAAAAAGGACCGCGAAAATACGAATACTGCTTCTCCAATTTCTTTCCCCCCTGAATACGTGATCAAGTGCTCGATCAAACATCTCGGATCAAGTGCCCCTAAGACCAAGATCCGTTAGTACTGCTATCGACCTCCCGATCCGCAAACTGAGTCGATTTTGAACAAATCGGCCATTACTGCCAGGCATCCAAGGGATCACAATTCCTTTTGTTTTCCAATTAGTTACACGCAGTCACATGCAAAAGGTCGAATCGTGAATAAGGGTTATCGCCTAATCTTCCAACTAGAAATAACATGTTCTAGTGTCACCGATATTTAAAAAAAGGAGGGGGTCGCACCGGCATTTCAGGCAATGGCACTCGCCGAAGGAAGAGAAGCGACGGGTCTTAACCGCGCTGCGTTCGTTCTCGAATCTCACTCACATCTTTCACCCAAGAAGGCACCTCGGGTTCCTTGCCAGTTTCACTCAGCTTACGCTTACGCTCATGTTCCCACTCATCCAACAAGCTCAATGCTAGTTCATTGGCCTTGTCGATTTCTTGGTTTGCCTCTAAAGCGTGAACCAAGTGAAGACGCGTTAGAAAAAGGGACGGGTCCATGGGGCGGAAGGTGGACACGGCCTGTTCCAAGTAGGTGACAGCGACAGCAGCGTCTCCACTCTTGAAGCTTACCCAACCCACGGTATCCATTACGTTAGGGTTGCTGGGATAAGCAATCAGCGCTTCTCGCGCCAGGCGCACAGCCCTATCCATCTCCTGGTTGGTTTCCGCCAATAGATAGGACAAATTATTTTTGGCAAATCCGAAGCTGGGATCGATATCAAGCGCCGAATTGTACTTTTCGATGGCTCGCTTATAGTCTTTTTTTGATTCGTATTGCTGACCTAAAAGAACGTAAAAGCCAACGGCTTCAGGCTTCTCCCGAATTGTATTCTGAAGAATCTGCACTACACGATCGCGGCTATTTTTTTCCAAATAGAGATTCGTCAACAGGCTATAGGCGCGAAACTCCTCTGGCGCCAATTCAATGGAGAGCTTGAGTGCCTGCTCCGCTTCAGCAGACTCTTTCATGCGCACCAAGACCAGACCGCGAAGGTAATAGAGTCGCCCATCACCCTCTGTCACCCGTATCGCGTGATCGATGCGAGAGCGGGCCTGCCGTATCTTTCCTTCACTCAAATCCAATGACGTCAACATATCCAACACGGGCAGCGAAGAATCATCTTTCATCAAGGCGAGAAGAAGTATTTTTCGAGCTGACGTCAAACGGTTCTGTGAAATATAGATACGAGCCAAGGCCAACAATTCATCCACGCTTCGTTGATCCTCTGGTATGCCCTCCATCAACAATCGCGCACTTTCCACATTGCCTTTAATCAACTCCAGCTGTATGAGCTGTTTTCGAAGTGGCAAGTCCGTCGGATATCGGTAAAAAGCGTATCGACCGTTATCCAGTGCCAAATCGATATCACCCAAACGAAAGAGCGTGTCGACAAGAGCTCGTAGCGCAAGGACTTGATTCGGGTTTAACTTCAAGGTCCGCTCAAGGGACTCGCGCGCCTGTGCATAGTTTTTGTTGCGGTGTAAGGCCAGGCCCAGTTGAAGGTGAGCCGGGCTCCAATTGGGATCTTGCTCTACCAATCCGCGCAGGTTCTCAATGGCGCGCTCATAGTTTTCGTCGATAAAATCTATGCGCGCTTGAAGATAACGAGCCTGCACATTTGTGGGCTCCTTCTTCACAAGCGCATGGACCATCACCCGGCCCGCTGGAAGCACAGCGGCACTTCCTTCCCCAGAGCCCGACTCGATGTAAAGCTCGGCGAGTCGCAGTTGTGCAATCGGGTTTTCCGGCTCCAATTTGACCGCATTTTTTGCGGCCTCAAGCGCAGCCCCAAGATCTCCCAGCTTCTGATAGAACAAGGAGATCGCCAACTGTGGCGCAGCATCATCTGGCGCACGTCTAAGTGCCTCATGGAAGAGCTCACCTGCCCGGGCTAGATCTCCGCGATTGGAGTAGTAGCGAGCGAGCATGTACAACGAATCCGTATCCTCTTCATCGTTGGCGACAGAACCCTCAAGCGTATCCAAGGCCTTGGCACTTTCATTATTCCTGAAATAATAATCGGCGAGCATTCGGTTGGCGCGCTGCAATTGCAAAGAGTTGGCATGCCGAAAAGCCTCTTCCATGCCGGCCAATACATCTTCCTCACCTTTCGTCGGATCATCCACCATGTAGTTGACCAAGGCAATCCACGATTCAAAGCTTGGAGCATTTTCTGTCGCAAGCTTCAGGTTCGCCAAGGAAGCGGCAGCTTCGCCACGGTGCGCCAGGAAGGAGGAATAAAGGATGTAGCCTTTGGGGTTGTCCGGAAAGGCTTCAATGATTTCCTCATAGGCTTCCCGTGCGTCATCAAAGCGTTCGAGTTTCTCAAGAGCCGTCGCGCGTATTGTCCGCGACCTCAGGTTGTCTTGCCCATTGGCAATCAACACGTTGGCCTGCCCTAAAGCCTTCGATGGCTCCCCCGCCAATAAAGAGATTTCTCCAAACAGATAACCCGCCTCCACATTATCTGGATGCAAGCGCACCGTTTCACTGATCCACCAATAGCCAGCGGCAATCTCTGAGTTTCCGAAATAGGATTTAGACAAGCCTACATGAGCTGACTCATCCTTTGATTCGATGGTCAAAGCGTTTCGAAATTCAATAATGGCTTCGGGATAGCGGGCGCGCTCTAAGTAGGACTCCGCACGTTTCATATGGGAGGCGAAACGGTCTGAATCATCAGAGCTCAAGAACAACAGCGCTAGCGCAACCACACCCAGGCATGCAACGACAATACCGGCGCGGCCAAAGAACTTGGCGAACTTGCGCCGGAGGCGCGCCATCCTATAGGTACGTGTATTGCGCCCAGCTCGCCTTAACCTTGGCATCAAATTATTCCACAGGATATCGAGTTGCGTCGATGTGAGTGATTATTGGATCGCCAGCACTGAAACAGCCTTGGCTCTCCCCCCTTGTAACCCTCTGTTCAAGATACACAATTGCCTATCGAGGTGCAGTTTTTTCATTCCCGTAGAGCAGCTCCAGACCGGCGAGCACCCGGTCCGACTCCTCGGTCAATATCCCTTCGATCAAGGGCGTACCAAGCCAGGGCGGAACCCAAAAGCGTGGGGTCAAACTGGATTCAAAATTGATTAGGGTCCCATCACCGATGCTCATAAATTCCCAATGTGCTGTCCCCGTAAAATGGTTCTTCATTCGGCCAGGGATAACGGCGTCCAGCCTTGTGGGCCTCGTCTCAACAACCTCCTGGACCTGTCTGACCGTCGGGCAAATCAGCCACATCAGACAGACTTTCAAGAGGACATGGAGCTCTTTTGCACCACCCTCTAATTCGCCTACCAATTGGCTGGATAGAATTGAACTGGAAATCCGATCAAGATGATCGTAGTCCGTCACAGCATCGAATAAAACCTCGCGGCGGACGGGAAGCTTCGCTGCCATTCGCACGACATACACACCGTTCTCATGGCTAACGCGAGGAGGGTACAGCTCCGTTGCCGAAGCTTGAGCGCACAGGCTTAAAAGCAGAATCAGGGCTGCGACAAGTGAAGGATATCGAACCGAAACAGAGTGCATAGTACGACAATATAGGCCCCTCGGAGCCAATCGGCTCGCGGCTCAAGATCTTATCGTACAACCAAACTCGTGGAAAAGTGCAGCACACAGGGCTCGGAGCAACCCGGGTCTATCGGACGAAACTGGACCTGCGCAGGGCCAACCCCATGAGACCCATGCCTAGAAGCAATGCCGTGGAAGGCTCCGGCGCAAATGTATAGCCATAGGCGAGACTCAGCATGTCTTGATTCGACGAACTCACCTCACGTCGAATACCGTTAGGTGTCGTGGGAACCATCAGATCACCCGCCAGTGCGCCAGAATCTGCGAGATGACCCAAGTTTCCCAGCCCCGCCATTTCAATATTGAGCCCACCGGGATCAAAAGTAGTGCCCGTAATCAAGCTTCCCCACTTATCCACATGAGTAATGCCCGCGTCATCAAAGTAGAAACCATTGGCATATCCGAGCATGTGGCCCAACTCATGATACGCCACACTCAGTGCATCCCATCCCTCCAATGGCAGGTCTCCATCGGTTCCGGGCGTGGGATCAAACCAAGTATAATACTCTCCTGAAAAATAATCGGCATTGAGATGGATCAGGTGAGTGACTCCGGGGGTCCAGGGGTATACATCCGTGCCCGCGCTTATTCCCGAGGCCGTTACAAACCATTGCCCCAGGTAGCTACTGGTACCGGCGTTGGTGAAATCGAATTCAACGTTGATGGTCTGATTATCAACGATCAAGCCTTCCCACTGGCCAATGGCATAATTGATCACATCCTTCTGAACCGTTGTCCAGGTTTCCGCTCCATCCGTAAACGTAGGGACGATGGACAGTGCCTTTGCCGGCCCGACCGATAGCAAAACCAACAGACCCAGCACCCAACCAACTCGACTTTGTTTCATAGTTCCCAACCCCTGAGCTTTTCGACCTGCAGCCGAGATAAGACGTTCATCAAGCAAGACTTCCCCCTTAGCTCTTTACGGAGGTACCGGGCGAACCCTTAATGGCGAATGAACTTGATTGATAGAATGGTTGCCGAAGAGCGAAACCGGGAATAAGACAAGCTCTACAACTGGTATTTCATGGGCAACTAGGATGAGTAAGTGCTGAGTTTCTACACCTGGAGAATCTTCGCTACCAGGTGGCTATTCACGCTCAGGTCGCGCTCAGGGTGCGCTCAGCATGAACTCAAGTTGGAACCGAATCGGGAATGGTCAGATGTTCAAAGACCTACTTAACGATCTCAGCGATGGAAAGTAGCCGTGAACTGACGTGGATACCCTGCCCTTCAATTGTAACCGTGTTGACCTGGATCTTCAGGTTGGTACCGCGCGGCACAAAATTAATAGCTCCACCTTTTTTGGCAAAACCATCCATGTCACCAATGGTGAGGATGTTTGAACCCGCAGGAATCGCATTGGCAATGCGAGCCGCCTCGTTGGCATCCATTCCACTAATGTAAAGAGCATGACAACCGCTATCCGCATTCATTGCGTTGCCTGCACTCCGCTCAATTATACGGGTCATCACAACGCGCTCTCTTACTTTCTTGCCAATTATGGATTCTCTCATTTGTGCTTCAATGGGATCATCGCCGAAGAAACATACCATCACCGGAGATTCAGGCGTCTCAAAGCTTTCCTCGCTCCAATCCGAGAACTTCAGAAAGTTATAAATATAAGCAGCCTTAACCGCTCGCTCCTTCTTCTCGACGGCCGCTCGCTTGGTCTCCCCGAAACTCACACCCGGCAGCGCAAGCGTGGCCAGCAGGACCATGCCCAGCAACTTCCTCTTCATGCTCATGCCATGTGGGGCGTGAAGGATCATCATTAAAAGTCCCACGTGAGCTGAAGATAACCGTTTCGTTTCGTCGCCGTTCCCAAGAAGAGGAACTGCTCCATTTGCTGCTTCTCATGGTAGAAGAGGTTTTGTCCAACCAGGGCGAACTCTAGATGGTCTGTGGGACGCCAGGCCAAGCGCAGATCCAAGTCATATCGACTTGAAACGGAAGGCATCGACTTTATCTCATCAATGTAATAGAGCATCACGTCGAGGCTCAAATCGTCACGCAGATCTGCGCTGGAAATGAACTTGACCTGATGCCTTGGAGCACTTCCAGATCCACCGGTAAACCCTACCGATCCGGCATCCTTGATACGTATTTTGGCATAAGAGTAATTGGCTCCGAGCTTCCACCAGTCGTAGGCCTGCCATTCCAGGTTTGCCTCGCCACCCCAAATATTTGAAGAAACGATATTGTTCATGGGGATATTTAGCGCCGTATGAGGAAAAGGAAGGACGGGAGGGGGAAGGGTCGGATATGCACTATTAACATCGATCTCGATGATGTCTTCAAAGTCATTATAGAAGGCTGCTACTTCGGCATATAATTTCGAGGTGAGATGGTGCTTGTAGCCCAACTCAGCAGATTTTAGTTCTTCAGATTTCAAGCTTTCCGAACCCACCGCAGTCCACGTCTCAAAACATCCCAACCCACAAGGCACAACCGCAAGCAACTTGTTCAGATCTGTCTCAATACGTAAGGGCGTGCGAACCGAGCGAGACGCAGCCGCCCATAGTGTCCCGTCTCCGGTATCAACCGCCAAGCGCACAGTGGGTTGAAATTCTGACCCGGTGTAGTCATTGTGCTCGTACTTCGATCCCAGGGTCAAAAACATAAGATCTTCAACCAGAGGAACTTCGTACTGTGCAAAGGCCTGATAAAGATCAGTCTCGCGTCTTCTAACCGATGTCAGGTCGACATCACCCGCCTCGCGACCTGTGATCTGCCGCCAGCCCAGTCCCCACTGAAACAACCCGTATCGACCATAGTCGCGATCAACTCGGAAATCCAAGTCATAGGTATCGACCTTAAGCCCACCCACACCTTGGTTCGTGCGCTCAACATGATCCCAATAGCCTTGAAGGTGCAACTTTGTGTTCTTGCTGAACTCTCGGTCCCAGGTCGCCATCAGACTGCCAGCTTCGAGATCAACATCGCTGATGTGCAGTGATGGAGGAGCAAGCAGCGAAATCGTTGAAGTCGGAAGCTCTCCGTCACCATCCTGGTACTCACCTTGTAAAGTCAGTTTATCCGCAGCACTTGGCTCCAAGTCGACGCGGAATCCAACAATCCCAGACTGCCACTCATCGCCACCTTCACCTACGATCCCGTAGACGTTCTCTTGAATGTCACCACCCTTCTCGCGATCCACCCCTTTGGCATAGACTCGATAATGGGTGTTTTCAGAAATTTCACCGCCGTAACGAGCTGCATAGAGATTATCCTCTGTACCCAGGCCCAGCTTGACCAATCCACCCTGCGTATCTTTTGAGGATTTCGTCACAACATTGATCACACCGTTAAAGGAATTCGCACCCCACACCGCACCACCGGTACCGCGAATAATATCTATACGGTCAATGTCATCGAGGACAAGATCCACGCGGTCCCAATCGACATTGCCAGTTTGGGAGGAGGCGAGACTTCGACCATCGAGCATTACCAAAAGGCCACGCACATAGATGGAGGAGTATCCGCGAGACGTCACGATCCAGGTATTGGCGTTCGTCTTTCCCACGTGGAGACCGGGCACCATGCGCAAGGCATCCACCGCGGTGCGTACGCCGGATCGCTTAATATCTTCACCCGTCAGGACGGTGACTGCGGCGGCAATTTCGTCGGTGGGTTTTTCGCTGGCAAGAATCGTAGTCGTGTAGATTTCCACTCTACCCAACTCTTCCAGCGGTAAATCCATGTAATCTTCGGCCCAAGCCGGCGCAGCCGATCCCAGCACCAAGGCAAGAGCCAACAAGACGTTTCTAAACAACAACAAAGAAGGCGCTCCTTCACCAATGTAAGTTAAGCCAACAGAATCAAGGGACGATTCCATGCTTGCCTCCACTCGGATTACTCGGTTTCGTATCGATTCGACTTTATACCTAGATCTAGATCCATGAATATCACTTGGCCTCAGGGTAAAGCTTCACGAGCGCTAAAAGGCACCCCCACTAGAGATATACGCGAATCAATCCCATCAGACCGTGCATCATAGATGTGCAGAAAATCTCTCAAGGGTTTGATTTGAAGGGTCAATCGAAACTATTTGTCATCCAACTTAGCAGGCGTGTAACCGTAATGCTCTTTGGCACAGGCGGGACAAATCCCATGTGAAAAAACCGATCCAGTATATCTCGTAATGTAGAACTCGACTTTTTCCCAAAAGCCTTTGTCATCCCGAATGTTTTTACAAAAGGAGCAAATCGGCACAATCTCACGCAGTGTGCTCATCTCTTCGATGAGTTCTTGTAAGCTCTTATTCTCTTCCCCAAGAGACATATTTACGTACAGAAGCTCTAGCTGTGATTGAAGGACCCCTTGAAATTTCAGGAGCAACTGCTCATAGGTTTCGGAATAAGCATTTTCTTTTCGATCTAGCACGCAGATCGTTCCAAAGGGAGCACCATCTGGCCAAACAATGGGATAGCCCAGATACGAGATCATGTTGAGTTTAATATCGGGGTTGTTCTTCCAATTCTCATCTCGCAGTGCATTGGGTATGAGCAGCCTGTGTTTTTTTGCCAGCACCGTTTCACAGTACAAGCCGGAACCCACCAACACTTCCTTATCTCCAGGTGTGTATGGATTCCCGTCTGATTGACTCGAAACGAACACCTCAATGTCCGAATCCACAACCCGCATAATCAGTCCCGCTGGTACATGCATCAGCTCGGCCAGGATATTGACCACACTTTGCCAATCTTTAAGCATGGCATCGGGAATGGCAATGGACCCTGGAGATATTTCGGAACTCATCTCGAATGCACCCTCTCGAAACCAATCAGTGTAGACACTGACAAATTACCACGGCCTGAGAAGAAGTGGGGCTTAAAAATTCGGGTGACCCTAATCGTCGCTTTGGTCGTCTCGATGTCGCCGGGCGTAAACCCCCTTTCGCAGCCGCCGAAAAGTGCCCTCCAGTGAATCGACTCCGACCAAGACCAGAACCGTCAGGAAAGCCAGCTTCACACCCACCAGATACGCCCCCATTCCAATGGTGACGCCGATGGCAGCCAGCATCCAGATAGCGGCTGCAGAAGTAACACCTTTCACGGTTCCATCACGCGACATCATCACACCGGCACCCAAGAATCCGATCCCCGTAACAACCTGTCCAATAACCCGTGACGGGTCGGCCCCCAAACTCGCCTCCGCGTTCGAAATCCGAATAAACACATATGTTCCCAGGCAAATCAGAACACTGGTTCGAATTCCAACCGGCTTTCCCAAAAGCTGGCGTTCAAAACCGACAATCGACCCGGCAAGAAAAGCACTTCCAATTCCCGCCCAGCTGAGAGGATCAATCAAGAGGAGGTCTAGATCCATGATGGCCATTCCTTTGTGTTCGACAAGAGTCCAGTATAGCTACAAACCCACGCGTTCGGCATTCGAAAAGTTAAAAACCAAACGGCCGCACCCGTTTTTTCAACGCAGCACTTCGGTCCTCACAAAGGCCTTTCTTGAGATCTCGTGAAAACGAGAAGACAGGCCGATGTCCTGTGGCTGGGGATAGTGCCGCGCCATGAACCCTCCCGGCAAATCAGCAAAGGCCTGCAGCATGGCATGGACTTCCGCTCGAATCTGTTCCTCCGTGGGGTTCTCCTGGCTTGACCAAACTGTGTCGACGCTATTCCAGAAGCAGATCTCACCACCGAATTCCTTGCGCAAAATTTCGTGGCCAATCAACCTGGCTTGATCCAGTTGCAAAACATCCACGCCGATTTCGACGAATTCGGGAATCAGTTCACGGATGCTTCCACAGCAGTGCAAAATAAAATCGAGACCTTTCTCATGTGCAGCACGTACTGCTTTGGCAAGTCCGGGCTTGTAATGTTCTCGAAATTCTTCCAAACGCATCATTAGCCCTGACTGCATTCCGAAGTCCTGCCAGGTCATGAAAGAATCCACGTCCTCCATCTGACTGACCAGCTCGATACTCTCCACGGTCAACTCGACAAGAGTCTGCTGCAGGTCGTGAAACTTCTCGCTTTCCCTGCGTGGCGCGAGAAGCATGGACTCCGCACCCATGAGAGACCGCAGTCGCTCGAACCCCAAGACCGGATCGGCGGCCACCACGTATTTTCCCGCGCTGCGTGCATCGCACACGAAAGGTCTCAGCACCTCCAAGTCCACCAACGTGTTGGCGGAAGGGAATTGATAGTCGGCAAGGGCCTCCAGGTTTTTCAGTGGGTGTCCGACGATCTGATCAAACAACCCTTTTGCCACCTCATGCTTTACCTGCCAAGCATCGGTATAGGCTTCACCCAGCGCGAGATCGTTGATCGGGTTCAAACGCCGCTCTAACTCAGTGAGTTCAAAAAAGTCACTTTGAAGCGGTTGGACAAAGCTGTAGGGGACACGCGCGGGGCCCTGCATTTTAAGGGCCTGGCGCACGAGGTCTCGGCTGCTCTCACCCGCAGGCGTGGGTACCGTCGACAGCGCCTCACGAAGCCAACTCTCGGCGGAATCCAAGGCCTTAGCCCTGCAGCGGGTAGCGGCCGTGCTCATGCGCGGCCTCCACCATCCATTGCAAGCGTGTAGCATCCACATAGGGATGCGAATGTGCGGCCGACAAGATGTAGCCTCCGCCCGGCCCTGCCGCGCGAATGGCATCTCTCACGGCTTGGTCTACCTCTTTGTGCGAACCTCGAACCAGGAGATGAGAAACATCGAGGTTCCCAACCAGTGCCAGTTTATGCCCCACCTGCTCTCGCACGCGAGCGAGATCCATATCCGCTGTGGGTTCCATGGTAATGATCCCATCAAAGCCCCAGTCAATAAACATGTCCAAGAACTGATAGATCTTTCCGCAAGAGTGAAAGATGAATTTTCGCCCTCGGCTGTGCACCAATTCAGCGACGCGGCGATAGCTCTCTCCGAAAAACTTGTCGATCAATGCCGGACGCATGAGCGGACCCGTTTTCTGTCCCAAATCATCACCACCGAGAACCACCTCGACACCGGAGTCCATTACCCCTTCGAGATAGCGCAGGTAAAGATCCGTTTGAAATGCCACAACTCGTTTGACGAACTCCGGGTTCTCATAAACAAGTTTCGTAAAGTTGACGAAACCAATGGCCTGCCAACTATTTTCGAAGATCCCAGGAGCTGCGTAGCCAATGGGCATGATTCGATGGGAATACTTGTCGGCCAGCTTCTTGTGAAATCCCGTCGCGTTTTTTACCAACTGATCGAAGAGAGGAGCTTTCGCGTCCACCCAGGCTTCCCATTCGGCTTCGGTGGGACACAGTGCGCGACTGTAATCGACGGATAGATCGCCGCGATCATTGGTGCCCATTTCCCAGACTCTTCCGTAGGCATCGTGCATCGCCGTTCCCAGGGTGGAGGCGGGATCCTCATAGAGTTTCATCAAGGCATAGATCGACCAGTTGGCATCGAACCCCAGTTGAATGGAGCTTTCCATGGCCAGTGCAAAGTTCCCGTAATACATCCGGTTCCAAAACCAGTTGGTATTGACCAGCCCTTTTGCCACCTTGCCCAATACAGGCTTGTCCAGAAAATTTACGATATTGGTTGCGCTCTTTCCCGTTACTTGACTCACGGTGGAGGGATCCATGATCAGTCCCATGACAGGGATCTGGTCCGGTTCTTCATGGTTCAAGGTAGTCAGAATACGTTCCTTGAAATTCACTGTCCTTCACTCCAAGCGCGAATAATGTCCGTTCCCGTAACCGCGTCAGGCGCAAAAGCATCCGCCCCCACTTCGAGTGAAAACTTCTCTGTAAGTGCGGCGCCACCAACGATGATTTTTAGCGACTCACGAACCCCTTTCTCAACGAGGTCTTGAATGACCTGTGGAATGCCACCGGCAGCCGGGGTGAGCAGGCAGGAAATCCCTAACGCCACCGGCTGATGCTCCAGGACTGCCTTGGTAAAGGCTTCCACCGAAACATTGACACCCAAGTCAATCACTTTAAAACCGGCACTCGTCGCGAAATTAATAAAAATATCCTTGCCCAAATCATGGAGATCCCCGAAGACCGTCCCGATCACCACACAGCCTTGAGTTGGCTGCGTTTCATCACACAAAATCGGTGAAAGTTTCTCCATGGCCTGTTTGGCAATCTCACCCGAATACACGAGTTCGTCCAGAAACCACTCCCCCTCCTGGAAGCGCTTTCCAACCACTTGCAAAGCGCCTGCGATGGCTTCCACTGCCAGCTTGGCTGCTTGGAGGTCCGCCGTAGTGGCCGTAGCGCTCACCACTTCCAACACGCCAGCTTTGTTGAGATCGAGCAAAGCCTCTTTGAGTTTCTCCATTTCTTGCGCTGACATCGAATCTCCCCAGCTTCTCTTCTCAGCCTATGACTCTAGTTTAATTTCAGAGTGCCTCCAGAGCAATCGAGAAAGCTGCGATCCCTCAGTCCTTTAGCCTCTCGTTTTCCGGAAAGGATGTCTTTTTAATAAAGGTCTCTTGAAACTCTCCGTCACTGGCCAGCGAGACATGCCGAACTTTTTCCAGCACTGGATCGAAATCAGGACGTGTTTCGGAGAAGATCACGGTTTTCAATCCATGCAATGATGTATTTCCAGCAGATTGAATCTGCTCCTGTGAAAATGGGAGCAAGCCCACTCTTCTCGCACTTTCACTTTTCACATAGTTTCCAAAGGCGCCAGCCAGATAAAAGGCACTGAGATCGGAAGGCCCTGCGTTGGCTTCTTTGAGCAAAATTGAAATCCCCGCCGCAATGGCTCCCTTGGCGAGTTGCAGCTGCCGAATATCATGTTGAGTAATGGAAACGGCATCCTTTAAGTGAAAGGGCCGATGGTCGTTGCGCAAGCGACCGCTGGGGCTGATGAATCCCAGGTCCAAGCCCGTGGCGACGGCGTCGACAAGACCACTACCGCAAACCCCTTGCGCCTGACCTCCTCCGAGCACGTGACACAAGACTTCCTTCTCTTGATCCTTTTCGACTTCGACAATAGCGCCAGTGGCGGCGCGCATACCCATTTCGATGCCTCCCGCTTCAAAGGCCGGGCCCGCCGCCGTAGAGGTACAAAAGATGCCATGTCGATTCCCAATGGCGATTTCCCCATTGGTCCCCAAATCGACGAAACCGATCAATTCCTCACTGTCATGCATCTGCGTAGCGAGAATGCCCGCCAGAATATCGCTGCCGACAAACCCTCCGAGACAAGGAAGAAACGCCACCTCGGGATCATATGGAAGTTCCCAGCCCAATTCCCGAGCAGTAAATTGTCGAGCTGCGAGTTGCGAGCTTTCAAAAGGAGGCTGCGACAAGGGGCTCAGGTCAAGTCCGCAGAACAAATGGTGCATCACAGTGTTGCCCGCTAGCAACACACTTCCAGGCGGATCCATTGTGGAAGGCGCAAGCGCAATCAGTCCGTGAATCAACTCGCCAAGTTTCTCGCGTATGCTTTGCGTAAGCTGCTCCCGACCGGACGCGCGCAGGCCATAGTCAACACGCGTCATCAAATCGGCGCCATGCACCGCCTGGGGGTTGAGCGCGGTCTCCACCGCGAGGACGTGGCCCGATTGAAGATCGAGCAACTGCGCCACAAGAGTTGTCGTGCCGAGGTCGATGACAACCGCCGTCCCGTCCCGAGCCTCCACATGAAAGGCACCGTGCTCGGTCAACACCGGGGCTTCGCGCTGCCCGAGTTCGAAAGTAATATCTTGCTCTGCTCGATGTCGACAGGCGAAACGCCAACCCGCATCGATTTCTTCTTTGGACAAGATACTGGCACAGGCCTGCGACAGTGGCAGCACCCCCTGAATCACCTTGATGCGACAGGCCCCACACCTCCCTCGTCCACCACAGGGAAATTCGACACCAAACCGATGCAACACTTCCTTCAGATCAGCACCGTAGGGAACCTGAATCGTCTGGTTACTTGGTGCAAGGGTGACTTGAACAAACTGGGGCATCGAGGGTTCCGAAGGCTAAGAGAATCACCTTACCATACCCGACTTATTGGACGTTTTCTAAGAGACCTCGAAACTTAGCCACCGCTGCCCCCGTCCCCAAAATCAGCAACTCGTCTCCCTCTTCGATGCAATACTCAGGAGGTGGGTTGGTCACCATTCTTCCGTTATGGCGCACAGCGACAATATTGACACCCGTGGTTGCGCGCACGCTAAGTTCTGCAATGGAGCGACCTCCCACAAAGTCTTGTGGCACCTCGATCCAATGGGTCGAGACACCCTTTAACAAGTCGACGAGCCAGGGATCCACGGCTCTGTCGCTTGCTTCAAGCAAGAAGGTATAGCCCTCGGCACGCATTTCTTGCGCAAAATCTCCGATGGATTGAGAAGAAACTTCGTATAGGCGCAGCACCTTACTGAACAAGTCAATGGTGGACTCGAATTCTTCGGCTACCACTTCAGAGGCTCCGTCCTCCAACAAGTGATCAAGGTTTCGTGCGTAGCGTGTTCGTACCACGATGTGAACGTCGGGGGCCAGCGATCGAATCATCGCAATGCAACGTCGAGTCGCTATTGGGTCGGAGATTGCAATGACCACTGCCTTGGCTCGCTCGACCCCCACCGCCTTGAGAATCACGAGTCGCGTCGCATCCCCGAACGTGAAAGGCTCTCCAGAGTCTCTCAGTTTAGCTTCGGTATAGGGGTTGCTGTCGACGATGTGATACGCCAGCCCCAAGGAACCTAAAATTTGCCCCAGCGTACGTCCTGCCATTCCGTAGCCAATGATCACCACATGATTCTCTTTGACTTCCACTCGCTGAGGCGGTTTGGCCTTTCCTGTCACCTTCTCGCGCATCTTCTCAATGGGCATGCTTCCAAAGGTGGCCAAGCGCGGCCCTGCAGCAATTAAACCGGGCGTAAAAATCAGCGATAGAATTGAGCCCGCAATAAACACTTGCTCCGTGGGTTCGTCGATCAAACCAGCCACAGCCGCAGCCGTCGCCAGCACAAAGGAAAACTCTCCCGCCTGCGCCAAGGTCAACCCCGTTTGAATGGCCTGCCCCAACCGTTCGCGCATCACGCCGTACAGGACAACAACCACCACCACGGATTTCAGTATGATTACGCCCCCTAAGAAAAGCAGAATCTCGTCCCAAAGGGGCAGCGCACCTTGAACATCCAGCAACATTCCCACGGTCGTAAAGAAGACGCCCAGGAGCACACCGCGCCATGGGACAATCTCTGCGAAAAGTTGATGCCCGTAGGCGGAAGAATTCAACACCAGGCCTGCCACAAAGGCGCCGGCAGCAAGGGTGAGCCCGATCTCCTCGGCCAATACTGCCGAGCCCATGGCCAGGAGAAAGGCAAAAATACTAAACAGATCTGGCGAGCGCAGATGTGCGATTTGTTTCATCACCCACTGCAAGACAAAACGCGAAGCCAGGGCAAAGAGCAGCAACACCACAATTGCTTTTACAAAGGCCAGGCCCAGGGAAGCCACCGAGCCATGAGTATCCGCTGCCAACAGGGGCACGGCCAAAAGAAATGGGATGATGCAGAGGTCTTGAAAAAGGAGAATCCCCAAGGACAGCCGACCATGGGGAGCATCCACTTCTCCACGCTGGCTCAGGATTCGCATCACCACCGCAGTACTGGACATGGTCACCAACATGCCCATGATGATGGAGGTATTTAACGGCCGCCCCAAAAAAACACAAAGCCCTGTGGCAATGCCAAGCGTGGCCGTGACTTGCAGGAAGCCGGAAATAACCAGTTTCCGGAAGCTGTGGCGCAGCTCACCCAGGGGCAACTCGATTCCAATTTCAAACAACAGGAATGCGACGCCGAACTCGGCAAAGGTGCGAACTTGTTCAGGGTCGGAAATCAACTGCAATCCACCGGGACCCACCAGGGCCCCTGTCAACAAGAAGCCGATAACTCCCGGCAGCCGCATCTTTTCAAAGATCGCTCCACCCACTCCAGCGGAAAGCAATACGATCAGAATGTCCAAGACGAACCTTGGTTGCTCCACAGTCTCCCTTTTATTGAGCCATGCCCAAAGCATGCTCTACGCGCTTCTTTTCGCCCTTACGTTGCGATCAATTTAACCAACAGTAACATCTAGTTCAGGGCTACCGGGGAATCCTTTTCTTACATGAACCGATGAAGGACATTGAATGAGAATTCCAGATTTAACCTCACCCGAGTTATGTTGGATCTTAAAAAATGTTAGCTCACGGGATGATGTACTGCGCGAGTTGAGTGAAAAGATTGCGGCCAAGAATTCGGGCGTTCAGGCCTCAGATCTTTTCGAGGCTCTACTCGAACGCGAAAACCGCGGATCCACAGCCACCCCAGAAGGGGTCGCTTTTCCACACACCGTTATTGAAGGACTCGATCAATCCATCGTCGCCGTTAGCCTATTGGAGCAACCCGTCAATTTCAGCGAAGCAGACGACACTCCCTGCAACATCCTTTTTCTCCTCCTGGGCCCACCGGGAAGCGAATGGGACCACCTTCGCCTCTTGGCGCACATTGCCCGTATTTGCCGGAAACCGAATGCCCTCGCCAATCTACGCTGCGCCACAGACGGAGATGACTTGTTCGAGCGCATCCAGAGCGAGGACGGTAACCATGCCTGACGCCGAGGAACTCAACAAGCTATGCGTCATCATCGTCGATGACCCGGATTTAACCGATGCCCTCATCACCGGCTTCCTCGAAATTGGAGTACGCGGTGCCACCGTGGTTGAAACAAGGGGCATGGGCCAGATTGTGCGCCAAGACATGCCGATTTTCGCCGGGCTCGCGGGCCTGTTTCCTGAAACCAGCGGCAGTCGTATGATCCTCTCTGCCATGCCGCAGTCCATTATTCAACCTGTTTTTGATCTCATCGATGAATTGGTCGGCACCCAAGAGGAAGCACACTCCGTGATTTGCTTTACCCTGCCCATCGAAGAGTTTCGTGGGATTCGCAGCTAAGCCACTGGCTGGAGTCAAAACTCATGCGAATACTCCTAGCACTCTCCATCCTCCTGATCCTGGCGCTCATGGCTTCCAGCAGGAAGTTCTGGGCCTTTCGCCGAAGACCCACCGGTGCCACGCTCTTCTCTGGAGGCTGGCTCCTGATTGGCATCGGAATTCTACTTGGCCCACATGGCACGGGTGTCATCGAGTCCAGTCAAATCGCGTTGCATCATCCACTGGTTATTTTCTGCCTGGGGTGGATTGGACTGATCATCGGCTTCCAAGTGGACCGGCGCCTACCCAAGGTGGTCCCTCACTGGATTCTCAGCATCGCCCTCTTGGACGCCTGTCTCAGCCTCATTCTCACAACCTCCATCGCAATGACCGTATTCATGTGGATTCTTCACGAATCTGCGTGGAGCGTTCTTCCCCACTCGCTGTTGCTAGGCATTTGTTCCATTAGCTGGTCACCGGAATTGCGCAGCTTAAGAGCCAACCCGGCCATTCGCATGCAAACAGGCCTTCTCATTCGCGGAGGTGCGGGAATGGGATCGATCCTCATGGTGGTTTTGTACACGCTGCTAATCAACGCCTTCCGAGTCACTCCGGGCGGAGAACCGTTCTATGCCATTTCCTTCTCCCAACTAAGCCTGGGAGTTTTCGCACCGATCCTGATTGCAGTGGCTGTGGGATTTGCAGGGCCTTGGATCTTCAAGATGACAGAGCAGGACAAAGGCCAATTTCTTGTTGTCTTATTGGGGATGATTTGTTTTACGGCGGGTGCCGCAACGCTGATGGACCAGCTGCCCCTCTTTGTCGCCATGCTGCTGGGCGCCGTCCTGGTCAACCTACCCAAAATTTCCCTTGCGCGTCTAAAGCGGGTGATCATCGACGGTGAACAACCCATGGCCATGATCTTGATGCTGGCCATCGGACTCATGGCTGACCCTTCCATTTTGCTGGCTGAGCCAAAACTGGCCCTGGCACTCATCGTTTTCTTGTTGGTTACACGCGGGCTACTTAAATCGGGCCTGATTCAGCAAGTGTTTCGATCAAAACTCGACCACCCGGCCCCTACCCCCTCCCTTATCGGCTTGCTGAGACCCAACCCTGTCTCTATTGCCATTGCTGCTGGTTATACCATTTCCACCTTGGGACGTGCTGAGGCTTCGCCGGTTCTCGCATCCCAACTCCTCATGGTACTCATCGTTGTCGGTTTCATTTCGGATTTAAGTTCATTGATTCTGACCAAGGAGTATCAAGACATTCACTTCTCGAAAACGCATGGCTCTAAACCGCCTGTCTCAAAACCGCCTCTCTCAAAACTGCCTGGGCAGGGGGTTGGCGCATGAAGGAACTCTTCAGTCTGGCGGGCATGCTGCTTCTCGCGACCTTGGTAAAATATTTTTCCCATCCCAGCATGATGGGTGAAAGCGCCCAGCCGACTCGGGCTGTCATGCTCATCGGTTTGCTTTTGCTCGGCGGATGGATGAGCGGAAAGTTGGCCGAGCGTGTTCAGGTACCGGCCATCACGGGCTACCTCATCCTGGGCGTCATCGTGGGACCAGAGATTCTCGACCTGGTCGACAAGGGCATGATCCTTCGTTCGGAGGGCGGAAAAATCCCACCTCTTCAGTTTGTAAGCGACATGGCCATCGCGCTTATTGCCCTGACCGCGGGTGGTGAAATACGTATTGATTTTCTCAAGAGCCACTTTCGAAACGTGTCCGTCATTTTACTCGTACACATGGCCACACTCATGGTGGCCGTTGCCGCTGCAATTTGGCTGACACGGTCTTGGGTACCCTTCCTCGCTGACTTGACACCAGAATCGGTGTTCGTAGTCGCCATGCTGTGTGCCGTCGTCATGGTTGCCAAGAGTCCGGCGGTCACCATCGCCATGATCAACGATTACAAAGCCGTTGGCCCACTCAGCCAAACCACACTCGTCATCACCGTCTTAAAGGATCTAGTCCTCATCATTATGTTTTCCGTCGTCATGGCGGTGAGCAAGGGACTCCTCGGCAATAGCCAGATTTCTGGAGACTTCATGTGGGCCGTGGGCATTCAACTCATTGGCTCCCTGACCGTCGGCGCCATCCTCGGTTTGGTCATGGGACTCTATGTGGCCAAAGTTCGGGTCCACCTACCCATCTTTCTGAGCGGATGGTGTCTTTTTGTGGCGGTGCTCGGCGAACACCACTTTCAACTCCCCGGCCTCGAAGGCCAACAAGTACATGTTGAGCCCTTGCTCATGGCCCTCTCTTCAGGATTGCTACTCAAGAATCTCTGGCCAGAACGCAGTCGGGCCCTGTTTCACGCCGTCGAAATCACCAGCCTGCCCGTGTATTGCATTTTCTTTGCATTGGCCGCTGCCAAGATCGACTTGGGAGCGCTTACTTCGCTTTGGCATTTATCCCTTTGCCTCGCGGCGGTACGCCTTGCCGCCACCTGGGTAGGCATCGCCTACGGCGTGCGACTGTCTGCAGAAAGAGGTTCCTGGACAAAATATCTTTGGCTTGGGATGGTCTCACAAGCCGGCGTGTCTCTGGTGTTGGTTACGGTGATCAGTGAGGCCTTTAGCCATACCTCTTGGGCAGCGCCCGTTCGGGAAGTGCTCATCGGCACCATCTTCATCAACCAACTCTGCGGACCCATCCTGTTCCGTCATGGGTTGCTAACCACTGGCGAAGGGTCGACCCGATCGTCTGACCCCTAGGCTTTCAATAAAGTGGGTTACTCACGAAGGCAAGAAGGAAAGTGGCTTTATACAATCGAGAGAATCATAGATCGTCTCAATGTTTGCGGGTGAGCCCAAGGAAATCTCTTGAATGAGTTCCTTAAATTCAATGTCCAACAGGTTCTCTGACTTCAAGAAAGACACACATCCTTTCTCTACGTCTTTAAGCTCTGTAATCATGGCCAAAACGGGGCCGCGCCTGCCTTGCAAAACGTAAAAAAGCTCCTGACGCGTTCCTTGCTCGATGTAGCTCTCTTTCAATTCAGATTTTCGCTCGGGGAGTTTGGCCAGCCACTGCTGCAAACGCTCAATGCCGCCCTCCTCAATTCGCACGAATGTGACATTCAACATCACTTCACCTCGAAATCACGATCCACCATCAAAGATAATTTAAATCACGTAGAAGCCCCGCAGCACCTAAAAATTCAAAGAGCGACAACTAACCGCAAGGGGCTGGCCCGCCAGGTTCTCTATCTAGCTATATAGATAGAAGGACTCCCCAAGGGTAGCGTTTGATCGGGCAGGAGCCGCGCTAATACATTCCGGGTTGGCGCCTCTCTTGAAAGATGGACGCAGGTTGACTTTCTCAAACAAGCACGCTTAGGAATAGGTCAGCCTTAAAGGCAAAGCTTTTAGCCTTCGCAGAAAAAGACTCTCGACATATTGCAAAGGTTCTTCCGGCCTCGCCAAGGAGAATTCTCTGGTGCGTGCCAACAAGGTCTCCAAGGCAACTCGCGCTTCGAGGCGCGCCAGTGAAGCACCAATGCACAAATGTGGCCCGAACCCGAACCCCAGATGAGTGTTGCTGCGATCGAGATCGACTTGTTCAGGATTAGTGAACTCATCTTCGTCACGATTGGCCGATGCCCAGCAAAGCATTACGCGCGCCCCTTCGGGCAATGCCACTCCAGCAATTTCCGTATCACGCGTGGTCTGTCGAAAATGTCCATAGAAAGGGGACTCTAGACGGACGGCCTCCTCAATGAAGTCAGGAATTCGCTGAGGCTCAGCCCGTAACCGTTCTTGCAGTTCGGGATCCCTCGCCAGATACATCGCCGCACTTGCGATAAGACTTCCCGTGGTTTCTTGTCCTGCCGTAGCCAACTGCACCAAGATGGAAACCACTTCCTCGTCACTCAATGCCTCTTCATCCCCTTGGGTTGCTCGAACCAAGTCACCCAATACATTCTCGCCCGGGTCGGCTTTGGCCGCGACAACCAAAATTCCGAGGTATCGACTCAACTCAATGACGCTAAGCGCATTCCTGCCAAGTTTCTCCTGGGATTGAATACCCGAAAGCAAATCCAAGGCATCATCCGACCAACGTTGAATCCGATCTGCATCTTCAGGAGGAAAGCCAACGAGTTCTGAAATGATGCGCATTGGAAAAGGCAGACCCACAGCCTCCATCCAATCGACTTCCGAAGTTTCTCTCAGGGTCGTAAAAAGTTCATCCATGAGCCCCTTCACAAAAGGTTCCAGCTTAGCGACGCGCCGGAACGAAAAGGCCTTGTTGGTGAGCTTGCGCTGGCGGGTATGCGTTGGAGCATCTGCAATGGCCAATACATCCGCTGGGCGAGGTGAGTTGGTCAGGTCGAGTATTTGTGGCCCATCGGCGACACCTTCGGTGACGATGGCTACGAGGTTTGAAGAGAAGGTCTGTGTATCGAGGGCCGCAGCACGTACATCAGCAAAACGCGTCACCAAGTAGTAGCCACAGCGTCGCATTTCAAAGACCGGTGCGTGTTTGCGAAGGGCGGCGTAGAAAGGAAAGGGATTGACGATGGTCTCAGGATCAAAGGGATCAAAATCTTCAGGTTTCGACAAAATCTGCTCTCCTGCATCCTGCATATGATAGAACATGCGAAATTTCAGATCCAGCCGGACCATCTAGTCATAATCAGGGCGCATGGTCATATCGCTTGTATCCGATAAACTACGCATTCGACACCCCTCTCAAAAAGGGATGACCCAGTGCACGTCGCTAGCCCTACGGCAAAAGAACTGGAAGACTGAATGGGATCCTACGTCGTCCTGCTTAGCAGCCTTTCCCCCGAAGATGCACACCTCTTAGACATCTTCAGTCACATGTTTATTTTTTCGGCCGTGATGGTCGCTGGAACAACTGCTCTTTTTACGCGCCAAAAGGGATTGCGCCGCGCACTTGTTTCCCTTCTGGCCTTCTTTCTTTCCTATGCCGTGTTCCAGATAATTCTCTATTATGGCATTACCCCGCGTTTCTAAGCCAATGGGATCAAAATGACGAAAATGGACTTAAGCAAGTACAAACGCATGCCTGCCGTAGGGGGCGTCATGACACCCTTCCCTCACTTTGTTCGCACAGCTGATTCCGCGGTTTTCGTTGAGCGATTGATGCAAGAGCATGGCATTCGTCACGTCCCGGTTCAGGAGGGAGGACGTGTGATGGGCTTAATCTCTGAGCGCGACCTCCACCGACTGGTCAACCCCGCCCTGCCCCAGGTCGACAAAGCCACGATCTGCGCGCGCGATATTTTGCTGCCCGATCCTTTCATCGTAGAGATGGATACACCTTTAGACCAGGTCGTTACCGCCATGGCCAAGTGCCATGTGGGCTGTGCCGTTGTCGTCAAGCATGAAAAACTCGTAGGGATCCTATCCACAACGGACATTTGTCGCAGTTTAGCCCAGGTGCTGAGCTCCTACTTTTCGTCAAACGATGATGGAGATGCGGCCTGAATCCATGTGCCCGGTTCAGGCTTTGTAAATGTCAGCGCTTGTAAAAGTCAGAGCTTGTAAATCGAAGACATCGCCTCAGCCACGGCCTTCTTGGAGAGACCAAAACCTGTGCAATCGCCGATGCCATAGACTTCTGCCGCGGCCCCCTGCACGCTTTCCAGGAAGCGTGGCTCTTCCAAGGGCGTGCCCATCACGAAGACAGATTTGGCTTTCACCAAATGCTCGCTGCCGTCATCGATGCGAATCTTCACTCCTTCCGTCGTAATTTCCTCAATAGCCATTCCCGTGTTCACACTGACACCGAGTAGGTCCAAGCGCTTGGCGTGATCCCCACGACGCTTTTTCCCTGCTGGCACAGCAAACCTTCGACTGGGTTCAAGCAGCCGCACATCCTTGCCACGCCTGGCGATGAACTCGGCTAGTTCCAAGCCGATGAGATTGGCACCGATAATGGCCACCGGACCTTCGATGTTCAAGGTCGAGCCTTCCTCCACCCCACGCACAGCTTGGATAAACTCTTGAATGCGGGACCCACTGATCACATGAGGCAAATCGCCTCCGGGAATTTGGGGTACATCAATTTTTCCTCCCGTCGCGACAATGATCGCGTCTGGAGCAATCTCCTTGATGGACACATCCGTCGCCTCTTGCCCCAATTTGATTTCAATGGGAAGAGACTCTACTTGGTGCGTGAGATAATCCAAGAATACCTGGTTGTGTGGAAAAACCGTCGAGGCCCAGCGGAAGGCACCCCCAAGTTCACTCTGCTTTTCCATCAGCGTCACCTGGTGGCCTCTCTCACAAGCAATCTGCGCGGCCGCCAACCCACCAGGGCCTCCACCAATCACGAGTACTTTCTTTTTGGTCTTTGCCTGCTCGACGGGGAAATCCGCTTCGTTCCCACAACGGGGGTTCACCGCGCACTTCACTCCGTCACCCAAGGTCATCATCGAATCGATACAGTCCTGGCAAAGCGTACAGCGGTTGATTCCAGCCAAGTTGCCCTGGCTCGCTTTCATCGGCAGTTCGGGATCCGCGAGTAGCGCACGACCCATGGCAATGACATCGACTTTTCCGTCCTGCAAGATGGACTCCGCAAAAGCGGGATCCATGTTCTGACCCACAACCATGACCGGGACATCCACCACCTGCTTGATGGCAATGGCAGCTCCCAGGTTATACCCTGGTCCGTATTCGGCTCCCGTAATAATTTGCGTGATATTGGCATCTCCCACACCGCCACTCACGTCAAAGCAATCCACACCTGCCGCAACCAGAAGCGGTGCAAGGCGCTGCGTGTCGTTGACTTCACGACCTCCTGCCTCTTTTTCAAAGCCCGACACCCGAAGCGTAATGGGGAAATCCGGTCCTACCGTTTTACGCACCTTCTCGATCACCTGAAGTAAGAGCTTGGCTCGACCTTCGAACTTATGACCGGCGTATTCATCCTGACGGAAGTTTCGCAGGGGCGACAAGAAGGAACCCAAGAGCATATAACTATGTGCGGCATGAAGTTCGAGACCGTCGTACCCTGCTTCTTGGGTTCGGCGAGCGGCATCACCGTACATTTCAATAATAGCCTCGAGTTCCTCTACGGTCGCTTCCCGGCAAACTTGCTTGGTGGTTTGCGTGCGAATCACCGACGCACCTAGCGGTTCCATGCCCTCATAGAATGGCGCCAGGGATTCTGGCCCTGTGTGTGCAAGCTGTGGCTGTATTTTCGCGCCATGCGCATGAACGGCGTCGACAAGCTTCTTGTGCCCGGGAATGAGATCGTCATGGTACAGGCCTAGAGAGCGCCTCTGGTAGCGGTGCGCGCGATCGATGGTGGTCACTTCGACTCGGATCAAAGCCGCCCCACCCTTGGCTCGTTCTGCATAATACTCAATTTGTCGATCGGACGGCGTCTCATTGTCGTTGGCCGTGTCAACGGTCATGGGAGACATGGCCAACCGATTACGGATTTCCATGGAACCGATTTTTATGGGGCTTAACAATTTTTCGAGATTTGACATCGACGTCTCCTACGAAACCATTGGCTGATCTGAGTTCATCACAAAAATAAAACCTGCTTCACTGACGGAAAATTACGACCGTCGATGTATTACCTTATGCGCAAAGCGCTCCATGACACGCTTTTTCACATCGAGTTCCGCGGGGTCTTCGCCTTCTTCCAACCAACCGGCTCGCCCCCAAGGCGTTACAATCCAGGGCAGCACCATGTTATTCTGTACACCCAACCCTTCCAAGTGTTCTTGCAAATCGGGCTTGAGTGGCTCAAAAAGACTGGCACAGATATCAAAGGGCTCATCGCTCTTACCCATCTTCTCGCGCAGGACGAACAACTCTTTGACCACTTCTTCGAGTTGGGTAGCCAGCATCGGGATGCCGAGCCATCCGTCGTTTTGCGCAGCGCGCCGCAAGGCGGCCTTACTGGCACCTCCACTCCAGACCGGAACCTCAGCATGAGGCTTGGGCGACAGGAGCGCATGCTCGAAGGAAAAGAACTCTCCCTTATGGCTGACATCTTTCCCGGTCCACAGTTTCTTCATCACCTCTACCGTTTCATCCAAGCGACGTCCGCGTGTATGAAAATCGACACCCACCATTTCGTACTCTTCTTTGATCCATCCCGAAGAGACGCCACACACGACGCGGCCCTTGGTATAAACCGAAGCAGCCGCAATGGCACGCGCTGAAACAAAAGGATCTCGCTGCGCAGCCAGATAGATATTGGTGGCCAGGCGCAATTTCGTTGTCGCCACCCCCATGGCCGTAAGCGTCACCCAGGGATCGGGCCACGGTGTGTCTTCGGGCCACCACATTTTCCCATCGGGCGTATAGGGATACTTGGACTGCGTGATGTTTGTCGGCATTACGAGGTGATCAGCAATGGTAATGCCGTAGAAGCCCACCTCTTCTGCAAACTGAGCAATCTCTACGTACTGCTCTACTTCCGGAACATTGACCAGCGATATCCAGTGCTTCACGTTTTCCCCTTCCGCTTCCTTATTCGATGGTCTTCATGGCCTTCATGGCTTCGTCGAACTCCCAGAAGCCACGCAATGAAAGCAGCTTGCCAGCATCATTCACTTCATAGGTAAAAATGCCATCGACTTGCTGTGACAGTTTTTTCTCACCCAGGTTGATGATGATATTCAGCGTAACGATATTGGCGCACTCGTTTCCGCAGGCATAGGACTTGTGGATGGTAATCTTGATGTCGGAATTGGCGATATTGCGTTCCCAAAAAGCTTCGCGCTCTTCGGGTGTTCCGTAACCCTTTCCGGCTTTATCCAAAGGAGAAACGCCAATAGGATCTTCGATGACTGCATTCTCCGCATACAGCGATAGCCAACCTTCCTTGTCGTGGTTATGAACGCACTCTCGGGATTTAAAAGACGCCGCACGTGCGGGATGTTCCTCCGCCATGTTCTACTCCTTCCATTTATTCTCAAACCAATCTACAGCAAGCATGCAACACGCATGGCCTCGGTTGTCGCCTTGGCGATTAAACCCAGGCCCGTACAATCACCGATGGCATACGCCTCTGGGACCAAGGGCGAAATCTCTTCAAATAGACGCGTGTCTGCAACCGGTGTTCCGGACAGGATCACGCTATCCACTTCGACCCTATGCTTGCCACCCAATTGATTCTGAATCCACACACCCTCGGGCGTGATTCGCTCCACCGTCACAGAGGTATTCACAATAACACCCAAGCGATCCAAGCGATCCATGTGGTCGGCACGCCGCCGCAAGCCCACATCAAGTGCAATGCGTTTGCCTTCGTCCAACAAAAACACCTCGCGACCGCGCTCAGCCAGGAACTCAGCCAGTTCTATCCCCGCCAGGTCAGCACCGATGATGGCTACGCGAGAACCCAGTGGCATCCAGAGTTTCGACAACTGACGCAAGCGCTGAGGCGTAATATGTCTCTGAATCTTATCTCCAGCCAACTGCAACAATTTCGTCATCCATGCGGGCACGCCCTGCTCCACCGGTTGCACATCCCCCGACAACAAGCGTCTCATCTGAGATCCGCTCAACACCTGAGGCAAGTCAGCTCCCGGAATCTTCGGTTCCTCTAGCCGCATCCCGCTGGCAACGATCACCGCATCGGGTGCAAAATCTCGCACGAACGCTGGTGAAGCTTTGTGACCCAGGCGCAGCGAGATGGGCAGCCGCTTCACCTCTCCGGTTAAATAGCTAAGAAAGGCTTCGTTATCGCTGTGCACCGTAGAGGCCAGGGTGAGCGAACCACCCAGGCGCTGACCCTGTTCACACAAGGTCACGCGATGCCCGCGCAAGGCTGCCACCCGTGCAGCCTCCATCCCCGCCGTACCGCCACCAATGACCAACACTTTCTTTGAGGAAGAAGCAAGCCCCACACTATATTGCGTCTCTCGCCCGGAACGCGCATTCACCGCGCAGTTCATATCCATAACGATCAGGGTATCGACACAGTTCTGGCAGGAAATACAGCGGCGAATTTCCTGGAACCGACCCTGCTGTGCCTTGAGCGGAAGCTCGGGGTCGGCCAGCAAGGGTCGCCCCATCACCACCAAGTCCGCCCCACCACTTTGGAGAATTTGTTCGGCGTGTTTCGGATCGTGGATGCGACCTACGGCCATGACCGGCACGTCGACCACTTGTTTCAAGGCTTTTGCCTCGGAAACGTTATAACCGAAATCGTACTCCGACCCACAGATGGTGCTGGCTGCTTCGGCGTCCCCCGCGTAGCCGCCCGTGAGATGAAAGGCATCGACACCTGCTTCCACCATAATAGGAGCCATGGCTTGGGTTTCGTTCAACTCCCGGCCGCCTTTTAATCGCTCGTAGCCTGAAATACGCAGGGTTAATGGGAAATTTCCGCCGGTGCTTTGCTTCATCGCGCGGATCACTTCGAGCAAGAAGCGGAAGCGCCCTTCGGGTTTCTTGCCGCCGTACTCATCGCTTCGTTTATTGCGCCAAGGCGTCAGGAAGGATGCCAAAAGCATATAGGCATGGGCCGCATGTAATTCCATGCCGTCATAACCAGCCTCTTGTGCGCGTCGGGCCGCCTGAGCGTACTGCTCGACGATGGCCGGCAATTCTTCCAGCGCCAACTCACGGCACGGGGGGCGATTCCCCAAACCGCAAATCGAGGAAGGGCCAAGCCCCGGTGTGTCCTCCATCCAAATCGACATGGATTCCGGCCCGGGGTGGGTAATCTGCGGTTGAATTTTTGCGCCGTGACGATGAATCACATCGACGAGCTGACGGTGCTGATCGATGTAGCGATCATGCGCCAGGCTCAGCGAGTTGGTTTGATAGCGATGCTTGAGGTCTACCGAACACACTTCGGCGGTGATCAAGCCCACGCCACCTTTGGCCCGCTCTTCGAGATATCGAACCAATCGCTCCGAAGGCTCTTGATCCTCAGTCCCGTAATTGGTCGTGATCGGCGCCATGACGATACGATTGCGCAGCGTCATGGTTCCAATGGACACCGGGCTAAATAGCTTCATCGCACTCGAAGACATGCTCACTGGGTCCTGATCTCGACTATTTCATCTTGGAAATCACTTCGTCTCCAAAGCGCTTCACGGCATCAATCTTGAAGTCCAACGGTGAATTAAACTTGCCGCCGTAGTACAGCCAGGGCATGTCACAAGCCTGATCGATTCCCATGGCCTCCAAACGTCGGTGCCCATCGAGATCGAAGGCATCAATGGCCACCGAAGTCATCTCGAAGGGTTTGTCATCGGTACCGTATTCTTTTCGGTAGCCGTGAATCTTCTGAACCATTTCGTCGATCTTGTCCGAGGTGGTATTGGGAGAAACAAAACCATCGCAGAGACGTGCGGCCCGCCTCAAGGCCAGATCAGCCGTGCCACCAATGATGATGGGCAGGTGCTTGCCTGGAACCGGGTTGATGGAGCAGGACGGAATGTCATAGTACTTTCCATGATGCTCAAAGAACTCACCCGTGAAAGCTTTGCGCATAATTTCAATGGCTTCCGAGCAGCGAACCCCGCGGTTCTTCATCTCGGTTTGGGTGATGGAAAAATCTTCTGGCCAAACACTGAGGCCCACGCCCAGGTCGAGTCGATCCTGCGTCAGGTACGCCGTGGTACCCGCCATCTTGGCCACCAGCATGGGATTGCGCACAGGCAGCTTCAACACATTGATGAGGAATCGAATATTCTCAGTGACCTGCCCCATGGCCGAAATCACATTGAAGGGATCCAGGAAAGGCGTATTGGCGCTCCAGTAACGCGCACCGCTATCGGAGTATGGATACTTCACAGTGGTTTCGTCGTAGAAAAACAAGCCATCACCTGCGTTGACCGAATCCCAGCCCTCCGCTTCGGCTACTTTGGCCAGCGGGATGTAATCGTCGATGGGATTAAAGGTGAGGGTCATTGAAAATTTCATCAGTCGATCTCCTGTTAAGAGTAGGAAGGTTTGACGAAGCGCTGCTCTCTCCTACCCCGAACGGGCGGAAGTTGCAGCAAAAAATCGCTGGCTTGGGTAAAGAATGAGCAACGCAAAACATTGCGACTTCGATTCTTTTATAGCCTAAGATTATTGTCTGTGCAATAATTCAAAAATCACGTTTTCCCGCTAGGAAACAACATGAGTCCTGAGCCAAAGCCACAGAAAACCGCATTGCGAAGCCACCGCGTAACCCCCGGACAACACAAACAAAAGCGGCGGCCCACCACGCGGGGGACCGAAACTCGAATCCTGGTCATCGAAGCCGCCGTGGATTGCATCTGCACGGAGGGATTTGCGGCCACCACCATGAAGCGCATCGCGGCGCGCGCCGGTGTCACCTGGGGCGTGATGCAATACCACTTTGGAGACCGCGGCGGCCTGCTCTCGGCCGTACTCGACGCGGGTTACGAACATCTCACACGCCGCCTTCAAGAAATCGAGATTCGTGGGGACAACCTTCAAGAACGCGTCCAAGGGTTGGTCGATGTGGGCTGGGACATCTTTGGCGCACCCATCGCGCGCGCATGCTTCGAGATTATTTTAGCGACACGCAGCGAGATGACGCCGCGCTCCGCTTCCCGCGACCGACTGCTCGTCGTCGCCAAAGAGTTAAAGGAAAGCAGTGATCAGTTACTGGCGCAAACGCTAGGCCAGAAACAGCCGCCTAAAAAAGCGCAGCGTGTTTTCATTTCAGCGTTGCGGGGTTTCGCCTTTGAATACATGCAATATCCCAGTAACTACGATTACAAACACGAGCGCGAAGCCCTCGCGGATGTCCTTACGGCATACCTGCAAACCCTGGAAAAAAAGTAGCACGGAAACCAATCAGATCTTCGAAACCACATCGTCGGCAAACTGGTTCAAGATACTGAGTTTTTGCTCCAGGCTCTGTTCATCGGCCTCGTACAGATTTCGAAAAGCGACAATCAAATCTGTCACGCCAAGATCCTCAAGCCGTTTGGCACCGTCCAGCGTGTAACCCGCCATGGCAATGGCGTGCACTTCGAAAGGCTCATTCTCTCTACCCGCTTCACGGCGCAACTCCTGAAGCCGCTGCACCATACCGATGAGTTCGTCTTCTTCCCCGCCCGCGTGCATCCAGCCGTCCCCGATAAAAGCGGCGCGTCGCAGCGCGGCATCGCTGTGTCCACCGATCAGCAGGGGGATGGGCTCGCTGGGTGTCGGACAGATCTTGATGGCATCAAAATCGTAGTACTTCCCATGGAACTCATAGAACTCACCCGTAGTGAGCCCACGAATAATCTCAATCATCTCATCCATGCGCTTTCCACGCCCTTTCCAACGTTCACCACAGACCTTGAAATCCTCGGGCCAGGGAGACAATCCGATGCCAAACCCAAAGCGATTATTGGTAAGCACGGCAACTGAGCTAGCCGATTTTGCCACCAGCACGGGCTGCCGAATCGGCAGTTTCATCACGAAGGTGGTAAAGCGAAGTTTCGTCGTCACGGCACCCATGGCTGGAATCAGGGAAAAGGGCTCAATAAAGGGTTTGCCCTCTAGAAAATCGTTGGTCCCGTCGCCGAAGTAGGGATATTCGCTGTCGGTGACCTTGGGGTAACAGAGGCTGTCTGGAACAGCCATAGAGGCGTAGCCTGCTTCTTCGGCTGCCTTGGCCAGGGGGAGGTAATAGCTGGGATCACACATGTTTTCGCTATAGGAATATCGCATTTAAGGGTAGATCCTTTCATCATTCCAGATCCGGCCAGCCCGCAGGGCTCGATCCGTGAACCTATACATAACCGAACCCACCCCCTCGCGGCAATTTGTCATTCCAGTCTTTGCCTCATTACGTTCTCATCAGACCTGCTACAGTTTTAACCCCACTACTTCAATCCAATCGGAGATACGTAGATGCCGTCATCCGAAGCCACCTCCCCTGAACACACTTCCTTCCAACCTACCCCCTCCCAGCCCTGGGATGATGAGGCCGATGTCATCGTGGTCGGATTTGGGGGAGCGGGCGTTTCAGCCGCTCTCGAAGCCGCCGACAACGGAGCCGATACCCTGGTGCTGGAACGCTATGCCGGGGGAGGCGCCACGCGCATGAGTGGCGGTGTCTTCTATGGCGGGGGCGGCACCCCCTATCAGAAAGAGGCGGGCTTCGATGACACACCCGAAAACATGTTTAATTACCTGACCCAAGAAACGCGAGGCGTTGTGAAAGACGAAACGCTGCGAAAGTTCTGCGATGAGAGCCCGGACAACCTGCAATTTCTAGAAGACAACGGCGTCGTCTTCGGACCGAATTTTTGCACCTTCAAAACCTCTTACCCCATCGACAAGTACAATCTCTACTACTCGGGGAACGAGTCCTTTCTCCCCTACACGCAAACCTCCGAGCCCGCACCCCGCGGCCACAAACCCATTGGCAAGGGCATGGGCGGGCGAGATTTCTATGATCCATTGCGCAGCGCCGCCGTTCAAAAAGGTGTGCGCATTCGCTGCCAGAGTAAAGTAACGCGCATCCTTACTGGCGAAGACGGAAACACTATCGGCGTTGAAGCCGCAGTGATTCCGGAAGACAGCTTTTGGGCGCGCTTCCACAACTTCGTCGGCGCATTTGAATACAACACACGTTATGTCACCCTGGGCTTCCCGCCCTTCCGCTATATCGCCCTCTTCTTGTATGCGCTGGCCGAGCGCTTTGCAGTCCCCAAGCGCATCCGGGCAAAGTCAGGTGTGATCCTTTCATCCGGCGGTTTCATTTACAACCGTGAGATGCTCAAAGAACATGCCCCGCGTTATCTGGCCGGTATCCCACTGGGTTCTCAAGGCGACGATGGCAGCGGTATTCAACTGGGGTGTAACGCTGGTGGCGCGACGGACATGATGGGAAACGTTTCCTTTTGGCGTTTCATCAATCCTCCTGATGCCTTTCCCAAGGGCATCCTGGTCAATCGCAAGGGCAAGCGCATTTGCAATGAGCAGTACTACGGTGCCAAGGCTGGCGAATTCATGTGCAATGAAGAGAATGCAACCCAAGGCATTCTCATCATTGACACCAAACTCTGGCGACAAGCCCACAGAGGCCTCCTTCCCGATCGAGCCAAGTGGTTTCAGTCCATGCTCACCACCTTGTTCCTTTACACAGGGAAGCGAGCGGGCAGTGTTGAACAACTGGGAAAACGCTTTGGCATTCCAGCAGACACACTGATAGAGACCATCGAAGAATACAACGCCTTGGCTCGTAATAACGGCGAAGGCGATCCCATGGGCAAAATGCCAGCCTTCTTCCACGAACTCAAACCGCCTTTCGTCGGTATCAACATCTCCCTCGACGCCTTTGCCGGAGCCACCTTGACCCTGGGCGGACTCGTGGTCAACGAAGAAACGGGTGAAGTCAAACGCGAGGATGGTTCGGAAATTCATGGACTCTACGCCGCGGGTCGCACGGCTGTGGGTGTCTCTTCCAGTGGTTATGTCAGCGGGCTTTCCATCGCCGATTGCGTCTTTTCGGGTCGCCGCGCTGCGAACCATGCGAGTAGCAAGAGATTGGTAGAAACCTTGGGTCAATAGACTCTCAGGGTGTACAATCAACGGATGACTTCATCCGAATTGGTGCTCGACCACCCAACACCACCGAGTCTATCCCTTGCCCTAAGTGAGTTCCCGCGCTCAGGCGCAGAAGTAGCGCGGCTGCTGGTAGGCATGCCGCGACTGATCAAGAAAGCCCACCCCGGTGATGGACACCCTGTGTTAACGCTGCCCGGCTATGGCGCGGGTGACGGGTCCATGGGTCTGATTCGACATTACCTCAACAAGATCGGTTACCAAGCGCACCCCTTGAAGCTAGGCGTCAACTTTGATACTGCTGAAGACAGCATCCACCGAATCGAGGAGGCCGCCGCCTTCCGTAAAAAAATGAGCGGTCTTGTCGTCGAGCGCATCAAAGAAATTTATCAATCTGAAAAGAGAAAAGTCTCCCTCGTCGGCTGGAGCATGGGCGGTGCTTATGCCTTGGACGCCTCACAAGAAGTTCCTGACCTGACGCGCAACGTGATTACTATGGGAGCACCTTACGGGGACCCGCGCAGCACATCGCTTTACAAATTACTAAATCGAGTCAAAGGATCGGACGTCCCCCTGGAAGAACAAGACTTTGGGGTTTGGCTAAAACTGCGCCGCTTGAAAACCAATGATGTGCCCATCAAAGTCATATACAGCGAGAGAGACGGCATCGTCCCAAGTTCCGCAGCCCGACTCAAGAATCAGCCCTGCGTTGAATACATTGAAGTCGACTCCTCGCACATGGGCTTTGCGTTAAATCCAAAAGTCTACGAAGTGATCCAACGGCTTTTAGCGGCCACCTGAACCCTCGATGGAGGCCGGGTACCGATCAAGGTGCTAATCTCTCCCTCCCGGTACGAGTCAACCCCCGCTATAGAAAGGACCAAAGGCACCGTGGCAGATTGGGATGAAGAGGTTGATGTCGTCGTGATCGGATCTGGTGGCGGCGCCATGACCGCGGCGCTCGTGGCAAAAGACTGCGGCAGCAAGACCCTGGTCCTCGAAAAAAGCTCAGTGTTTGGCGGCTCCACCGCTATTTCGGGCGGCTCCATCTGGATCCCCAATAACCACCTCATGGCCAAGGCTCAGTTAAGTGACTCTCCAGGGGAAGCGCTTAGCTATCTGCGAAGTATCACTTCTGGCTGCGTCGCAGAAGAACTGCTCCAAGCCTATGTCGAATCCAGCCCTGAAGTTGTCGCTTACCTGGAAAAAAACAGCCCGCTCCGCTTTGAAATCTCTAGCGATTACCCCGATTACTACCCCCATGTGGAGGGCAGCAAACCCGAGGGAGGTCGTACTCTTGAATCTCTGCCCTTCAACCTGCGAAAACTAGGAGAGCGGGGAAAAGAGCTTCGCGTTCCCGGACCACATCTCTTGATCCTCGGGCGCTGGATGATCCGCAGCGCCGAGGCTCGCGACATGGTAAGCGCCTCTCTTCGCGCCCGCTTCGCGATTCTGACTAGCTTCGCCTCCTACCTTCTAAACCCCACACGCTCTTTTGCTCGGAGAGACACGCGCCTCACGCTTGGAAATGCGCTGTGCGGAGCGCTGCGACTGGCCCTGATGGAACGTTCCATCCCGCTCTGGCTCGAAAGCCCGGTGACGAAACTCATTAGCGAAGGCGAGCGCGTTGTCGGAGTCGAAGCCACTCGCTGCGGCCAACCGATCCGAATTCGCGCGCGTCAAGGCGTCATCATTGCGGCGGGTGGCTTTGACAAAAATCCCACGTTGCGACAAGCCCACCATTTTTCTAGTGATTGCGCGACCTGGTCGTCGGGTAGTCCCGAAAACACGGGGGACGCCATCCGCATGGGCGTGGAGGTCGGCGCCTCCCTGGGCAATATGGACGAAGCTTGGTGGATGCCTACGACCATGGTTCCCGGACATCTCCTCCCCTGGTACGCCAAGGGCTCCTGGTGGACAGAACTCAGTCGTGAACAAGGAAAGGATTTTCCCTGGTTCCTTTTGCCTGAACGTACACTGCCTGGAACCATCATCGTCGATGCAGCGGGCCATCGTTTTACCAACGAAGCGGCTCCCTATCTAGATGTGGGTCACGCCCAATTGGAGCATCACCGCCAGGGCGCTAAGGCCATTCCCGCCTTCCAAATTGCCGATCACCGCTTCCACATGCGTTATCCCCTCGGCCCGATCATGCTGGGCATGCCCACGAAGAAATATATAAAAAGTGGTTTTTTGAAGAAGGCCGACAGTATCGAAGACCTCGCTCGCCAGTGCGGCATCGATCCCCAAGGCCTTGCGAGTGAACTCGAACGATACAATGCCTCTGCCCGCAAGGGACAAGATCCTGATTTTCGACGCGGCGAAACAACCATCGACCGTTACTATGGCGATGTTCTAGTCAAACCCAATCCCTGTATCGCCCCCATTGAGAAACCGCCCTTCTATGCCATCAAAGTGGTGCCGGGAGACCTCGGCACCAAGGGCGGATTGCGCACCGACGCCCATGCCCGTGTGCTTCGCGAAGATGACAGCCCCATCCCCGGGCTGTATGCCACGGGTAATTGTTCCGCCTCCGTGATGGGGGCCAGCTACCCCGGCGCTGGCGGCACCATTGGCCCCTCCATGACCTTTGGCTACCGAGCGGCACGCCACGTGACCGGTACTCCGCCTCTCGCTTGATCCTGAATTGAAGAAAGGTACCTTCCACCTTCCACCCCAGCGTGCCAGACACCCGCAGCAAAGGATAAGCATGTCAGAAGGAAAAGCCCTGGTAATGGGCGCCAGCGGGTTTCTCGGCAGTCACGTCGTCAGGACACTGGCCAAGGATGGCCGCGAGATCCGCATCTTCACTCGTGCGACGAGCGACACTTCGGCCATCGATCATCTAAAAGTTGAGCGCGCGATTGGTGATGTGTGCGACGCAGACTCGCTACGCGAAGCCATGCAGGGCTGTTCCACCATCTATTATTGCGTGGTGGACACGCGAGCCTGGCTAAAAGACCCTGCCCCCCTGCGCGTCACCAACGTCGAAGGCTTGCGCAATGTCTTGGACGCGGCTCTGGATGTCGGCGTCGAGCGCTTCATCTATACCAGTACCTTCATGACCTTGGGCTTGAATCCAACGGGGATAGCCACGGAAGCCGACGCCTTCAACTGGGCGGACCAAGCTTCGGAATACGTATGCGTGCGTGTCGAAGCCGAGGAGCTTTTTCTCGACTATTGCAAGCGCGGCCTACCCGGCGTCGCCTGCAATGTCGCCATGACCTACGGTGCCGAAGACCTCCAACCCACACCTCACGGCTGGATGATCACCGAGGTCATTCGCGGCTTGCTGCCCGCTTGGGGTGGGCGCTTCAGTGCCGTTGGGATTCAAGATGCCGCCAACGCCATGGTTCTGGCGGAGAAGCATGGCCGCCTCGGCGAGCGCTACTTGATTACCGACCGAACGCTTAGCCTCAAGCAAATCTGGGACATTGCCGCCAAGGCCACAGGCCTACGCTGGCCTGTGCCCAGCGTGCCCATGTGGGTGATGTACCTGAGTTGCTGGCTTTCTGAACGGGCTCACTGGTTATTGGGTCGGGAAACCCAAGTGTCTGTGAAAAGCCTTCGCCTGACGCGAATCATTCAGGATTTCGACAACAGCAAAGCTCGAAACGAACTTCATTGGAATCCCCGACCGGTTGAAGAATCCATCGCCGAAGCTGCACGCTGGTTCCGACATCAACAGAAACTGGGAAACAAGAAGTACTGAGCAAGAAACCCACACCAGTCCTCCCCTCGGCTCACTACAGTCTATGCAAAAAACGAGGGGCTCAAAGGAAGCACTTCTCGCGCATGACCGCAGAATTCCTCACTAATCCTTCCCTGCCCGCAAGGCAGCTGATCGAGTCGATAGTTTCTTCAACAATTGTTAAGCTTCGACTTCCAGCTAATGCATCCGCCTGGCAGCGGAACCGAACGACAAAGAGATCTTGTAACGAATGACCACGAACAAACTTCATTCAGTCCTGATTGTTGACGACGACTCGGCAATGCGAAGTACGCTTTGCTCAATGCTCGAAGAAGAGAACATCGAGGGAATTCCCGTTTCTTCCGCCGATGAAGCCATAGAGCTTCTTCAAGGCCGTGATGTCACGGCCATTCTCAGTGACATTCGAATGCCGGGCAAATCAGGGATTGAGCTGCTGGGTGAAATCCGTGAGCTTCGGCCATCCACACCAGTCATACTCATGACCGCCTTTGGGCGAATTGATACTGCTGTGGAAGCCATGCGACTTGGGGCATTTCACTACATCACAAAGCCTTTCAAACGAAAGGAAGTGCTCATCACGCTTGAGCGCGCCTTCGAATATCGGCTCCTTGCGGACGAAAACACGAAGTTACGGCGAACTGTCGCAGCTCAAACAAGTTCCTATGGTGATTTGCTTGGAGAGAGCCCCGCAATGCGCGAGATCTTTGCCGTCGTGCGTAAAGTTGCGCTTAATCGCAGCACCGTTTTGATCACAGGCGAAAGTGGCACTGGGAAAGAGGTGGTGGCACGAGCGATACACTTCTCAAGCGACCGTGCGTCTGAGGCCTTCATCCCTGTCAATTGCACTGCACTACCTGAAAATCTCCTTGAGAGTGAACTTTTCGGGCACGTCCGCGGCGCCTTTACCGGAGCCCACACTGCAAAGAAAGGCCTCTTCGAGGAAGCGAATGACGGCACGCTATTCCTTGATGAAATCGGTGATATCAGCCCCTTGATGCAAGCGAAGCTATTGCGCGTCCTGCAAGACGGTGAGGTCAGACCCGTCGGTGCCACTCGTTCCTTTCGGACCAATGTCCGCCTGATTGCCGCAACCAATCAAAACCTGCGAAGCCGTATTGAGACAGAAGACTTCAGAGAAGATCTATACTACCGCTTGAGCGTCATCCCCATTCACATCCCCCCCCTCAGAGAACGTCCCGAAGACATCAGCGTCTTGGCCGAGGCGTTTCTTCGCAGACATGAAGTCGATCCTCGCCAACGTCTTACACCGGGGGCGATCAAGAAGCTTGCATCCGCGCCCTGGAAAGGAAACGGCCGAGAGTTGGAAAATGCCATCGAGCGCGCCATTACGCTTTCCGATTATTTAGAGATCGATGCAGATGCATTTCCTTTCCTCGACGAGGAGGAGCTAGGCACAAACCTTCTAAACCAAGGTAACCTCTTCGAACACTCGATCGAAGACCTACCGAAGCTTCAAGAACTCGAAGACCGATACATCGCTGAAGTTCTCAAGCGTACCGATGGCAACAAAATGCAGGCGGCCCGAATTCTCGGCATCGACCGACGAACCCTGTACCGCCGCTATGAGGACCTCGCCCCCTACCTCGAAGACGGGGACAAAGAACCCACCGATCTTGGTGAGTCCGAGTCTTAGGAGACTCTCTCCAAACCTCTTCAGAATAATCAGTCGAGAGCCAAGTGCGCCATTACCCGTCGATGGGTTCGAAAAGAAGAACTCCCTGGGTGTTATCAAAGAGCGTCGGCTTTGCGCGCAGCGTACTCTGCTCGCCGAAGATATTCGTCAACCGAATTTCACCATCCAGAAATTCGACACGGTCGACGCTCTCCAAAATTTTTTCTTGAACGCCTTGTTTCACAAGGAATGCATTCGTATCGCACATGGCCGTGCTCCTAGTCTAGATTGCGAACCGTCACGGTTCTTCACTTGTTCCCGCTTGAAGAACTCTCAAGGGACTCCAAGGCCTTTGTGAGACAGTCGCTGCTCTTTCGCGTCAAGGCAATCATATCTCGAATGCATTGCGCGCTGGCGTCCTGGTTCGCCTCCTCAAGTTGGCGGGCGAAGCTCTCGTAATCGGCCTCGTGATGGTGATTATGCTCCAGCCAGTGTTTCAGGCGGGTGGAAGCTTTTTCTAGAAAATCCATGCTTTCCTCTCTGCGGACACGTCTAGGCCTTCTAGGTGAATAGAAGGCGTCATTTCCTGTTTTCAACCGTCACAATCGATGGTTGTCTATTGACTTTAGAAAGTAAACACTTTCTAAACTACTGATATTTCTAGGTTTTTTCGCCTTTAGACACTAGCAAAAAAACTAACGAACGTTTATTCTTATTTTGATCCAACTACGGTGGCTGCTTTATATGAATGAATTCAAAACCTTCCAAGTGACCCTTATTCCGACGCCTTACGACGTTCATAACGTAGGGCGAAAAGAAACTCCCCGCTTCGAATTCAGCGCACCCCACCCTCTCAAGCCCGACTCGGACTCACCCCTACAAAAAGGAAGCGATTGAATGATTGTTGGAGGAATCGACATAGGCTCTGCCACCGGTAAGGCAGTCATCCTCAAGGATGGCGACATTGTCGGCCAGCAGGTTATCAAATCCACTACCAACCCGGTGATCACAGCGGACGAGGCCATGGGGCAAGCGCTTGAACAAGCGGGATTGCCTTCCGTCGACCATCTCGAAAACGTTGTCGTAACTGGCTATGGGCGACTTCAGATCCCCTATGCATCGGAAAACATGTCCGAAATCACCTGTCACGCAAAGGGTGCGCACTGGATGACCCCTTCTCTGCGAACTGTCATCGACATCGGTGGCCAGGATTGCAAAGTGATTTCCGTTTCACCCAAAGGGGCGGTGCTCGAATTCTCCATGAATGACCGATGTGCGGCGGGTACGGGGCGATTCTTCGAAGCCATGGCACGAGCGCTCGACTGCGGACTCGAAGGGATCTCGGCCTTGGAAAATCAGGGCGACAATCCTTGCACGATCAGTAATCAGTGCAGCGTCTTCGCAGAGTCGGAGGTGGTCACCCTGGTGAACGAGGGCATTGACGTCAAGAACATCATTGCCGGCATCAACAACTCCGTAGCCTCTCGATTGATGTCCATGTCGCGGCGGGTCGGTGTCATTGAGGATGTCGCACTGACGGGTGGCTGTTCCAAGAATTACGGCTTGGCGAAAGCCCTGGCAGACAAGCTTGATATCACGCTGCAAAAACTGCCAGAGGATCCACAAATCGCGGGGGCTCTGGGCGCCGCGCTATTCGCCGCCGAGCGCTTAGACAAGGCGGATTGATACGGAATAACGATGCGCGGGCGTCACTCTTCCCGCATGAAGGAGCTGTATATTGGAAACGTCGATCAAGTCGGATGCATTTGACAAGTTTGTTCAGGCCAGTAGCTGTATTCTCAATCCCGAGATCGAAGCGTGGAAGGAACAGGGTGGCAAGGTCGCCGGTTTTTTCTGCTCGACGGTACCCGAAGAGATTTTCACGGCAGCTGGGATCATGCCCTTCCGAATGCGCGGGACGGGGAGCACGGGGACGGAACTCTCGGACTCCTGCTTCAGCGCCATCAACTGCAGCTTCCCTCGGCATACGATGAATCAAGCTCTCAAGGGCGAATATGATTTTCTCGACGGTCTGATTTGCATCAACAGCTGTGATCACGTCCGGCGCATCTACGACAACTGGATTCGTCACCTGAAGACACCCTTCGTCGAGGTCATGAGCCTTCCTCGCAAGATCGAGCAACCTCAGATCGATTGGTACCGCGATGAAATCAATGTTTTAAAGGGTCAAATTGAAGAGCACTTCAAAGTAGAGATTACGGATAAGAATCTGCGTGATGCCATCAAGCTCCACAATGAGATTCGCAGCTTACAAAAGCAACTGTATGAGCTGAGGAAGGTTGATAATCCGCCCATTACCGGCACGGAAACCCTCGCCGTCATGGTGGCTGGCACGGCCATGCCAAGACCTCAGTACAAGGCTTTACTGGAAGAACTACTCGAAGACCTTAGCGGCCACGAAGGGACGGGGAAGTACCGAGCCCGAATCATGATCGTGGGCGGCGAACTCGACGATCCCGAGTACATCAAGATCATCGAGGAACAAGGGGGACTCGTCGTTACCGATTCCACTTGTTTCGGTACCCGGTTGATGTGGCGGCCCGTGGACGAAGACAATCTCGACCCGGTACAGGCCCTGGCGAGCTACTACATCTACGATCGACCCTCCTGCCCCCGAATGTATGGCGATCAAGAACGTCGCATCGACTACACGCGGGAGATGGCCAAGGAATTCAATGTGGACGGCATCATTGGCGAGCGCTTGCTCTTCTGTGATCAGTGGCTCGTCGAACATTACATGACGAATCTCGACCTCAAAGACGATGGCATCCCCTTCATGGCACTTGATCGGGAATACATTCTGAGCGGCAAAGGGCAACTCAGAACACGTGTACAAGCATTCTTGGAAAAGCTCGAAGCGGCGGAGAACTAAACTGATGGCAAAGATGGATATTGAAGAGATCAAGGCCAAGTCCTTATCGCGATACAAAGAAGAACGAGACTATTTCAAGCTGCTGCTCAGCGCAGCGAAGGTGATGCCTGGAGAGGAAAACGCACTTCAAGCAAAGCTGCTTGAAATCCTTCTGGATTCCAAGGAAACCGTTGTCGACTGCGTCGAAAACGATAAGCCCTTCATCGGTGGCTATTTCTGCAACGCGCCGGAGCTGTTCACGGCTATGGACCTGCCCTGGTTCATGGTTATGGAAACGCCATTCCTGGCAGCGACAGCACCCTACTTGATCAACGATATCGAGGGTGCGGAAGAAATGGGATTGGGGACGGATCTATGCACCGCCATTCGACTCCCCATGTACTACATCGAGAACGGGCTCATGCCCATGCCTACGGCCGTTCTCGGCCTGCTCTACCCCTGTGACGGCGCGCCCATGCTGCATCAGGTGCTCCAGCACAATGAAGCCTGGAAAAATGTCCCGATCTATAGCTGTGATCCTCCCTATAAATCCGATGAGCGCGCGGTGGAGTATTTCGCCGATGAGTTGCGGCGTATGTCGAAATTTTTGGAGGAGCACACAGGCAAGACCTTGGACATGGACAAACTCGTCACGGTGTGTGACGAGTCCAATAAGACCTATAGCAAGTGGCAGGACTATAATGAGTTGCGGCGCAATGTCCCCAGCCCGCACGGATGGGAGATCGGTGGAGCGCAGGCCTTCGCCATCAGCCAATGCTTCGTAGCAGGCGATCCCCGATGTACCGCATGGTTCGAGCAACTCTATAAATGCGGCGAAGCACGAGTGAAGGCCGGTCAGGGCGCGAACACCGCCGAGGGCTGGACAGAGAAGATTCGCTTGCTCTGGTTCGACATCATGCCCTACGGCTGGGTGTTCGAGTTCATGCCCTGGCTTGAGACGGAATTTGGCGCGGTAATCGTGATGGATATGTTTGGGAATTTCCCATACACCTTGATTGACACGTCCTCAGAAGAAACGATCTTCCACGATCTCGCCAAGCGCAACCTGCTCGATGCTCCCATGATTCGCCAGGCGCGAAGTACAGCCGAGAATTTCTCGGAGGACATTCGGCGCATGGTGACGGATTACCGGATCGATTGCGTGATCTGGCCCGGGCATATGGGGCACAAAGACGGCTCTGCCACCATAGGTATCATGCGTGAGACCTGTCGTGAGCTGGGCGTGCCCTTCATGCACATCGGTCTCGACCTCTTTGATAAGCGATATACCAGTGTTGATGAAGTAAAGGAGAAAGTTACAGACTTCTTCAAGGGTATGGGTCTCGCTTAGACGCGTTGTGTGCTTGAACCGTTTGGAATGGAGATGTGTCATGAGGTGCCTTGATGCCAACCTTCGATGAATTTATCGAGGGCGTTTGCCGCTACGTCGAGCTCTTACAAGAGCAGGACAGGCCTGCGAAGAGCCTCCAGTTCCCCAATGACCCGGAACAGCTTCGCGAAGGCTTGCCAGTTCAGATCGGCGTGAACGCGAATCAAGGAATCATCTTGCGCGGAGATACCTTCGCAGAACTGGGGAATCCTGAGATGGGGTCGGCCTCACACCTGCTCTGGACGACCGACTCCGCCCTGGTGAGCGACGGCAAAATGACACTCATCGGGCCGGACATTCCTGAATCCGAGGGCGGCAGCCTACCCTTTGGCCAGGTTTTGCTGGTATCGGGTCCAAAGCTGACGCCGGCAGATCACGAACGCCTGAAGGGTTCACAACACGTCGGGGATCACATCGACGGCTATATGTTGCGAAGCACCTCAGAGCATATCTGGGCCCGAGTGAGCAAGGAGGCCGGTGCCAAGGGTTTTGATTTCGAGACTCTGGGTCGCGCTTTGATGAGCCTCGTAAAATCCAAGGTACCTAGCGTTAGCGCCATGGAGATCATCTTCATCACGAGTTCGAAGAAAGACGTAAAAGGTCTGGACTTGATTGTGAGTGAGACGCGAAGCATCGGTCGGGAAATGATCAAGGAAACCTGGAAGGAGCGCGGATTCGATATCGACTGTGAAGTGGATTGCGCGTCCTGCCATGATCAAGAAGTCTGTGACGATATTCGAGACATTGTCCACAGCACCTCGTCCGATGAAGAGTCCGACGAGTTGCGTGTCGTCGACAACCCAGTGGATCAAGTGAACGCGGAGAGCGTGCCTTAAACAAGGTGCGGGAAGACGCAAGAAGGTTTTTATGTCGGAGTCTGTGGAAACGATGGAAAAAGAAAAAAAGCTGATTGCAGTGTGTGGAAAAGGCGGAACGGGTAAGACCGCCTCCATCGCCATGATGGCGCGCGCACTCGTCGAAGATGGGCGAGCCGGCAGGCTGTTGCTCATCGATGCGGATCCAGCCATGGGACTTCTCAGTGCTCTCGGTGTGAGTGTTCGACGAACCATGGGTGAGGTTCGCGAGGAGATCATCAAGACCGCCAAGCGCGGCAAGGAAGAGGAAAAAGCTCATATCGGCGACATGATCGAATACATGCTGCTGGAGGCCCTGACCGAGGCGGACGACTATTCCGTGTTGGCCATGGGCAGGACGGAAACCTTGGGCTGCTATTGCCCGGTAAACTCTCTGCTCCGCGGTTCCATCGAGGCACTCTCCAAGAACTTCGACACCATCCTCATCGATGGTGAGGCTGGACTTGAGCAAATCAATCGACAGGTCGTACGTGAACTCCACAGCTTGCTGATCATTACCGACCCGACGGCGCGTGGCCTGGAGACCGCCGATGTGATTCAACGCATGATCCGCGTCGACAATATCATGGAGTGTCAGAAGCTCGGGTTGGTGTTCAACCGCGTGCGAGGAAACGAGGAACTCTTGCGGGATGCGGCAGCAAAATTGGATTTGGACATCGCAGGGATGATTCCCTTCGACGAGATCATTACTGAACACGATCTCATCGGGCGGCCGGTCACCGATCTTCCCGCGGATTCGCCGGGCTTGTCCGCGGTTCGCGAACTCATCGGAAACTACGTCTTGGCGTAGCGGTTTTGAGGCAAGAAAAATGGATGGATTATTGCTGAGCGCTGCCGCGGGTGTGGCATTTCTCCATACGATCATGGGTCCCGACCACTATCTTCCCTTCCTCATGCTGGCGGCCGCACGCAAGTGGAGTTGGACGCGCACGCTGGCCGTGGCCGGGATCTGCGGCCTGGGACATGTGGCGGGATCCCTCCTGCTCGGTGTCGCCGGCCTCGCCATCGGTGCCAGCGTCGCCAACGTCGATCAAATCCAAGCCTGGCGTGGCGATTGGGCGGCCTGGCTATTGGTGGCCTTTGGTTTTGCCTACGCCATGTGGGGCCTGCGGATTGCATTGCGCAACAAGCGAGACCTGCAGGCGCACAGGCATATGGGCCACGTCCATATTCACCAACACGCATCCGAGCCACACGGACACGACGACACGAACGGTGACACGCTGACGTTCTGGATGCTCTTGCTCGTCTTTGTTCTGGGCCCCTGTGAACCCTTGGTGCCGCTCTTTATCTTGCCTGCGAGCCGTGGCCTATGGGACCTGGCGCTGCTGACCGCCGTCGTGTTCAGTGTGGTTACCCTCGTAACCATGCTTTCTCTGACCGCCCTGGGAATGGCCGGGCTGGAACGCCTCTCCTTCCGCTGGACCGAGAAATGGGGACATGCCCTGGCGGGCGTTGCGGTGGCGACCTCAGGGCTTGTAGTCATCTTGTTTGAGCTTTAGAACACCTATGCCCAGGCAGAGTGGCTACTAGATACGAACTTCTTCAGAGAAGTGTACACCGTTAATCCAAGGAATATTCAACAGAGAGATTTATCGGTAGACATCCCGCAAGCCTTTCTATTAGAATCGCTGAACTTTTTCGAGACACCTCACCTGCAAGAAGGAGAAAGAATGAAGCGTCTAGGCATTGCGATTTTATTAGCGGTATTCGTGGCGTCACCGGCACTCGCCGGGGAAACCAGGGACAATCTCGCCCTTACACAGTCCATTATCGAAGTTGAACGCAAGATGATCGTTGCCAACAATCTGAGCTTGACCGACGAGCAGAGCAAGGCGTTCTGGCCAGTATACGATGAATTTCAAGTAGCTTTACGAAAGCTCAATGACAAGCGCGCCAACCTGATTCTCGATCTCGCCAAAGAGTTCGAAACACTGGATGGCGACCGATCCCAAGAGATGCTGAAGACCTCGCTCAAGATCGAAGCCGACAGAACGAAACTAAAAACGAAGTACATCAAAAAATTCAATAAAGTTCTGCCGCCCAAAACGGTGGTGCGCTACTTCCAAATCGAAAACAAACTCGACTCCGTCATCAACTACGAGTTGGCAGGGATCATTCCACTGGTTCGACCCGACGTTGCTGCACCTCAGAAATAAGTAACGAGACAAAAATGCCTGGTAGCGACGTTGCGCCAGACTAGAGAGTTTGTCTTTTAGTTTGTCTTTTAGTTTGTCTTTTAGTTTGTCTTTAGCGAGAACGCACCGAGGGCCACAGTGCCCTCGGTGCGCGCCAGTCAGTCACGAACGAGGCTCACCTTGTAATTCCCGCGGTGCTGATCGAATTCCAAATCGATGTAGCCCAAATCTTCGACGTCCTCCAACACCTCGGCAAAGGCGCTGTATCCGTAATACACCTCGTTGAAGCCGGGGTACACGCGCCGGATGGTCTGCTTCACCATGGAGCCCCACAAGGGATCGTAATCGGCCTGGAGGGAGCGAACAATTTCCACCACCTGCATGAGCGCCTTATTGCGCTCCTCGGCGCCTGGCTTGCCCTCCGCCTCGGCCTTTTTGTCGGTTTCAGCCCGCTTCGCCTTGCTGGCCTTGGTAACCTTACTGGCCTTGCTTACCTTGGTCGTCTTGGTCGTCTTCTCGGGTTTCGCGCTGGCGTCCTTCTTGCGCGGTGCCTCCGCGGTGGCCCGAACCAGGTCATCGTAGTAGATGAACTCGTCGCAGTTGGAGACCAGCAGGTTCGAGGTGGAGTTCTTGATGCCGCAGCCGATGACGCGCTTGTTGTTCTCCTTCAGCTTGGAAACCAGTGGCGAGAAATCGCTGTCGCCTGAAATCAGCGCAAAGATGTCGATATTGTCCTTGGTGTGACACAGGTCGATGGCGTCAACCACCATGCGGATATCGGCGGAGTTCTTGCCACTCATCTTACTCTGTGGAATATCCACCAACTCGATCCCTTGACGGTGAAAATCCTGTACTTCGCCGCGGTAACTGCTCCAATCGCTATACGCGCGTTTGTAGACCACGCGCCCCTTCTGAAGCAGTCGCTTCAAGATCAGCTCAATTTTGAAGGATTTTTCACCTTTCACGTCGCGGACGCCCAAGGCGAGGTTTTCGAAATCGATGAAGACGGCGATGGAGGGTTCGTTCAACAAGGGTCGGCTCCCGGAGAGGCTCTCTCGGTTACGCAGGTAAAGGGGCTGCCCGGTGCATCCCCTTGGAATAAGGTAACCCTCCGAATCCCAATAACAAACGGAATTTCGATTTCCAACTTGCCTTCATCGCTGCTGCCGCGGAGGCAATGAATCAGGATCAACTACCACGTACCGGAAGGCCCGCCTTTAAATAGACCGCATCGATCACGCGCATATTCTTCACAGCATCTTCAGTCGAAGTCAAAATGGGAGTTTTCGTCTTGACGGCCCGCACAAAGGCCTCCAATTGAGCGGCATAGGTTGATTTTCCGTAAATGGTTTCACGGCGCTTCATCCGATCGGTTTTAATCACAAGCCGGTGATAGAGTTCGGGCTTGATGAAATTCACAATGTCGATAGTCCCACGCTCTCCGATGATCTTCATCGAAACACTGAGAACTTTACGAGAACGCATCCCCATGTAGATCTTGGCTGTGCTCTGATCCGCAAATTGCAGATCTGCATCCATCCATCGATCAATCTTGTCTCCGTGCAGACCCGCCTTTGCGGAAACCACTTCGGGTTCCATCCCTGTCACTGCGCGGATAAAACCGATGGGATAGCAACCCATATCGATGGTGCAGCCTCCCCCCAAATCGTAGTTAAAGCGGAAATCATTAAAGGGTAGAAAGGCGCTGAAGCTGGCATCGATATGCTCAAGCCTTCCGATTTCCCCACTTGCGATCACTTCTTTTACTCGATCAACCATGGGGTGATAGCAGAAATGCATGGCCTCACTCACGACCAAGCCTGTTCCCCGGGCAGCATCATGTATTTCTTGCGCTTCTTCAGCATTGGCGGCGAGAGGTTTTTCACAAAGAACATGCTTACCCGCACGAATGGCTTGAAGCACCCACTTTGCATGCATGCTGATCGGTTGAGGAATGTATACGGCATCAATCTGAGCATCTTGCAAGAGCTCATCGAATCGAGGATACGTGTATGGGATGTCATGCTTTATGGCAAATTCCTGCAAGGCTTCAGTGGGTTGGTACTCCTCGGCTACCGCATAGGCCTTCACGCCTAGAATCGACCTGGCGGGTTTCAACAAAGCAAAGGGAGCGATTCTTGCCGCCCCTAGAATGCCGATATTAATCACACCCTCTTCAAGAGGTGTGTCGGACCCTGATCTTGCGTTAACAATCACTTCACTTCTGTGCCAAAGCCTTTTCGCCACCCGATCATCAAGTGCCTTCTTTTTCAAGGGCACTTGCCTGCAGTCCTCAAAGAATTTCCCCGACACATCGGCCACCCGAGGCGACGTTGCAAGAAACACGGGTGTGACTTTCCCAAACTCCAGGGGCTCCGCGATTCGCTTCCAGAAGAAATCAGCAAATTTCACCAATGGACCCTCGTTGTTGCTAACGGCCAGATTGGTGTAGATCATTTTTGGATTATAAACATTTGCAGTGACCCGCGTGCCTTCAAGTTTTTTAGCCAGCAAACGAGTGAAGTGAATCGTCGCCAACTTCGAAGCCGCATAGCTCTTGATGGGGCCATAGGATCTTTCGAAGTTCAGATTTTCAAAGTTGATCTTTCCCAAGGGATAACTGCTTGAGGCAACATTTATGATTCGCGCAGGAGCACTTTTCTTCATACAGTCAAGAAGTGAAAGCGTTAATTGGAAAGCTGAGAAGTAATTCACAGCCATGGCCTGCTCAAGCCCCTCGTCCGTTTCAATTCGTCTCTGATTTAAAAGACCCGCGTTATTCACCAAGACATGCAATGGCAAACCCAGATCCAAGAACTGCCGGGCCGCTTGTGCCACCTGTTTGATTGATCCCATATCACAGATAATAATTTCAGGTGCTCCTCCACCTTTAGCCAGGATGTCCCGCTTTAACTGCTCGCATTTACCGGGGTTGCGCCCTACGAGGATGAGCTTCGCGCCTAGAGAAGCCAACTCAAGAGCGACTTCCCGACCGATGCCACTTGTCGGTCCTGTAACCATGCACACTTTTCCATCCAACCGATTCGACTTCGCTTGAAACATCGTGCCCCCAAAACCTTTATCCGTGCTCTTTTCTAACCGGGAATTGATTGTAATAGAAATCAAAACGTTCCTGTAGCGATTTGGGATCAACGCCAAAGTTATTCTTCAGATCATAAACGACACGACCATGCTTCCCGCGTGGATGATCGCGAACGAACCCTTCCAGCTGTTCTTTCGCCTCGGAGGTCATCTCAACACCTGCTTTTGCATAGATCTTCTCAATCATGCCCAGATCATCCGCCATGAATTCGTGGAACAAGACATCGATTGTCTGCGCGTCGGGAAGAACATGACGATCCCGAATCGAGGCGCGTAGCAAATGCTCAATTCGATCGGTCCAATATTCAATCAGTTTTTTTGTTTCAACCTTCTTGCGACCCATCCGCTGAGCATAGGCCATCATCGTGACTGCAGATTGAATGACCGCAATGGGGTCACGGTGTGTCACCACAAAAGTGGCATCTGGAAAGGTCTTCTGCAGCACCGGAAGCTGCTCTAAGTGTTGCGGACATTTCAGCACCCAGCGATCAGGACCTTTTTGCCACTGCAAAATTTTGAGCACTTTTTTCATGTACTCATAATGAGGGGCCTGATCTGTCTTGTAATAATAATCACGATAGTTCGGCACCATGGCCGTCCACTCAAAGATATACGAAGAAAAATCCGGACCCATCAATTCTAATTCTTCGTGAATGTGATCTGGATTCATGGGATGCATCGCTGCAATGTGCGGCGCCATGACTTGCATCATCTTCCATTCAAAATCACAACGACGATAACGTGGATCAAACTGATTCGAGGAAGGAGTAAAATCTTTTTCTCGCAAGGTACGTATCCCGTCAACAAGCTTGATCAACGCAGCACGCAAAGCCTCTGGCTTTTCTTTTCCCGGGACATGAAGTGGCTCATAGGATTCCCAGAGTGGCAGGGAGCGAAAACGCTGGTCTGCCGCAAGGAGATTCAACAAATGAGTGGTCCCCGAACGCGGGAGACCTACCACCACAGTTGGTTTTCTTATTTCAATATCGTGAATTTCAGGATGCCTTTTGAGAACATCCTCGATTAGCAGGCGATTGCTTGCATAGCGGACTAGATTGTTGAACAGGATTTGACGATTTAAAGCCGTAAGCCCATCATCGCCCTTGTATTCATCGAGTAAGACTTGTAACGGCTCATGAAAGTCTTCGGCTCCGAAGTCAGAAAGTCCCGTTCTCTTTTGTGCCTGAGCCAAAACCGCAGCCTGCGTAAAAGAAACCTTCTGCTTTTCACCAAAGTACAAAGCCAATTTTTGCTGCCAACCAAGTTCGGGATCAGCAATATCAGTAAAGCGAACTTCTTCGGGGTGATTTCTATTGCTCATTCAGCTCTTTTCAATCTATTCGTTGAAGCGCGATCAGCCCAGGTTGGCGTCGGCCCAGCCTGAAAAGTCTAAACGCTCCATGGCCGCAATGCAGCGCGCAAGGATCTCGATCATCACCTCGTCCATCCCCAGCATACTGCCAGAGCCCAGAGAGACAACGATGGTAATGAAAGTCTGGAAGGAATAAGCGCGGTACTGCTCCCAAGCCTCGTCAAAGGGCAGCGATACGCCCTGCTCTGCCAATTCGGACAGGTAATAGAGCACGAGCCCTTCTTCATGGGCGGCGAGAATCTCAGCGGGCAGCGAATCGATGAGCAGGTACTGCACATCGCGTATTCCTTTGCCCCATTGCACGGCCTGCCAATCGAGCATGCCCATGTCGTCACCACTCACGAAAAAGTTGCCAAGATGGCTGTCCCCGTGAACCAGAGTAAGCGGTTCCTGGTACCAGCAGTCCAGCAGCACATCCCAACGGGCCATGACTCGTTTCAAGAGCGTGACGTACTCAGCGGTGAGCACATGCGGGGCCTTCTTCTGACAGGGGTCGATGGACACCGCGGCAATGGCCTTGGAAATCTCACGCATGTCCGGAGAGAGGTACGGATGAAGCACCCTGGGCAACAACTCCTCGCGTTGCGCTGCCGTCTGACCTGCAAAGGAGGCGTGCAGTTTCGCCAAGGTGGCAAGGCAGCGTTTCACTTGCGGAATAGACGGGCCCTTCAGCATGTCAGGGTTCGTAAAGAGCTGTACCTCCGGGTCGGCGTGGAGGTTCTCGAGTAACATCACAAAGCGAGTACCGCGATGGGCCACTGCCCAGGCCTTGGGGGTACGGATGGGAAGCTGGGGCGCTACCCGTCGGTAGAAGCGGCACTCAAGCTCCCAGATGCGAATCATATTGCAAAAAGCGCGGGTAAGTAGCTCGGGGGCCGGCTGTTTCATAAACAGACTGGTCGAGACCGACACCGCATCAACGCCATGCCCTTCGATGGACAAGACAGAGTTATTGCAGTTGCTACTGATGGATTTGATATCCAGCAGGGAAGCGTGCTCAACCTGCAAGCCTCGCAGGGTCGGGTCAACCGCGTGATCTCGGAGAAGTGAAGTCAAAAATTTTGGCGTCGCAACGCGTTCAGGAGATAGCGGGATTGCGCCACCAAAGGGATCGAGCACGGCGTCTAGCGAGAGACGGCTCAAGCTCTCCAGTGCTCGACGCACAACTTTAAGGGACCCAGAAAAGCTCAAGAATCTCCTCTGCCGGATCGGCGCCAACTGCGCAGTGCCAGCAAGACAGGTCCGCCTATTGGCCGGAACCCAAGTATGAAGCTTCTGGAAGAGTAAGGAAAGTAGAGTCAGATGCCCAGATCGAAACTTGATCTTCAAGTACCTGAATCAGCATCTGACACGAGCGAACGCTACAACAAACGCCGATCAAGGGTTCACGACGAACGCATCCGTAAAACTTTCTTCACTCCTGCAAACCGGCACCTGTATTTTGTCTCGCTTTGCACTTTGATGACAAAATTGTGTACGGTCCGGGAATCATCCACGACCGCCTAAAACCGGCACGCTAGAAGACCCGAATTCCGTGCTAAAAAGCCTGGGTGCGACAAATTAGTCCCATTGCAGGAGCGAGCCGCGTGGCTGCAACCCATGCTTCTTGCTAACATTTTTTCCGTCTGATTGGGGATTTAATGCGCGGGAAATGCCCTCAAAATTAAGGGTCTCTGACTCAAATTTGATCTTCCCCCTGAATCTGAAAGGCGGGCTGACTGGAGAAATAGAGCGTGACGAGTGGGGTTCGCCGACTTTCACACGATGGCTCCAAACCTCGCGCCGATCTTCGTTCTCACAGCTTCAAGAAACCGAGAGGAATGGAAATGCCCTTTCAATACAACAGCCAAAATCCTGCTCGTATCCGTATCCGAATAGTCGAAGGCCTACCTGCGCTTCTTCGCCTCGTACTCATACTCACCATCGGGTTCATTCCTCAAATCGATCTCTCCGCAGCTGAAGCCGAAAAAAACACTTGTATCGAATGTCACGGAAACAAGACCTTCCTCGTGCGAAACAAGAAGCTGTACGACTACTTCCAACAATGGGAAACATCCATTCACTCCCTGGAAAGCGTCAGCTGTGACGATTGCCACGGTGGAAATCCCCGAGCCTCCAAGAAGAAAGATTCCCATGGCGCGGGGGTCGCTTCAACAGATGAAGCCAGCGGCGTCTACTTCACGAATGTCAGCGAAACATGCGGCGACTGCCACGACGACATTCTAGAGGGCTTCAAAGAAAGCGAGCACTTCAAACACGTGGTCGCAGAAAAAATCGAGGATCAAGGTCCTACCTGCGTTACCTGTCACGGTTCCATCAACGTTGAGATTCTCAACGTAAGCTCCGTCGCAGAATCCTGCGTGCGTTGTCACAATGAGGAAACCGACAACCATCCAGAGAATCCAGAAAAAGCTGAGCATCTCATCAACCGCTTTCTCTCCATTAGCCACTACTACCGCTATCTCAGCCATCGGATCGACCCGAGTGAAAGCCGGGCGTTCTTCAAGGAAGTCGACCAGAAGCTCAGCCATCTTTCCATTACGTGGCATACCTTTGACTTGGATGCCATCGAGGCTGAGACAAAAGAGGTACTCGACCAACTGAAGTCCAAGCGCGATGAAATACGAAAAGCAAGTAAAGAAGAGAGCAAGAAGGCCCCGTCAGAGTAGGGTCTGCCTGGAAAAATGAGCACCTTATCACACTATTGTGTCGGCATCAGGGCGCTTAAAGTAACGGTTCATCTATTTATGCTGCCTGGAGAACTTGCCAAATGCCCATCCGTATCCGAAGAAAACACGACGACCATTCACACCTAGATGATGACGAGCGGCCGCCCCCTCCCCGGCTGGTCTTCAATGGGATCAGTATTGCCGGGATCATCCTTGCCATTGGTTCGTTCTCCAGTCTGTTTTTCTTTATCATCCTCGATCTCATCAGCCATGACGCGGGCGGGTATGCCGGTGTGATGTACATCGCACCAGTAGCGCTTACTCTGGCCGGTATCGGCGTCGCCCTGCTCGGCAGAGTGGCCGAAAAAAAGCATCGCGCGCACGGCAAACCGCCAACCATCAGCGGGCAATGGCATGTGGAACTCAATCTCGGCCTCTTTACGCATCCCAAGATCGTCTTGATCGCACTGCTCACGACTATCGGTGTAACACTGACTTTGATGACGCTCGGGGCCGGATCCATCGCCATGGTGGAATACACGGAGTCAAATGCATTCTGTGCAAATACCTGTCATTTTGTCATGAGCCCGGAGGCCATGGTTTATGAAGATTCGCCACATGCGCGCGTCGCGTGTGTCGAGTGCCATGTAGGTCATGGCGCTAAGGGATTTATTGAGGCCAAGGTAAACGGACTCCGACAAGTCTACGGTGTCGTCTCTGGAGACTTTAGCCGGCCGATCCCCACGCCCATTCACAATCGGAGATCTTCATTGGAGATGTGTGAGAGCTGCCACTGGAAGGACCGATTCGTCGATTACAAAGTGCTGTCGCGCCAATACTTCCATGCCGACGAGGAAAGCACCCCCTCCGAGATCAAGCTTCTACTAAAGATCGGCGGCCAGGAAAAAGGCGCTGGCCTGATTGACGGTGCAGGGATCCACTACCATATGTTGAGCCAGAATAAAATCGAGTTCATCGCACGCGACCACAGGCGTCAAGAAATCCCATATGTGCGTGTCACTGCTCCGGATGGCAAGATCACTGAATATAATAATACTGACGAGCCTCTTAGCGATGAAGAGAGAACTTCGCTAGAGACCCACCAAGTCGAGTGCCTGGATTGCCACAGCCGTCCCGCGCACCAATTCGCCAAACCCATGGACTCCATCAATGACGCCATTCTGGCTGGCAAGATCTCGCGTGAGCTCCCTTATATCAAGTATCAGGGTCTCAAGTTGCTCGATAGCCGATACGAGACCAAGGCTGAAGCGCTCAAGGAGATCTCCTACGGTCTGAGCGGGTATTACAATGAAGAGTATCCTGAGGTCCTCACGGAGCAAAGGGAAGAACTCCAGCGGGCTGTCACGGCCCTCCAGGAAATCTATCGCCGGACGATTTTCCCAGAAATGAAGGCCGACTGGTCTGCCCATCCGGACAACATCGGGCATCGCGATGCCCCCGGCTGCTTCCGCTGCCACAACGATGTCATGGAGTCTGTCGAGGGTGACACCATCTTCACCGATTGCACGAAGTGTCACTCGATCCTTGCGCAGGGCGAAGAGGTTATCGAGACACTCTCCAACTTCAAAGAGGGGCAAGTGTTCGTTCACCTCGACGACGACGAAGACTTTGACGACTTCACGATCTGTACAGATTGCCACGATGGTGGATTCGCGGCCTACGAGGATCTCTAAGAGTCAAGGAGAGAACGAGGGAGCTGTGATATACTTCACTTCAGTGAATCACAGCATCCCTCATGGGTTTCAACTCTTGGAATCCTGAGTTATTCAATCTCCCCACTCAATTGCAGCGAGCCTTTGACATGCCTCAGACCGATCCAAGAACGAATGTAAACTGGAACATCCTTTTTGCATGCTGGCTCCTGGTCAGTACCTCAGCCATGGGAAGCTTGTTTTTCAGCTACGTGATGGCGTTTGCACCCTGTGTCTTGTGTTGGTACCAGAGAATATGCCTGTTCCCTCTGGTCCTGATCCTGGCAGCCGGGCTCTTCCCCTTTGATAAGAACGTTGTGAAATATGCCCTGCCCTTGGCGGTAGTCGGCTGGCTGGTCGCATTGTTTCAAAACCTGATGATTGCTGGAATTGTCCCAGAGAGCGTCCAACCTTGCAGTCAAGGCGTCTCCTGCACCGAAGAGTACATCGACCTGTTTGGTTTTTTGACAATCCCAATGCTTTCTCTACTGTCCTTTTCCACCATCATCGCCCTTCTCATTTTCTTGAAACAAAGGACTTCTAAATGAAATATGCAATCTTTGGAATTTCATGTCTTGCGCTGCTCTTTGCATTCGTGTTCGGCACTTCCTACTACAAAAAACAACAGGCCGAGAAACTTGGCTTCATGGCCCAGGAAAATGCTTCACTCTTTATCAGAGATCATTCTCAAACCCTGGGCAGTGATGATGCGAAAGTTTATCTCGTCGAGTTCATGGACCCTGCCTGCGAAACCTGCGCGGCCTTTTCAACTTTTGTTAAGCAAATCATGGACGCCAACCCCGGTAAAATCAAGCTAGTGATTCGATATGCCCCTTTCCACAAGGGCGCCGATGATTTTGTACGAATTCTCGAGGCCTCCAAGAAGCAAGGGAAGTATTGGGAGACGTTGGACGCCATGTACAAGTCACAACGCTACTGGGCGAGTCACCACAAGCCGGACCTGACGAAGATCTGGCCATTTTTATCTCGGGTAGAGGGACTCGATCTACAGAAGATCAAAATCGACATGAGTGATCCTGCCTTTACAAAAATCATCGAACAGGATCTAGCCGACGCCAAAGTGCTGAATGTCCGGAAAACGCCGGGTTTCTTTGCGAATGGGAAACCCCTCCAAAACTTTGGCTACCAGCAATTACAGGACTTGATTCAATCTGAAATCAGGGCGCAGTACCCCACATCAACGACTGCTGAATAGCTAGCTTCAAGGCACTCGATCAAAGGTACCGTCAGGGCGCGGCCGGCCGGCGGTGCCTCACAAAGGCGATAGCAATCACCCCGAGTTCCAGAAGGGTAAACGTGAGCATCCAGAACTGGCCCCCCTCGGAGAAGCCATAGGAATGCATGCCTGCGGCCAGAATAAAGTTTACTCCGTAGTAGGTCATGATCACGGACAAAAATCCGATGATCGAACTCGCCGCCAATCCGAACTCTTCTAGCCAGCCGGCAAAGCGTCCGTGCACAATGGCGAGATAGATGAAGAAGGTGATGAGCGACCAGGTTTCCTTGGGATCCCATCCCCAGTAGCGTCCCCAGCTTTCGTTAGCCCAAACAGCCCCACAGATGATCCCGGCTGCGAGAAAGAGCAGGCCAACCTGCAGCGTATTGTAAAGAAGCAGCGCCAGGGATTGAACCAGGTCTGTCCTGTTCGGCCTCCACAATTGTGTAAAGAGCGCAAAATGAGCCAGTATCATGGCCAGGGCAAAGGCCGAATAAGAAAGCATGATGGTCATGACATGGATCGCCAGCCAAGAGGTATGCGCCAGGACAGGGACCAGTGGACTGATGGAAGAGTCGATGGGAAGATTCTCGGAGAAGGCGAGACAGATAAAGCTCATCAACCCCCCCGCCAAGGCAAAGAAGCGTTTCTTGTAGATCGCTTCTTGCACGAAACCGATGGCCATGATTCCCCATCCCATGAAGATGAGCGACTCGTACATGTTCGATACGGGAGCGCGCCCGCCAATGTACCAGCGCAGACCGACGCCCATGGTGTGACAGGCGAAGCCAAGACCGAGCAGCGCCAGTGCGCTGATATACAACCAACGCTTCGTGGAGAATCCAAGGAGGAAGATCAAGAGGGTACCTACCAGATAGAACTTCCAAGCTTTACCAAAAGGGTTTATGTCCCCATAGAAAACCTCTCGCTCAATAATGGTCTCACTCGGGTAAACGCTCGGGTTGAGGTTTCGTAAATCACTGCGGAGCTCAATGGCAGACGAACGAAACACCTCAACATTGCCTTTGTTGTAGGCCATCGCCATTGCAGCAAATTTCCCTGAGATGGTTTGCGTCTTGGCGTCGGGAGAGGCTTGAATGGCTCTCGGGGTGGACCAATTTCCTTCTCGGTCTGGCAGAGGAATGATGGTGAGTGAATCCCCTCGCATCAAGTCGGAGACCCGCGTGGCCTTGCTATAGACGCTCAAAGCGTCCTTCTCCATGCTTGTCAGATCCATGTCGTCGCGCTGCCGATCCATGGCGGAGCGCGCGAGTTCCTGGAACTGGAGACTGCCCATGATATCGTCAAAGGAGAAGCGACGGGCCCCAGCATCGAATTCCAACGCCTCCTTGAGTGTGGGGCTCTCAATGCGAATGAGCGGGCGACCCTTGAAATCCTCCGGCGACAAGGCATAGCCCCAGAAGATCTCCAGCGCGTTCAACCCGTCGATTTTCTTTCGACCCACGACACTCAATACGGTTTCGTTCGCAAAGGTTTGCAGCGGTTTTACGCGGCCATCTGCAAGCACGGCCCAGTCGCGTGTCTCTTCGAGGGGGAGCTTGTCACCCTCCGCACTGGCAGGTAGGGCCAAGGTCAATGCACAGAGGAGCAGGAGAACCCCAAACAAAATTCCGTGTAAAGGAGCAGGAAAACTTTTCTTCATGTTAGTAATCTCCGTTTCATTCGATATACCAGAGCCTTCTTAGCGCTCGTCATTCCCTGCCAGGGCCAACTGCTCGCGCGCGCGATCCGCCGCTCGACTGAGCAGCATGGCTTGCCGACTCTGATTGCGTAAATACCAGGTGATTCCCAATACAAGCATTCCAAAGGAAATGTAGACGATGGGCACACCGGGATCGTGTGAGATGGAGAGGATCGTTGCGTCGGGTTCATTCCCTTTTCCAAGTTTGTAGCTGCTCTGAAAGAGTCTAAACCCTTGCTCGTCCAGAGGTCGGTTCATGGAAATGACCTCCTCGCGAGGCGGCAGCGACTTCGATGCCGGTGTGAGGGTGATCTGGCTACGGTATTCCGATGGACGACTGGAGCCAGGGTGCGTCAATACCTCAAACTCTTTGAGCGTGATGGTAAAGGGCAAGGTGCGAATTTCCTGTCCAAAAACAGTCACGACCCCCTGCCCTGCCAACTCGTGCTGGGCCATCGATCCATACTGTATCCAAAAGGATTCGCCGACCCCCTGGGAGTTGAGTTCAACTTTGAGATAGGGACTCTCCCCACCCTGCCATCCGTCTGGGACTGGCTTAACGCGGAGGTTGGATCGTGCATGGAGCAAGCGTTCCGTAAGCTCGAACTTCACTCCGCTGGATTGCAAGAGAATGCCTTCCTTGACGGCGATGGGCACCGCGGCCTCGATTCCACTATCGGTTGTGAGCTGCAAGTGGAGTTGCTCACCCGGACCTACCAAGACAGAAATTCTAGTCTTCGGGATACTTGCGGCCCCGACGAAGGCTAAGCGTTCAATGCGCTTCTGATTCGGGTCTCGGTTGTGGATGACGTTAAAGTCTGGAAACTGCGTAAAGAGGGTGTGGCGCTCACTGCCCGACGCTGTGCGGATCTCGACAATCACCGCTGGGTTGATGGCAGCGGTGGGAACATCCTCAAGTACGCCTTTGACCAAGCGCGCGTTAAGAAAAAAGCTCTCTACCTTTGCCACGATCCCATCACCGATTTGAAAGTCCTTCCCCAGCCCCTCCGGCAATGGAATTTCGACGGGGCTGGAATCCGCCCGGGCATGAAGGATGACGCGGTAGCCAGCGCTGGGCTTTGCCTCTCTACGCGCTGCGAGAAAAGCTTCCGATGGGACGGGCACCACCTCAACTTCGTAGGAGCCGACGTCTCTTACCGTCGCGCGCCCTCCTTTGGCGATCTCCCAATCGTTGACGAACTCCTGATCACCGGTGATCGAGAACCGGATTCCAGGAGGGTCCTGCGGGCGCCCTTCGCCAAGTAGAACCTTTTGGGTCCCACGTGGGATGTATTCCAAGATCCGAACGGCCGGGCGGGTTCCTTCTTCTTCTTGGAGGATTTTACCCGTAAGATCGGTACCGGGCTCAATAGGAAAGATGGCCTCTCCCCCCACCCAATCTAAACGCAGCTGTTTTGTATCTAGAAAGAGCTGATTCGATGTACTGCCCTCGTAGATCATGGCCTGGCCCTCGTAACCGATGCTGTGGGAGACCCAAGAACCAATGAGCAGGATCACGATGGAAAAATGGACGAGGACGAAGGCCCATTGGTGACGTTGAATCGGAATCCGGTTGATCACGGAGATCACGAGGTTCAGGCCAATCAAAAACAGAAAGGTGTCGAACCAGAAAGCCCCGTAAATTACGCTCTGGGCAATCTCTCGACTTTCGCGCGATTCAATAATCGTACCGACCGTCATCACGACGACGCCGAGAAGGAGGAGGACCATCGTGAACTGCACTTTCCCTAAGAACTGGAAAAAGTGGATAAAGGGAGACTTTCGGTGTTCCATGAACATCCTTTCCATAATGCCGATCAGCGAACTACGAGGCTCCGACAGGGGCCCAGACACCAGGACTTACACTCCACACAGGAGCCCGAACTGATTGTCGCAGCGTATTCTAGGCGGATTGCGTTCCTTTGGATTGGGTAAAAATGCCGCAGGCTGACTGACAATATGCACGACATCGCGGATACGTAAATACAGTTTTATCGGAACTGCACGACGCCGTCTTGCTCAGCGCACTTCAATATTCACTACAAAAACCCATCGAGCGTCAGATGTTTGATGAGTTCCGTGGCCAAGGGGTCTACGAGATCAGCGACTGACTGCGGATTCTGGCTCTGCGAACGTGCCGACCAGATTAAATTCCCCGCCTTGGTTTCGTACAAGTTGGTGTCCAGGGTCACCACCTTATCCTCTCGATAATAACCTGGCTGCTCGATGGTTCGGTACTCTCGGCGATTGTAACGCCCCCAGCCTGCGCGCCCCCCGTAATTCGGGGCGCCCACCACCTCGGTTCGAACCTCGCCGGGCACATAAACCGAGGTTGTCTCCGTGTTCTCGTGACTCGTGATCAGGACGACGTCAAAGCCTTTCCCCGCGATGGCCTTCGCAATGGTCTCTTCATTGATCTGGACCGCCCCCGGAAGGAGTGTGTAGCCAGCAACAGCCTCTACATTGGCAACACGAAAAGCGGTTACGACGGAGTCTTCTGCCAATCGCCTGCTGCGCTCGTCCTCAGCCGTCATCACGATCAGAATCTTCTGGATCGGAAGCTTTGCATAGGATCCATCTTTCCAGGTATCGACGAGCTTGATGGATGTGCAACCACTGGCGACGAGTGCCAGGATTACAATAAAAGTCTCTCTGAGAAATGGGCTGAGTCCTGCTCTCACAATATGGCTCCTTTTGTCGCAGTTACCGAAACTATTATACCGAACAGGTTAGACTACCGGAAGGTTGGACGGACAGCAGGTCGCTGGGATAATCTTGCGCCCCCTTAGCATATGCTGCCGTTTTATATGCAGCCGTTCGTCGCCATCACTTAGGAGTACAAGACCGTGAACAAGACACCGATGACCATCTTATTAGGGCTAACCCTTTCCATGGGCCTGACCCTCGCCCCTCACCTCTCGAATGCTGAGGCCGTACCCCAAGGCCACCCCCCCGTAGTGGACGGGAGCCCCGGCGCCCCTGCCCCTCAGATGACAAACTGGCGGGCGACGGGAAAGGTCATCGAGACTATCGATGCGGGCGGATACACCTACGTTCTGGTAGACACCGGCAGCGAGAAAATCTGGGCAGCGGCACCCAGCTTCCAGGTGAAAGTAGGCGACGAGGCCTCAATCCCTGAGGGTGCAGTCATGAACAATTACTTTAGCAAAACGCTGCAACGTACTTTCGACTCAGTCCTTTTCGTTGGCATGGTCCAGGTCGGAGGACAGCCCGCCCCCCAAGCAGCCAGCGCAGGATACGCACCCAGCGCAGAATACAAAGGAAACACCACGGCTGAGGATGTCGGTATAACGGGAATCGAAAAGGCGCAAGGCGGACAAGACATCGCTGAGCTTTTCGATGGGAAGAGCAGCCTGGTCGGCCAGGAAGTCGTCCTGCGAGGAAAGGTTGTGAAGTACAGCGGCGGGATCATGGGAACGAACTTCGTCCACATCCAAGACGGCACAACCTCTGCCAGCGGCGTGAACGATCTCACCATCACCACAGATTCACAAACCAAGGTGGGAGATACGGTGCTGGTCAAGGGAATCCTCACGGCCGACAAAGATTTCGGTTATGGCTACAACTACGATCTGATCATTGAGAAGGCGAGCATCACGGTAGAGTAAGCGATTCGCCTACTCTTCCTTTCATGAACGTCGACACTTGCTTTTTCGGAGCAGTTCGTTCTCGGAGCGACTTGTTCTTGGAGCGAATAGGAGAGGCCCTGTGCAACAACCAAGGCAAAGCGTCACCTCGATGCGAATTCACTTTTCTCGTGCCCTTCTCCTCCTGAGTCTTTTCCTCGCTGGGGGCACCTCGCCCGCATGGAGCGAGGAAGCTGCGAGAGTCGAGAACTTCACCGTCGCTCTCTGGCCAGAATACGATCGCCCAGCGGTACTCGTCACCTACCGCCTGCAACTGGCAGCAGACGTCGTGTTGCCAGCTCAGGTCGCACTCCCCATCCCCACCCATGTCGGCATGCCACATGCCATCGCCAGACGTGGCCCGGACGGCAACCTGTACACCGCCGAATCCACCCGTGAGGTTAACGGTGACTGGGCCACGGTGACGGTCACGACCGACAGCCCCTTCCTCCAGCTTGAGTACTATGCACCGATCTTATCCACGGGCGAAATCCGCAACTTCATCTTCCGTTGGCCCGGGGGACTCGAAATCACCCAGTTTGAGTACGAAGTATTGCAGCCCAAGTACGCATCAAACCTCGCGGTGATGCCCTCACCTACCAATGAGACTATGACGACTTTCGGAGTAATGGTTCAAGAAGCGCGGTTGGGAGCCCTCACAAGCACACAAGAAACGACCATCGCATTGACCTACAGCAATCCGAACGATCGACTGAGCGTAACACCGGCTGCCGCACCTTCCACACCGGCAGCCCCCGTCACGGCCCAGCCCCAGCAGTCGACGCCGCCCGTCACGGAGCCCACATCAGGAATCAGTGCTACCCATATTACTCTCATCGTTCTTGGCATCGCCGCGGCCTTCATTGTCGGGTTATGGATGGGTCGAAACAAAGGCTCGGATCTACCGGACTGAGCCTCGCGAAAAACCCTTCAGCACGGCGGCATTGATTCACGCACTCTCGTAGTCGATCCGCAATTCAACGTCGGATTCTTCCTATGCGAGGCGGAACACTACGATGACGCCTTGGCGGAATTCTCGCGCTTGGAGGCCCGCTCCCAAAGCGAGGGCGGCAGGGCTCTCCGCATGGTATAATTCGCCTTTCAGACTGGCCTGACGCGAGATAACGGCGTGGCCACCCTCTTGCGGTTCGCCAGGGCAAAGCGCCAGCGTCCGAAGGATACCTGAAAGTATGCAGGCACATGGCGTTTCACTGACCCGGCACCCTCACCCCACCGACCCGTCGGAACCAAGGACGGCCGAAAGGCTACGCAGGGTCGTGTCAGCCCTGCTCTTGCTCTTTGTAATGATCTCTCCAAGCGCCTCTGCGGAGGAGATCACCATCGGATTGATCCCAGAGCAAAACGTCTTCGAACAAATGAAACGCTACGAACCGATCGGGCGATACATTCAAGAAAAGACCGGCATAAAGGTCAAGTTCAGCATCCTGTCGCGCTACGGAAACATCGTTGAGAGCTTCTCAAAAGATGAGATGGACGGCGCTTTTTGGGGAAGCTTCACGGGTGCACTCGCCATTGAAAATCTGGGCATCGAACCTCTCGTGCGCCCTCTCTGGCTGGATGAAACGTCCAGCTACCGAGGTTACATATTCACCCGCAGAGACAGTGGGATCAGGAACGTGAGTGACATGAAGGGCCGGAGCATTGTCTTCGTCGACAAGGCGACAACGGCCGGGTACATCTTCCCCATGGCGTTCTTGGGCGAACATGGCGTCACGGATGTGAACAGCTTCTTCAAGGAGCATTATTTTGCCGGCAGCCACGACGCTGCCGTCACCGCAGTACTCAACAAGAAAGTAGACATCGGCTGCGCGAAAAATACGATCTTTCACCACCTCATTCGGCGCGACCCGAAAATCGAAGATCAGCTTTTCATCCTCGCGCATTCCCAAGAATTTCCATCGAATGCGCTCGGCGTACGACCGGACCTCAAACCAGAGATCAAGACAAAGCTCAGAGATGCTCTCCTGAACATGGACCATGTTCCCGAAGGGCGCGACGTACTTGAGGGGTTCGAGGCGATTCGCTTCCTTGCCACGACGCGGGAGGACTACGCTCCGGTTTTCCATGCCGCGGCCAATGCGGGTATCGACCTGAAAAACTACGAATACAGGAATAAATAAAAGACACCGCATGCGACGAAAAATCGTCATCTCAGTCCTGGCCCTCTTCATACTCTCCTCGCTCGGCGCAGCCGCTGCTTCCTGGTACGTCTCCGTCGCGACGAATCAATTGCAAAACCTCGTCAACCTGCATGAGATCGAAGGACTTCGTCAAAACCTCGTGATCAGCCTGCAGGAGGTCCAAGTGGATGTCCACACGACGCATACGTCCATGGCGCGGAATCTAGATGGTATTATCGCCAGCGTAAGGAAACTCGACCAGGCTGCTGCCGAATGCAGCAACTGCCACCATCGGCCCGAAATCGAAGTAAAACTCAATAAGGTCAACGACCTTCTAGGTGATTACAAAATTGCCCTGAGTCACTACATCACGGCATCCGCCAATAAACAGCGCATCGACGCAATCGAACAAGAAGCCGAGATCATCGGTCACCAGATCCTCGTGCACACTGAAGGGATGTCAATGTCCGCAAGTGAGAAGCTGGACATGATGACCGGTGAAGCCATTACCAAGATCAATCGGGTGAGAATCATCCTCTTTATCACGGTGCTCTTCACGATGACTCTGTGCATAGTGGTCACTGCCTCGCTGGTAAAATCTCTTACCCGGCCTGTCGAACGACTTGTAGGCGCAACGGAGATCATTGCGTCGGGAGACCTCAGCTATCGCATTGAAGATGTCGTGGATCCCGAGTTCCAAAAGCTCGCCGAACATTTCAATACCATGAGTACAACCCTTCAAGAGAGTTATGCGCAGCTCGAAGACAGCAACGCCGAACTCCAGTCCCAGATCAATGAAAGAGAAGAACTCCAGGCGCAGCTCTTGCACGGGCAAAAAATGGAAGCCATCGGCACGCTCGCTTCCGCAATCTCCCATGAGTTCGGCAACTCCATCCAGATCATACAAAGCTGTGCGGACCTACTCGGGATGAAGGGCAACCTTCAGGGAACGGAGCATCCAGAGCTGGGGATGATTAGTGATGCCGCACACCGCGCGGCTGACCTTTCACGGCGCCTCCTCACCTTCGGAAGCAAATCGGAGACCCAGCTAGAGCCCACCGACCTCAACGGGCTCGTCCAGCGCGTGGAGGCTATCCTTCGAACAACCATCTCAAGAACCATCGACATCCAGAGCACGTTCCAAGACCAGCTTCCCGCCGTCAACGTAGACCCCTCCCAGATCGAGCTCAGTATCGTCAACCTCGCCCTCAACGCCAAAGACGCGATGCCCGACGGGGGTCTCCTGCGCATCGAGACGGCTCAAGTCGATGCAACAGACGTCCTGCCCGTGCGCTCCGTACCTGCGCTGCCAGGCGCCTGGATCCGGCTAAGTGTCAGCGACAACGGCGAAGGAATGGATCCGGCAACAGTGGCCCGCATCTTCGACCCCTTCTTCACCACCAAGGGGCTGGGTGTAGGGACAGGCCTCGGACTCGCCGTGGTCTATGACATCGTGAAAAACTTCGGTGGGCGAATCCACTGCCAAAGCACCCTGGGAAGCGGGACCACCTTTCAGATCTTCCTCCCTGCCCTTCCCGAAGGCTCCCTGAAAATCGAAAAGGAGCAGAAGTCCTCCAAGCTGGAGGTACGCAGCAACGAAACCCTCCTCTTGGTGGACGATGAGGCGGACATGGTCGAGGTCATGGGAGTTGCACTACGAGAGCAGGGGTACATCGTCCACACGGCCAATAGCGGGGAGAAGGCTGTCGAGGTTTTTGAAGAACACGGCCGTGAAATCCAGGTCGTCATCCTCGACATTGGCATGCCGGGAATGGGTGGCCAGGTGTGTCTGGAGAAGCTGCTCACACTCGACCCCAAGGTCAAAGTCATCATGAGCAGCGCCTACGGCTCACAGGGTAGGCAGAATGCGCTGATGCAGCTCGGGGCCAGCGGCTTTCTCGTCAAACCCTATCGACTGGCCGACATGCTGAAGGAAATCAACGCGGTATCAGCTGCTGGTTGATTTCCTCGAAATCGACCCTTGCTCTGTGAGTCGCGTAGAAGGCCCTACGAAAGAACTCGTCCGTCAAGAGCGCAGCAGAAGCGAGTTCCACAGCCCATGAGGGACTGACTACGATGACATCATATTCCATCAATGTTTGATCGGGCACACGGCCTTCTTTTTGGCTTCTTCGCTTTTGATTCCCAAGCGCTTGAGCATACGGTCGACCTCCGCTGGAATCGTCCCCAGGTTGCCCATCTTCTTCTTCAAGAAGGAGCTGCGCATAATGAGACGCATGGAGACCAGCAAGTAATGCTTGCGGAAGGGGTCCGGGTCCTTGGCAATCTGCGGCAGCTTGCCCATGTAGAAATCGCGGTAGCAATTCACAATGGCGCGGTCCACCTCTTCCAAGGTCATGTTCTCGGGCTTGATCACAGGGTCGATCAAGTTGTACTTGCGATAGTCAAAATCGCGGATATGCGGCCTCATCTCTTCGTAGATGTCGGCGTAGGGCCAGGGGGTAATGGCCAGGTAGTGCGCGAAGTCGGGATCGTATTCCTGTGAAAGCTTTAGCGTGGCCGCAATGGTCTCCGGCGTCTCCCAGGGAAAGCCGAGCACAAAGGCTGTCTCGCTCACCATGCCGTGCTCGCGAATCAAGCGCAGACACTCCTTGGATTCGTCCAGCACCAGCTCCTTATTGATCGTATCCAGGGTTTGCTGATCCGTCGCCTCCAGCCCGATATAGATATGAATGACACCGGCTTTTCGGTATTTCGCCATCAGGTGGGCATCGCGCACGATATCCGCCGCCCGCGTCTCAATGAGCAGGTAGCCATCGAACTTGGCAAAGATGAGTCGATCCAGGAACGCTTCCCAGCGATCCTGGTCTTGGGTGGGGTATTCATCGGTAATCAAGAAGACGTTGGCGCCGTACTTTTTCTGCAAGTTCAGAATTTCGTCGGCGGCGAGTCCAGGGCCACGAGAACGCCAACTCTGCTCCCAGAACTTCTGCTGCGAGCAAAAGGTGCAGCTAAAGGAGCAGCCGCGCGAGGTGGATACCACGGCCAAGCGAGATTTCGGAATCACAAAGTAGGTGTAGTCATTCCAGTCGAGAAGGTCCCACTCGTCGTGGGCCATCTCGATGCTCTTGGCGAACTTGCGGCTCGGGGTGTACAAGATCTCGCTCTCACGTGGAAAGCTGAGCCCTCTCACGTCCTCGGGGTCATTGTCCTGGGCGATGCAGCGCAACAGTTCTTCCAGGGTCTCCTCGCCCTCTCCGCGGACGATGTAATCCACCACGTCGGGTGATTCCTGCAAAATATCCTTGAACATGAAGGTGGGATGGACACCCCCCATGATGGTAATCACATCGGGAAGCACGTCCTTGGCATTGCGCAGGAGTTCCAAGCAATCCGGAAAAGTCGGCGTAATGGCTGTTGTCGCAACGCAATCGGGGTTCAGCTCTTTGATGCGCTCGCGGATCTGGGCGTGCTCATGCCGCTTGGTCATGGCATCGTAGATCATCGGGGTCCAACCGGCCCGGCGCGCGGCGGCCGCTAGATAGACTAGCCCCAAGGGCATCCAATGCCCGGCGACTTCGACCACGCCACAGTGGTAGGGGGGTGTTATGAATAAGATGGTACGACTCATGAATGAACCTCTTTACACTCGCCAGTGTAGCTTGTCCTTCGCACTTTGTATAAGACGATGGCTCCCAAGGTCACCAAGACAACCAATAGGACGTGTTTCGCAATCAGGGCAGGCACCTGCCCTCGTCCTGCAGCTTCCATGTACTCGTACTGATGGTAGAATCGGCCCCGCAAGTAGCCACCGGCCAAAGTCCAGACCAGTGCAACAATCCCCACCTTGCGAAGGCCCTCCGCCACGGGTCGCACCACTTCCGGCGCGGACTTCATGGCCAGCGTGCGTTGCAAGAAATAGGCACCCAAGGCGCTCACCGCGAAGACCGCGGTAGCCAAGTCGTGGAAATAGTTGTTGAGCATTACAAGAATGCCTTTGATCTCATCGGGGCTCATTGCACCTCCGTCATCGGAGTTCGCAGTTTCAGGTCATCGAGGGAATGGTCGGTACTGCTGAGCAAGCTCGTCCCCCAATAGGCAAAGATCACAGTAATAATGGCAGCGACGGCCAACCCGGCCATTCGTTTCCCACCCCAGTTCAAGGTCACGCGAAGATGAATCCAGAGCCCATAGAGCAAGACCGAGAGCAAGCTCCAAGTCTCTACGGGGTCCCAATTCCAGTACTTCCCCCACAGGTCTCGCGCCCAGATGGCACCCGAAACAATCATCACCACGTGGGTGATGAAGCCGAAAATGATGTAGCGAAAGATCAAGTCTTCCAGCACGAGCATGGAGGGCAGTCGGGCGAAAATGGTCGGTATCTGTTCCTCTGGCAGCCCCTCCAAGGACTTGCGCGCGCGAAGTAGATAAAGAACACCCACAGCGGCCGCGAGCGAATAAGCGCCATAGCTCAGCCAGGCAAAAAATACGTGGACAAACATCCAGAGGTTGTCCAGCACCAAGGACATGGTGGTGTAGCGCGGCTGGTTCAAGAGCGCGTAGCCCAACATCAAGAGGGCAAAGGGAGCGGTGAACACGAGGATGGGTCGAAGGCTCGGTCGTTTCACGAGGCTAGCCACGCTAAAGAGCATGACCACTGCGGTACCGAACAAGACATTCTCGTAGCGACTGGCGACTGGCAGATGCCCCGTAAAGGCGATGCGAGCGCCGATGGCAATACAATTGGACAGCAATCCAGCGCCACACACGAATGTGGCGACCGCGAGAGGTTGATCCCGACGGAAGACAATCCCCCACAAGGCCAAGGCTGCGCCCAAGCTGTAAGCACCAACGGTAATCCAAAAGGTCGTGTATTCGAGTGGGCTCATGTGACACCTTCCTCCTTTCGACTCTGGATTTTCTTCCCACTTCCCAGGCTTTTCCCATTATCCAGGCGAGGACTCAGCTTCGCGACGTCACCGGCAAAGGCTTCCAACTCCTCTTGAAACAGGGCCGGGAGAATCTCGCTACGCCCTGCAATTTGGACTGAGTTTTCAGAGATCTGGACCCAAATTTCCTTTCGAATTCTAGCATATCGGAATACGAGACCCAGAATCATGCCCCCGAAGCAGGCGAAGGGCGTGCCGTAATCCTCCTCTTCGATGATGTCCAGGATGGTGTACTTCCGAATCTCGGGCAGGAAGAAAAAATGCAGTCGCCCATTATCAATGGACACTTCTTGTCCCGGTTCGAGCAAGCCCTCGAAAACCGATATTCCATCGATCTCGATGCGGGTTTTGAATTTGGGGTTTAGGGCTTCGTAGCTCCGATTGCGCTCTTCCCCATCGATCTCTTCATAATCCGGATAGAAGGTCACGCGAACCAGCCCCCCCACTCTGACCCCCAAGGAGAAGAGATCCTCAACTTCCAAGGGGAATGGAACCAGCTTCACCCATCCACTGCTCACCACCCGCCCTCGCATGTCCTTGATGATCCAGCCCGGCATATAGCCAAACCCTTCGGCCAGCACCTGGTAGGGAGGTGAGCGATAAGGTCGGTTGATTCCCACCGTGGCTCGCGTGCCTTCCGGCGATACCAGCGTGGATTCGAAACGATGCAAATCGACGTCATCGGTGACAAACTCGATGGTTTCAATCCAAAATTGCAGCGGGGGCAGATCCGGGGAGGGGCGAACTTCAGCGCTGAGAAACGAGGTGGCGTGCAAATCAAAAGGCTCCCCCTCACCCAAGGCAAGCTTGCCGCGAAAATTTTCGGGGCTGGTCATGAGGAAGAAGCCACTCACCATCAAGATGAGGAAGCTCACGTGAAATATCCAACTCCCCACCAAGGAAAACCGTCCGCGCAAACCATAGAGACAACTGTCCCCGCCCAGGCTTCGATAGCCTTTGCGGCTGAGCAAGCGGACGATATCCCCGACAACCGGTGGCTCCTGCGCCAAGGTAAACGAGGTCGCGGGAACCCGTGGCACTCCTTTTGGGAAGCGACTTTGGCGGATTAACACGGGAAAGCGCTTGATCATGCAGAAGACCAGATTTACGAACAGCAGCCCATAGGGAGTGTAAAAGAACAGCCAGGAGTGACGGAGATTCGTTAGCCACAGCCGGTGGAAGAGCTGCCCGACGAGGCCTTTCTGCTCCACCCAACGCTCGACCCACGCAGGGTCGCTCTGGCCCACCTGCGGGATAAATAGATAGATGGCCATCACCGTGATGACCACGGGCAGGAGCATCACGGCCAAGCGACCCGACGCGAGGAAAAGAATCAGCACGCGAAGCTTGACGAAGAGCGGAGTCGTAGTCATAGGCTCAAAAGATTTCCCAAGAAAGGCAAGCGTGGAAGCTGGGCCGTCAGAGGGAAGTATACCCTAGGCAAGCGGGCCGACCGCTTTTCGGCGGCCGGAGAGAAGCCCTATGCTCAACAAAGCGATTGCCTGCAACAGTACCTTGCCAGGCTCGGGAACAAGGGTGATGGTTCCAGTGACAAACCATGAACCATCCCCATAATAGTCATGCCCACCCTGGTAGAATACATTGTTAATGGGATCCCCCGATTCAAGCGTACCGGTGAGCACGCCCGTGGTTGCAACAAGCTCGTAGTCATCGGGAACCGGAACCCCGTCGACCCTAAAGTCAAATCCTCGTACCGTAAGGATGGCTGCGTCACCCGCGAACAACTCTCCGACAAGCGTCCCTCCATTCCACACCATATTGGAAGTTTCCCAAGCATCCAGGTCTCCGTTCACCGTACCGCCAGTAAAGGCCGCATTGGATTCGAACCAAGAGTCGAAGTCCAAGTCCACCGTGCCACCGACAACCGTCACTGTGGAAGAATCACCGGCATTTAAATAACCGGTCACAGTGCCACCGAGGAACTTAATCACAGAGGAGTCCCAGGCGTTCAGATCATCCCCACCCCCTCCTCCGCCAACCGTACCACCGTAGATCGTGGCAATGGAGGTATGCCAAGAATCCAAGTAGTTCACGGTTCCGGCGTTCATGATGAAGCGGGAGTCATTCACGAGCAAAAGACCATCCGCTAGACCGTCATTCATGGTAATAATGCTGTCGTCCCAAGCCTCGAGCCCCTGGTTGACCGTTCCACCATTCAGATCAAGGGTGGCGTCGTGCTCGACAAGCAATTCATCCACCACACCACCACTCATGTTGATACTGCCGAAATCAGCAGCCGCCAATAAACCGTTGACCGTTCCATCGCTCATGCTAATGCTCGAGGAATCCAAGACGGAAAGCTTATTCACTACAGCACCGGTGGCGACGTTGATGTTCGTTGATACACCCGGGGAAAGGCAAGGCCTGTAGGGAAAGTCGACTTCACCGCCGCAGGTGGCATCTCGAACGTATACGTCATCGGCCGAATACGTGGCGTCATTGAGGGTGATCAGTGACCCACCATTATTCAAAAAAATGACTGCCGCATGGGCCGAGTTGGCGAACAGTCCGGCCAGCAGCAATATGGAGACCACCAGGGCCTGTACTCTCATATTACAACCTTTTTGCAACCTGTAGACAACGCGAATTGCCCCCCAAAAACGCAGGTTTACGTCCTATTAACTTATCGGCATTCGGCCGGTTCGTAAACGCGATTAAATGTCGCACCCGCGGTTAAATCAGCAAAAAAAGTAACTTTTACTCGTAAAATGAGCAGTGCCACTTACCCAGTAAAGTCAGAGTCCTACTGAAGGAGTCACCGGTGAACTGCCGTTTGGTAACAAACCCGGACATCTGCCCTTGGCCGGTGGGGAACCGGGCATTCCCAAGAGACTGGCGGTGTTGCTACCCTTGCCATGCAACACACGCCTGAGCACCTGAAAAAGGCAAGGCTCAAAACGTTGAGAGTGGGGGTTTGCATGAAGAGTAATCTGGTTTGGGTCGTACTCTGTGCGTCTTTTGTGCTCGTCTCTTGCCAAGGGGACAGCGAGATCGAGTCGCTCAAGGAAGAAGCCGCAATTCGGGATCAGAAGATTCAAGCCCTCGAAGAGCGAATTGTAATCGTCGAGCATAACGTCAAGAGCCAGGCACAGAAAGCTGCCGAAAAACGCGCAGCGCAGGGACTGCTAAGTTCGGCGCAAACGCTTGCGGCTACCGGTGATATCGAGGACGCGAAGAAAAACCTCAAAAAATTAATCGAAACCTACCCCATGGCTGAGGAGGTCCTTGGCGCACAGCGAGAATTGCGCGAGATCAATCTTCTCGGACAAGACGCCGGTGAGATCAACGCCGAGAAGTGGTTTGCAGGGAATGCGAAGATGAGCGATGGCCGCATCACGGTGCTCCTCTTCTGGAGGCCTTTCGATCCTTATAGCCAGAGCGAGGTTACCAAGCTTGAGGAACGCTATCAGAAATACCAGGGCAAGGGGCTCAATCTCATAGGCGTGACAGCAGCGAGCAGCCTCTACACGGACGAAAAGCTCGAAGCCTTTATCAGCAAGGAGCTTAAGGTCACCTTCCCCATGGCTAAAGACAATGCAGGGGCCATGTCAAAGCGGTATGCGGTGAACACTGTACCCGCTGCCGCCATGGTCAAGAACGGCAAGATCGTATGGCGGGGACATCCGTCGCGACTCAAGGATGAGTTCATCGAAAAATGGCTGGAGCCAACCATTCCGCCCAACCCATTCGCAAAGTAAGGGCGGCGGTGCGGCCTTCGGAGGTGCTTGGTAGACTCCGTTCCCAAGGCCAATCATCCGGGGTACCGTGGAAAAAACCAATTTAATGTTCACTCTCAGAGGAACAAGCCGAACCCTTGCCGGCTTGGGAGTACTTCTGCTCCTCGTAGATATCGTGCTGCGCGTGGGATCCACCATTTCATTGGAAATGATCCTCGCCGAGGGACAACCTTTTGACAAACGACCCGAGCAGTCCATTGAATCTCCCAACGAGAAACCTTCCGACGATCCCCTTCTGCCTCACATCGCCTTCGCACCACTAAAGATTGTCCCCGATTATGGGCCGACCGGGGAACGTGTCGCCACTGCGGTGCACCTCCGCGTCCTGGGTGAAAACCCAACAGATCTTAAGCTCTCCGACCAAAGAGATATCGTCGTAAACAGGGTGCGTGTGAGCCTACTCGATGTGGGGCTCGCCCCCATGTTCGCCATACGACCCGACCCGGAAACAAACCCCTTCACCATGGTGGTCAATCTGAATGTGTGGGGTCCCGGTGCTCTCGAAGACAGCTTTCGCATTGAACAGCCGCCCGCGACCGCCTGGGTGCGCTTCTATCCCGATTTTCAGGCCGGGCCAGAGGGGCCGAACTCGCGCTCCATGGCTCCTCGAAACCCGGTGTTACATGTTCGGGTCGTGCCCGATGATCCCGAAGTGGGAAGCGGAGAAGCGTTCTTGCCTATCGATGGGGCGGTAAAATTTGGAAACAACGAGCTTAAAGTTGTCGAACTCCGCCACTGGGGCCTGTTCAACGTCAGCGAGACACGTGGCGCTCGGCTCCTCTTATTGAGCTTGCTGGCCATGACGCTGGGTTGGGCTGGAGGGCTAGCGGCAGACAGGCTTGTTCGAGGTCAACCGGAATCAGCCGAAGCGGTGGAGTCTTGATGTGACGATGAAGCGGCTTCTCGTATTCCTCGCTGGCTTTTTGCTATTTGCCTTGGAACCGCTGGCGGGAAAGATGATCCTTCCGGCAACGGGCGGGGGGGCGCACACCTGGTCAACAACCCTCATGTTCTTCCAAGGTGCCTTGGTGGTGGGCTATCTCTACAGCCACTTTCTCGGCCCGCGGATGGGCCGCTGGCACTTCCTCGTCGCTTGCGCGCCACTGGGGTTCTTGCCGGTGGCCGCTGCCGTAAACTTGAATCCGGCCACACCGGAACTTTCAATTTTAATCGGCCTTGCAGCGGGTGTCGGGCTTCCGTTCATCTTGCTCTCGACGACCAGTGTGCTGGCGCAGTGCTGGGCAACAACCCAAAGCACGCCCGAGACACGAAACCCCTACACGCTCTATGCGGCTTCCAATGCTGGATCGCTGCTGGGCTTACTCGCCTACCCTTTGCTGATGGCTCCGCTACTCACCCTTCATACCCAGAGCTGGCTGTGGAGCGCGGGCTACCTACTTTACCTCGGCCTCTTGTGGCGATGCCTGCCTGAAAAAGGGACGGCCACGGCTCCCTCCAGCGGGATAGAGCCGAGTGAAAAAACTGAGGATGCTGCGCACCCTTGGCGTCGCATACTCGCTTGGTTTCTGCTTTCAGCCACGCCGTCGGTATTGCTGCTGGCGGTCACGGCCTTCATCGCACAGCTCCTGGGTTCCGTCCCCTTAATCTGGGTCGTCCCCCTGGCCCTCTACCTCCTAAGCTTCATCCTCGTCTTTAGCGAGCGGGCTTGGGTTCCCACCCTCCTACGTCGTTTCTGGTTTGAAATTTCCGTCCTTGGCGTCTTCCTCTTCTTTGTGGATCAACAGCCTGAGCCATGGAGCGTGTTCGTCCATCTCCTCGTGCTTTTTGTCGTAAGCCTTGCCGCCCACTCTGCGCTCTACGAGTCCAGGCCAGCTCCGGCCAAGCTCACTGGCTTCTACCTCGTGGTGGCCCTCGGCGGTTGGGCGGGGGCTGCCTTCGTGGCTTTCGCCGCGCCCCGGCTCTTCGATAGCGTATTGGAGTATCCCATAGCGGTGGGGGGCGTCGTGGCCACGCTGCTGAGCTGGCGTTGGCGACCCTTCACAAACTTTTTGCGCAATGAACCCCGTCTCTTGCTGGTGGGTTCGCTGGCCTTTCTCGTGTTCGTCGGGGTTCAAGTGGCGCCGTCCATTCGCAGCGGGTTACAGCGTGCACCGGCCGAGAATCCGACTTCCGGAATTCTTCATCAGCAGCGCAATGCTTACGGCGTGTATCAGGTCAAATGGTTTAACAATCAAGATCAGCGAGTGCTCGTGCATAACTCCATTGAGCACGGCGCACAGAACCTGGCGCCGGACTTACGCCGACAACCCATGGGTTATTACGCATCGACGTCACCGCTGGGCGAGGTGATGCGCATCCTTCCAACACCGAGCCGCGCTGCCGTCGTCGGGTTGGGCACTGGAGCGGCGGCCGCTTACTTCACACAAGGAGAGGAACTCACCTTCTACGAGCTGGATCCCCATGTGGTGGAAATTGCGCAGACCTACTTCAGCTATCTTGAGGACTGCGAAGCCGATATCAAAATAGAGATCGGTGATGCCCGGGTTCAGCTCGCCCGAAGCGCTGAACCCGACGGGGCCTACCAGGTAATCCTCCTGGATGCATTTTCGGGGGACTCCATTCCGACTCATCTTCTGACGCGCGAAGCCATGGAGTTATACTTCCGCAAGCTGGCACCTGGGGGCTACCTGGTCTTCCACATCAGCAGCCTGAGGTTGGACCTTCGACCTGTGCTGCGCGCCGCAGGGGATGCAGTGGGGGCCTACGGCGCCTACCGGATTCGCAACCAATTTTTGGGTCCCTGGGAAGCCCGATCCAAGTACTACGTGCTCAGCCGAGAGTCCGAAACACTGGAGCCGCTGCTCGCCATGGGCTGGGTGCTGGGGGATGATGCGAGCGGGCTTCCGGTCTGGTCAGCGTGGACGGATGACTACGTCAACTTACTCAAGCCCATCCTGGCAGCGTCATCCGGGAAAAGATGAGGAGTGCCAACGTATATGATTACGGTCGCGATTGTATGCCGCGATAGCTCCTCGTGTTGGCTGCCGGGCGATCGTAATTCCCGCCGGGACCATCCTTACCCATGTGATGGACGCAGTTATTCATCTGGCTTGCTTCTCCAAAATCCCCACAGCTAGGATTCCCATCAGGATTCCAGTTGCTTACACCCCCTATCCCACTTCCGTAGATAAACACATCGGGAGGCGTGAGTGCGAAACCCCTAGAAGTGAAATCCATCTGGCCGGCGACCCAGTCCACGGTATTGGGATTGCTGTCATTCTCAAGATACGGGATACCGTGAATCCCGCCCCACTGCAGGTTGTCGATCAGGTTGTGCGTACCGCCTTTTCCATCGACCATGACTCTGTTATACCCACCACCGTGGCAATTCATGCAGCCATTGTCATGAATGGTGAGGTCATCGCCGTAGTGCGTTGTGCCCTTGCTGTGATCGCCGAAGTTCGTCGGCCCAGCCTTTGGAGAGTGGCAGCCCCAGCAAACCGTCGTTTCGTCGGTGCTGTTGCCCTGTGCGTCATTGCCGCTGGAATCCATCAGGAAGTAGCGCGAGTTCTTGGTGCCGTGACCGTTGAGCTGGACACCCTGGCCTTTGTCGGCGTTTGGATCACCGTAGTGGCAGTCCTCACAGTGCATCAGCGTGGTCCATGTATAGCCGCCGGTAATTGCGCCCAAAATCGGGGCGTCCCAGCCTGAAATATCCACCGATGGAGCCGGGCAGCCACCGTTCGTGTAGGCTCCGCAGCCGTCGTCATCGACATCCACCCCGTGATAGGACGGATTGTACTGGTTGAACTGAGACTTGACGTCGACGATCCCGGCAGCCAGCGCGGGGTATACCGCTCCGCCATACTGATTTTCTGGGCGATAGCGGATATAGGGTCCCGAGCTGCCATCGAAGCCATCGGGTTCGTGAGAGTTGGTAAGGCCATCGTTGAAGGGGTTCAAATCCGTTGCATTGATGGCATCCGCATCGGTGATTCCTGCGAGGTAACGGGGACTGGTTGTGTTGTCGCCGGGCGTGCCATAGGCGAGCCGTGAGGCGCCGTCGGAATCGTGGCAGCTCAAGCAGAACTCATCCCTGGCCCTTGGGTCGAGATCGCCCCATTCGGGGTAGACCCCAAATTCATCCGTCCAAGATGTCGGACCATCCGCGTTTCTCATATTGATGGTGTCGTCGTAGTGTTGATCGGACAACCCGGTGATGGGGTCGGCTTCCGCGTGGCAGATGTTGCAGTCCCACATGGTCGGGACGGCGCTTCCGTCTCCGTTATTGACGTGATGGGATACGTTGTTTGCATCGTCGAAATCGCCACCTGCCCCCGTGACCTGTCGCCGGCCCGCGGGGGGAGCCCCGCCCTGGTTACTATTGTGGCACGCCGGGCAGTCGAGCGGACCGGTGCCGCCGGCGGGTGAGAAGCCATTATTGTGCGCATGACAATCAAAGCAACGCTGACCCTCGGTGGAGTGGGTGTAGGCGTTTGCATCGACAGGCTGGGTGCCATCATCGTCGGGGTCACCGCCGTCATCCACGGGGTCGTTGGTGTGGTACTTGGTCTCATTGCCAGGCGCCAGGCCATTGGTATGGCAGGCCTGACACAAACGGGTCAGCTTGCCGCTGGCATTGACCTGACTTTCAATGGTGGGGTTTCCCAAAGAAGCGGGCCAGCCGTCCCAGGCCGCAAACTGTTGGGCATCGGCTTCCGTTGGATCGGCTTCGTCGCTGACATCGTGCCAAGCCACGGGAGTGGCGGCCGCAACCTGGGTCTTCTTCAAACCCGTAAAGTACTTTTCCACGTTGCCGCGGACCCAGTTCTGGTTCATCTCGGTCTTGCCTGTCGTCGGGCTCAAGGTCCACAAGATGCCTAGGGGAGAGGCCTGCGAGTCGGCTTTGTGAACTTCGTGGCATTGTCCACAATCGACGACTTCGCCAGAATCATGATTGATGACATCAAACTTGGCCTCGCCCGGGACGCCAGAAAATTCAGAGTGACATTGTTTGCAGGTGGTCTCCGCGTCGGCCCCACGCGGGACGAAGGTACCGAAGCCAGAGGCGCCGTTATGCGCATGACAGGTACCGCAATCCACCTCATAGGCCTCGCGGTGGTTGGTTGCCGGGACCGTCGTAAAGGTGTACGAGTCAGGAACTTGGTGGTAGTTGATTTCAGTGCCCACACCGCTGTAATCATAGACGGCGACGGTGTATTGGGTTTCACCGGAGAAACCTAAGACGCTGGCCGAATTTGCGGTGCCCCTGTACACGACAAAGACGCCTGCCGCCGTTACATCACCATAGCCGAAGGCGGCGGCGGAGTAGGCAACACCGTCTTGCGGGTGGTCCGTAATGGGGCCGGCACCGGCAACCGCCAGTATGACATACCCATCGTAGACGTCGCGAGGAGCAGGGTCGTCATCGGGTGTCCAACTGAGGGGGATGTCCGTAGCACCAGGGGATCCTGGAGACAAGGTGACCGGCCCGCTGGGCTCAGTGTAGAAGTAACCCTCCGCCGAGTAGCCGAAGGAGCCACCGGAATTCTCAGCAAAGCCGTTAAAGTAAACCTGCTTTCCGTCCGGCAGAGCGCCCACGGCGCAATCGTAATCGACACCCACACCAATGGCGCCACCGCATGACACTGTGTTGGCTTTGCTTTCTGCCGTCAATGGTGAGACGTCCCAAACCACACCGTGATCCACGATTGAAGTTCCACCGTCATTCGTAACGACGGAACCGATCTGTGCTGTGTTCGCCGTTGCAAACCCGACGATGGCGGGATCACCCAGGGTGGGCGGCACCCCTGGGTCTGCAATGGTCTGCGATGTCGCGCCCAGCGGGGTTTCTTCTCGGTAATTGATACCATCGGGGTCGCTTGCGCCCGAACCTGCATAGGTGTAGATCGACACCCAATAGTCTGTGGAGGGATCCAGGCTATCGACCGTGATCGAGTTTCCCGACCCTTTGTACATCACGTAGGTACTGCCGCCCAGATTATCGCCAGCAAGGAAAGAGAGGCTGGCGCTGTACACGTTGAAATCTGTCGGAGCACCGGCACACGCAGAGACCCCCTGACACATCACCACGATGGAATCGTACAAGCTTGGCGAGCCCTGCCGGGTCCAGCCAATGGTGATGGCGTCTTCGGTGATCCCACTAAAATTAATCCCGGTATGCTGAACATCGGGCTCCATCTGGAAGGCCTGTTCTGCCCCCGAGTAGCCTGAGTCCTGCGAGTTGGTTGCAAAGGACTCGAAGTAGAGTAATGCGCCGGCAGTGAGTACAGTGGCGTTCACCGAGTATGGCCCGGTTCCGAAAGGCCCCGGCGAAGAGGGCACCTTGGTCCCTTGTCCCGGCGGAGTAAATCCCGGAGTCGCACTCCAGTAGACACCGCGTTCGTTGGCGTCCTCGCCACCGGTGGAGGTGATATCTCCCCACAGCGTGGCCGTGGTGGATTGCACCACGGTGGCTTTGTTGGCGCCGATGGCAACTACCGGCGCTGCCGCGAGCCCTATCCCTCGGATCACAAAATTGTAGGGATTCTCGTTGGCATCACTGTTGGCAATGGTCACCGTGGCGTTGCGCTCCCCCGCGGCCAGCGGGGTGAAGCGGATGGTAAAGGTCGTCTGGCCCGAACTCGCCACCGGTGTCGAGGGGTCGACCGTCACGGTGAAATCGCCTGAGTTTGCACCCGCGATTTGGACGAGAGGGCCGCCACTGAGGTCCAGGCTTCCAGTACCCGAATTCAAGATGGTGAAATCGTGGAAGGTGTCTGCCCCAATGTTCGTATCCGCAAACAAGGTCCCTTTACCGGTGGCCCAATCCGACAAGACGGAGTCGCCATCGGAAATGGCAACATCGGTGTTGCCTCCCGTCATGTCCATCTCGGGAATACCGACCCCTGTCCCGCGGATGATAAAGTTATAGGGATTCTCGTTTGCATCGTTGTTGGCAATGCTGACCGTGGCATTGCGCTGTCCCGCCGCTGTCGGCGTGAAGCGAATGGTGAAGGTCGTTTGGCCAGAACTCGCCACGGGTGTCGAGGGCACGACCGTTACGCTGAAATCCCCTGGGTTGGCACCCGCGATTTGGACGAGAGGGCCGCCACTGAGGTCCAGGCTTGCAGTACCCGAATTCAAAATGGTGAAATCGTGGAAGGTGTCTGCCCCAATGTTCGTATCCGCAAACAAGGTCCCTTTACCGGTGGCCCAATCCGACAAGACAGTGTCGCCATCGGAAATGGAAACATCGGTGTTGCCTCCCGTCATGTCCATCTCGGGCGCAACCACCGCGAGCCCTGTCCCGCGGATGACAAAGTTATAGGGATTCTCGTTGGCGTCATTGTTGTCAATGCTGACCGTGGCATTGCGCTGTCCCGCCGCCGTCGGCGTGAAGCGGATGGTAAAGGTTGTTTGGCCAAGTCCTGC
>PIVT01000387.1 GCA_003353845.1 Pseudomonadota bacterium | reverse complement strand
CAGCTAGCACCTTCGAGGCCCCGGAAACCCACTCGGGAAAAAGTGTCCACCTCGCTCACTTCGCACACGGATACATACTGCATAGATACAACCATACACAAAAGCACAGGAGTGGACACTCTTTCCTTGGGGTGGTTTGTGTGCAGGAGTGGACTGGTAGGCTGGGCCGCGTGGGGGCGCCTTGTTGTGGTCTGGGCGCCCTGCTGACCTCACAGCTTTTTGGCACTGTCATTTTGGGTCCGAGAGGAAATATTTTTGAATTCTGAGACAAGTATGGTGCTATTGAAAGGTGGAAGAAATATATTTGGCGGAGAAACGGGGCGTATCCTCCACAGAATTATACCCTACTAAGTGGAACACATGGATTATGACCCTGTATCTAGGGTAAGTAGGGCGATAGTGCTACTGGCCACCCACCACAGACATTCCGTATTTTGATACTTTTAAAACACACACACACGCCATATGCTGGGATGGTGACACACTCGGAAACAGCCATCTTCACACACAAGACACACACACACACAATCGAGATAGATACGATACAAAGACACCATCTATCACTTCCAAAAGTCTTTGAACACATATAAAAGACTCATCAACCTCAGAGACCGGGTGAAACAACTCGAATACCGCCGGCAGTGTTTACTAGCTAACATTCATTACATGACAAACATGCAGTAGCCAAAGTAACTCGACGATACACAAATGTTCCGTCTACCACCTCGTACAGTCTCGTGACACATATAAAAGACTGATCAACTTCGTGAACGTGGTCAAAGAAATCTAGTACCATTGTCAGAGCTTGACAACCAAACGCCAAAGACATGACAAACATGCAGTAGCCAAAGTGGCCCTACAATATACAAAAGACACCATCTACCACTACCAAAAGTCTTTGAACACATATAAAACACTCATCAACGCCAAAGACCAGGTGAAACAACTCGAATACCACCGTCAGTGTGTACTAGATAACATTCATTACATGACACACATGCACTCACCAAAGTAACTCGACGATATACAAATGTTCCATCTACCACTTCCAAAAGTCTTTGAACACATATAAAAGACTCATCAACCCCAGATATCGGGTGAAACAACTCGAATGTCACCGTCAGTGTTTACTAGCTAACATTCATTACATGACAAACATGCACTCACCAAAGTAACTCGACGATATACAAATGTTCCGTCTACCACTTCATACAGTCTTTGAACACATATAAAAGACTCATCAACCCCAGAGACCAGGTCAAAGAACTCGAATACCACTGTCAGAGCTTGACTTCAAACGCCAAAGACATGACACACGTGCGGTGACCAAGCTCATCCTCCGTATCGAAATAGCCAAATTGGGCACTTCGCACGGATGGCTTGGATATAGATAACACTCACGGGCGCCG
>PIVT01000386.1 GCA_003353845.1 Pseudomonadota bacterium | reverse complement strand
GGACTCATTTAAGCCACGCGGTGATAAGGGCTACGAGAGCGATGGCAGCGAGGTAGTTTGTGGCATGCCGGTCGTATCTGGTAGCGATGCGTCGCCAGTTCTTGAGGTGACAGAATAGGCGCTCGATGGCGTTCCTGCGGCGATAGATGCGCTTGTCGAGAGGGTAGGGTTTGCGTCGCGAGGCGGTGGAGGGGATGACGGCCTTGATGCGTCGTTGCCTGAGCCAGTTGCGCAGACTGTCGGCATCATAGGCCTTGTCGGCGAGCAGGCGCCTGGCTGGCGTTGCGCGGCTGAGCAGCGGTATCGCGACACTGATATCGGCAATGTTGCCCGGCGTCAGCGTGAAGGCGACCGGTCTGCCGCGATCGTCGGCCAGGCAATGGATCTTGCAGGTCCTGCCACCGCGCGAGCGGCCGATCGCTTCTTCCCACTCCCCCTTTTTGAGCCCGCTGCCGAGCGATGCGCCTTCACATGGCTGCTGTCGATCGACAGCTCATCGGGCACCGCTCCCGATGCGGCGATCTTCTCGAACAGCCGCTGCCAGATACCGTGCCCCGCCCAGCGGTTGTACCGGTTGTAGATCGTCGTCGGCGGGCCATAAGCCGCAGGCACGTCGCGCCAGCGGCAGCCGGTCTTGAGCACATGCAGGATGCCCGAAATCACCGTGCGATCATCTACTCGAGGCTTGCCTGGCCGGCCGCGAGGAAGATGGGGCTCAATCGCCGCCCAGGCCTCATCCGACAGCCAAAACAGATGACGTGACATCCATCCCCTCCGCCAAACTCATCTACCACACATATTACGACAATAACTCAAACAGATATATAGGTTCTCAACCTAGGGCGCCGCTTCGTCGTTCGAGAATTTGGGCGGACGCGGCGACGGCGCCGGGCGCGGTGGCGGTGCCGGGCGCGCGGCCGGCGGCGGTGCGCTGGGCGGCGGCGTGTAGCTGGGACGCGGCGGCGCGCTGCCGGGCGCGGGTGACGGCGGCCGCTGCCAACCGCCCTCAGGCCGGGGCGGACGCGGCGGCGCGGGCATCGCATTGCCTCCGTCCGCCGGCAGCCGCGGGCGGTTCCAGCCGCCCTCCGGCCGAGGCGGGCGCGACCAGGCCGGCGGCGCGGGCGGGTTCTCCACCCCGGGGGGCGGGACCGGCGCGGGCGAGGGCGTCACCACCGGCGGCGGCACCGGGCGCTGCCAGCCGGGGCCGCCCTCAGGCCGGGGCGGGCGCGGCGGCGCGGGCATCGCATTGCCTCCCTCCGCCGGCGGTCGCGGACGGCTCCAGCCACCCTCGGGCCGGGGCGGGCGGACGCCGGGGGCCGGCGGACTGCCGGTATCCGGCCCCGCGCCGGGCGTGCCGGGCGAGGGCGGCAGATCCGGTCGGTCGCGACGCCAGCCGGGCGGGCGCGGACCG
>PIVT01000385.1 GCA_003353845.1 Pseudomonadota bacterium | reverse complement strand
ATTTAATATATTACTTGCGATGAAATTATCGTGGATATGCACTTGTAGCTCCCCCATGCAATTCCATCCCCATGTCCTTTTGGCTAGGTTCTCAACTACGCGTAAATTACGCGTAAATTACGCGTAAAGTAGGGTTTTTCACGGTCTGGGCGTAATTTACGCGATTTACGTGCCCCCTATACCGTACCACAATACGGGCGTAACTCGGGTATAATGATAATTATGATATTTGCGATTTCATCGACGGGGAGACCGAGTCGCACTGTGCACCCCCTATCCAGCGAATCCGATTATTGTACGTGTATACTTCTGGCCTAATAATTACCGGAGGGCCGAGTGGGAAAGTGAATTGATTCTTAGCCCAATATTTTGGAGGTTTCCTCAAAACCCTTCACGAGTCTCCTCAAACATCCTGTGGGCTGAAACCACACCGTTCGTTGAGGAGTCAACCGCGATGGAGGGCAGCACTTCAACGAGAAAAGGTTGGAAATGCAACCACTGCGAGTTGAATGTAATGGGCACCAACGCAGCTCGCTTGCTATACCATCTCTCTGGTGGAGATGTCGAACTGCGGAGCCCAGATCATGGGCACTCTGGCGTCGCAGTATGTCGCAGTGTCCCCTGGCGCCGTGATGACGGCCGACTCAGCCGCTGCGATTGCGGCAAATGCGGCCGCGTGCTACACCGAGGAATGGGAGAAGCCCCTGCTGACTGTTGACGAGAAGGGGGACCCGACCGCTCGCTTTCGGATCGTCAGCAAGTTCAAAGGCCTGTGCATGCGCGACACGGACGAAGACTACGATGACTATCGCATGGTAAATTTTGGTGCGCGCTGATGGGCCTTTTCTTTCTTCGCAGTTTACCCTCGTGTGTTTGGTATCCTCAGGTCGTCGACGTCGAGTGGACGAAGCAAAAGTCAAAAGACCCGAACTACGGCAACAAGAAGGGCTGGTTTGCCGTCTGTGAGCTGATGCCGCCGTATCACAGCGAGGAGATTGCGGGTGCGGGAGATGACCTATCTGAGATTCGCGAGCTCTACTGCATCAACCAAGAGTTCTACGACTGTGTCCTCGCTGCGCCTGCTGAAATCCAGACGCGCCCGCTGATCAAGCTCGGAGATCAAGAGGCACCTAAGTGATGATCGAACTTGGTGGTGCGCGATGCGAGCGAAGTAAAGAGGAAAAAATGAAGTGTGAGACGAAGGAAAGGGGAAGTGTGGCTCATCTAGTGGCGTGGGTGTTTTGGGTTCTAAGTGCCCGAGAAGAGACAGGGGGGGAGGGGTGAGGGGAATCACCGCGCGACTATACTGCGCTTGATTTGGCGGGGGGTTGAATCGGAATTTCGGGAATTCACGTGAAGCAGCCACCCTCATTTAATTCGCCTGTTCCCTACCCGGGGGCCCGGGGGGGAG
>PIVT01000384.1 GCA_003353845.1 Pseudomonadota bacterium | reverse complement strand
ACCTTGCCGTTGCTTATCGGTGTGTAGGAGCTCGATCGAACACGGCGAACGTTGTGCATATTCGACCACGCGGAGATCTCGCCCTTGAATTCGCCTCCCTGGTCGGACTGTAGAGAATCGTGGGATAGACGCCCCCGCTCCCCGTCGGAAATGGGGCTGCGATGATTTGGTTGAGTTTGTCCCTCACCAACGGAGCGGTTTTATCCGAAAGAGACCTCGCCCAGACGTACCCCGAAAAGAAATCAACCACCGTCAGCACATACTTGTTCCCCATTTCTATGAACATAGACGCCCGTGCCGGGGTGGGCTCACCCGAATTTCGATGACCGCACTCACAAGCAAGCCACAAGGAAGCACGAGCAGGCCCACTGGAGTCCGCACAAAGCCTCATCGCAGCGCGCAGAGCTGGCTGTTGTATCACATGGGAGTGTTGTAGTGCGAGTTCGAGTTACCTGATTGCGAAATGTGCCAGTGGGTTGTGCTTTGCGCGCCAAAAAGCAAGCGCTCGGGCCAGCTAGCACACGAGAAGGCGGCTGCGCACATTCGGGAAGTCAAGCAGATGATGGAGAATAGCGCAGCTTCGTGGAAAAAACCCTCTCTTGGAAGTGGAGGTACCGCCGGCGAGAAGCCCAACAGCGCAAGCGCCGCCGAAAAAAGACAAAGCACAAACCACAGAGCTTGGGCCATGTCGCAGTCCATCTCAACAGCAGTTCCGGCCGTGGGCGATGCGGCAGGTCCCGCAGCCCCCGCAGCTGCCCCTGCTTGTGCAACACCTGGCGCCGGTCCTGTTTGGGCCGCGTCGGGGGGGTGATCCAGGTGGTCCAGCGCCTGTGCCTGGCGCTCGGCCACCAATTCGGCTTGCGTCTTTTTCCGAATGGAATACACGATCGCAACCCAGTGAAAGCCCATGCTCTGGCTGTTTTCTGTGTTCGTAATGGAATAGACGCGGCGGGAAGCCCCTTCGACACCAAGGGATACCTGGCGGATGTTCTTCGCAAGCGTTTTGAGGAATACGTCGTAGGCTGGTAGAGTTGCGAAGCGCGATTCGTCCATGGCGTTTGCCCAAAGAACACTAACGCCGCCGTTGAATGCATCAAGCACGATCTCGACGTCACTGTCCATAAGAGAGCCGGCGGCATGCAGCCAGTTCAATCCTTGCACACGCAAAGCCTCCTTCTTCGCCTCAGGAAAGTACCCAGCGCTGTCGAGTGCCAAGTTTCCTGCTTCGAGTGTAGCGTCGCCGTCATACTTGAAGCTTGCGTAACGCGTGGCATGGGTGGCCACGGAGTCCATGAAGCCGGCCCCCGCTTGCTTCAGGTGAACAAGGACTTTCGCAGCAATGATGCCGCACTCGGAGCCCCGCTGCGTGCCGTCGTGGTCGCGCACGACGCGGAAGCCGAGGCCCTCTGCGTACG
>PIVT01000383.1 GCA_003353845.1 Pseudomonadota bacterium | reverse complement strand
GTACCCCCTCTTGTTATTTTCATCGTTCAGGGCGTGTTGGGCTCGGGCGTTGAGAAGTGCGTCGAGGTCCAATGCTGGCAGCATCCATACTTTGGCTCCTCGAAGTGGTGCTTCTTCCAGCAGGATCTGGTCGGGGCTGCGGTTGGCCTTGTAACCATTCTTGCGGGTGCTATTCCACCACAGCTGCCAGGCTGAGGCTTTCAGGAAGAACTCCTGGCGCGAAGCAAAATGCTCCAGATCGAAGAACTCACCCTCAATTCTTTCGTGCAGCGTTTCAACATCGGCCTGATGGTTTTTCTTTCCCGGTGGGATGAAACGGTGGGTCAATTTGAAGACGTCGCTGACAACGTGACTAAAGCCCCGATCATTCTTCTTTTTTCGTTCCGCACCGCTGTACTCGCTTCCGTTATCGGTTTGAACGATTCCCGTCTGGTGCTTCTGACCGCAGCGCTCGAGGTGTCCAAGCACAGCGGCAGTCATGACACAGGCCAGAGCCTGGGAGAGTTCTTGACCGAACCCCAGAAAGACTCCGCCTGTCTTTACATCACGGACTGTATACTGAAACCGAGGCAGGCTTGGGTTCCGCGCCATCTGTTCGACGTAGTAGGGAAGGTCATTGAGGTACTTGGTGTCCACTTGGAGGTACTCAAAGGCGGCCAGACGCGCTTTGACCTCACGCATGTCGCGTTTCTTTTCGTACTTCTTCTTTCGCTTCTTTGTGCGGCCGTTTTGGCGCAGGATTCGAGCAATGGCCCCTTCGCTGGGCGAGAGGTCACAGAAATCTTTCAAGCGCCGGGCTCCCAGGCATGGAGCCTTATCGCGTTCACGTAAGACTTCCCTCTCGGTCTCTGGTGGCGTTTTGTGCGGACAACTGTGAGGTGCGCGCGAGTGGTCCATGAGCGACCTCCTGGATCGGTTGCCCTCCCGCCATCGGCGTAGCCATTTGCGGACGGTGCGTGGCTGGCACTCGAAGTGGCGTGCGGCGGGCTTCACGCCGTGTTCAGCGGCGAAGTGGACTAACTTCAGGCGGAGATCGTACTTCAAGGCTTGATCCTTTGACTGGGCGATACGTGAGTATGTGAGAGGCGTCGTGGGAGTGGTTCCTGTTCTCGAGGATTGTTTTTGGCGAAACTACCCATCGATGAAACCGCTTCCCGGCGCTTCAAGAATTTTCCTCCCCCCGCGGGGGGAGGAAGCCAGCTGCGACCCAGGCCCGCACCGCCGGCCCCTGAGTCTTCCCCCAACACCGAAGCCACCGACCCTGAACTCCACGCCCACTAAACAGGGGGGTACCATGTACCTGCGCTTTACCGAAGTTACGGCAATCCTTCCTTGCTTCTCGTGCCGCCCTCCTGCATTTTGTGGTGCTTGATCATACGAAGACCGCGCGCGCTGATCTTCCCGTGCGCTAGCCGCT
>PIVT01000382.1 GCA_003353845.1 Pseudomonadota bacterium | reverse complement strand
TCTTTTTCCGTCGTTCTCGCGCGATGAGCCCAGCAGAGGCCAAGCAGCTGGACGGGCTAACTCAGCAGCGGCTCAGTAAGGGCGCCATTGAGCCGCCGGAAAGCCCCTACAGCTCGCCGGTGTTGATGGTGCCGAAATCAGGTGGCAGGCTGCGTTTCGTCGTCGACTTGCGTGCCTTGAACAAGGCCATCGAGCGCGATAGCTACACGCTTCCCCGGTCCGAGGAATCATTTGCGGCCATGCATGGCAGCAAATTCTTCTCCGCTCTGGACCTCACTGACGCGTTCTGGAGCGTGGGGCTGGACAAGGCCTCTCGCAAGTACACGGCTTTCCAGACACCGTCGGGTGCCTTCCAGTACCGCGTGATGCCACAGGGATATAAGAACGCATCCGCAATCTTCTGCAGGTTCATCGACCAGGCGTTGGGGCCATTGAAATTTCACCACGTCATGAGTTATATTGATGACCTGGTCGTATTCACCCCCACGGCCGAGCTGCACCTCGAAATATTAGGTGAGCTGTTCCATCGCTTGAATAAGGCCGGCCTCACGTTGTCCCCAAAGAAATGTAAGTTCTTTCAACGTTCTGCGCACTTCTTGGGCCACGTTATCGACAGCGAAGGCCTACACCCGGACCCGGCCAAAGTGAAGGCGATCCAGGCCATTGCGCTGCCAACTTGTGCGAAGGACCTGAAGTCGGTGATCGCGCAAATCGGTTATTATCGCCGATTTTGTCCGAATTTCTCAAAGATTACGGAACCTCTGCGCGCCAAATGCGACATGCCCGGAGAATGGAAGGACCTCGATGCCGCAGGGTTGCCATTTTACAGCGATACACAGCGCAACGCGTTCTTCACCATCCGCGATCTGATGATATCCGAGCCGGTGCTCGCACACCCGGACTTCGACACGCCATTCGAAATACATACCGATGCGTCACGCAAGGGCCTGGGTGCTACCTTATGCCAGAAGCAGGACGGCATGGAGCGTGTCATCCAGTACGCGTCCAGGGCCCTAACGCCCGCTGAAAAGAACTACGCTATATGGGAGTTGGAGGCGCTTGCAGCGGTGTGGGCGTGCAAGCTGTTTAAGCATTATGTACTGGGAAGCCACTTTACCCTCGTAATGGACAGCAAGGCTGCCAAAATCATCCTCAAGACCGACAACGACAACGAAAGTGCCCGCATACTGCGATGGCAAATGAACTTGACCGAATTCGCCTTCAATATTACTTACAGGCCTGGGGCCCGGCATCTCGACGCCGATATGTTATCACGAAACAGCATCTCGAGCACAGACCCGTACGGCGAGGGACCAACCACGATAGAGCCCAGGCCCCTGTTGCAGCTCGCGGATTCCCGCCCTGTGCTAATGGATGCGTACAGCGTGCCCGCCAGCTGCCAATATGCGCTGGACGAT
>PIVT01000381.1 GCA_003353845.1 Pseudomonadota bacterium | reverse complement strand
ACCGAAACATGACTACAGCTGTACCAAAACATGACCCCCCTACCACGCTACTGGGCCCGAGTGAGATGACAGTGAGTGGGAGGCCGCTTTGACTACAGCTGTACCGAAACATAACTACAGCTGTACCAAAACATGACAGACTTTGGTGGAACAAGCCTATTTCATACTTTGCAAACTAGCCATAACACGGTAATTAGAGTGGGTCTAAAACTCGGCGCAAGGTTGGATCCTCTAGTACTGATCAAAATTTGGCCGTTGCCTCCGCTCCGAGAGCTTTTGACTCCGAGAGATGGACTTATCGTTTCAAATATCCCGCCTCCCGCCTTCGTAAACGGTCACTTTCTTCCATCATGGCGGCGCAGCAGGACGAAGCGAAGACAATTGGCGACTTGGTTGCGAAATTGGTTGCGAAACTCGTAAAGGTTGGCGATCGCGGCAAATACGTCTGCGCCCTTGAGGTACTCGAAAGGGTCGCCTTGGAGCATTTCGACGGTAACATCGGGGCGGCCTTCAAGCCCACCATGGACGCCCTGGCAAGCAAGACGTACGCCTTCATCTTCAATTGCAACAACGCTACGATGGTGACGTGCTTTCGCCAAGGCATTCTTGCTGCCCCGTCGTCCAACTTGCCGGCAATCCGAAAGGCGGTACGATTCCCACCACTTCACTGCGCCACCACCAAAAACCATAACCGTCGACAAATTTGTAGGTCCGTGATGGAGCCTGTATTATCCTCTACAACTTCGAATCCAAGACATTTTTCTTCAACATCACGCTGTTGGGCCCTCCTCCGGGCCTCGACCTCAAGCCGGGCCTTTTCGATGGCAAGTTTTCGGCCCAATTGTTGGCGAACTTCGAGGGTGCTGAGTCCGCCAGGGTCCATCCCAAGAGCAACGTCAAAAAGTTCGGGCCTTTGAATGAAGATGAACAGAAGCAAATGCTCGCAGCCCTGGACAAAGCCCAAGCCTCGGCCTGGACAAAGCCCAAGGCTCGCGCGCGCGAGCCCAAAAATCCCCCAAAGCCCGAGGCTCGGGGATCCGGCAAATCTGCGCAGCGCGAGCCCGGTCTTGGCAAGGCCCGGGGATCCAGTAAATCTTCGCCCGTGGTTCTCGACAATGTCCAACGCTGGCAACGTCACCTAGCCATGGCGCTCCAAGAGACGCTCCAAGAGAACCTGGACCTCGGAAGTTTGGACTAGCAGGGCCGGGGTTCCAGATTAACAGCTCGAGGTGTTGTTGTGTTGGTTTTGTCTCGTGCCTCGTGCGTGTAAGTTGCTGTTATGCCTGCTGTATGGGTGCCTCGCGGCTCGCCGTGTTGATTTTTAGAAGAGTATTAGAGGGCAGCCCGAGCTTGCTCGTTGTGTTGATAAGCTAGCCTCCGGATATCTTACCTTCCACGCAGTAACAGAGAAGACCGAGA
>PIVT01000380.1 GCA_003353845.1 Pseudomonadota bacterium | reverse complement strand
CTGCAACTTTGTCACGTAAAGAGTAGCCTGAATATTTTTCCCCAGAAGTTAGCTCCGAGGCGTATCGCAGATCCCCACTGGGGGCCGGACCGTTCTCTCGCGAACCGGGTCTTAAGGGTAGTACACGATTTTTTTTTACTTCGCTGCACAAAATGAGTTTGAACCCATCTTTGGCAGTTTATCATCACCTAGGCACCATGTCCGTCAAGAAGCAGCTCACCATGCTGCCCACATATGACCCAAATTATTCACCACACGATGATCCTTTAGACGACCCGCCTGCAGAGTTCGGGAAACCGCCATTTACGGCATTCAAAGACGTCGAATTTCTCTGAATATTTCAGGAACCAAGAGGCTGCCAACAACGTTATTTACAAGCTGTGGATGCTCGTGAAGTTTCTCTGGGCCGCGCGGGAGGCCGGTTCGACGTTCGAGGAGACCGGGGTGATACTTGCGCTCGATGTCGTCCATTTTTTCCCGTGAAATGGCATCTTTCAGCCCTCTGAATGGATGAATATTGAAGGCCACGGTTTCTTTGCGTTTCAGGAAGGTTTGCGTATCCAGCCCGAGAACGAACCCTCCCGGCCAGATCCTTGGTAGTTAGCCGCAAGGATCGAATCAGTGATGCTCGGAGAACGCGCTGACCACGAAGGGGGGGCGCCCGAGGCCGTCGTTCCACGATGTGGCATGTTCCCGCCGACACGGTGAGAACTGAGAGACATCTTGGCCGGTGAAACCGCCCCCGGCACGTTGACTTTCGACCCGAGGTTGCTCTTGTTGTGGTGTGTCCCACTCTCGGTATAGTGTGAGGCATTGTTTGCGATGGAACGGGACACCTTCCGACACTGTGTGGCTTGCTCGCGTTGTGATTTGTGTTTATGCGTGGTGGCTCTCACCTTTTTTTTTGCGCGCCGCACTGAAGATGGCCCCGGTCCGGATCTGTTCTTCAAGTGTTGTCCACTTGCAGGCTTCCTTTCGTGTGTCTTCCGGTGTTTGGAACGGGGCACGGGCATGTGCACGGGCGGCATTGTGCCTCATTTAGATGAAACCCAAAACCGGCCGTTTTGGGGGTGTCGTGGGCTGTGTTTAGGGTGTATAGGCGCCTGCGCCGCGCACAGGCACACTAAACTAAAGCACTTAACTTTCACTAGATACCCATGCCGCCCGACCACCGGTAGCCTCTTTTATTCACCTGGGGGAATTTGAAGGCCCTAGGAGGGTGGGTCTCCTACTCGTCAGTGCGTACATTTGGCCGGGGGGGTTCTGCTTTCAGTGGTCCTATGAATAGAATCTAATTCCGGGCGATTTGCGGCATGCCCATCTAGTGCAAGTTAAGCGCCTTAGTTTAGTGTGCCTTTGCGATGCGCAGGATAACATGTGGCGCAAACACAGCCCACGACACCCCCAAAACGGCCGGTTTTTAGGTT
>PIVT01000379.1 GCA_003353845.1 Pseudomonadota bacterium | reverse complement strand
GGCTGGCGAGGGAGAGGTTGCACCAAGTCCAAAACGTCGGGAATCGCGACCAACTCGCCGCTGCGGAGCATGACGTTGACAATGCGGATGCAGGTCGCCTTGTCGAGAGGTACTTCTGGTGTCTTGGACTGGACGAGGCGCAACTTGTCCGACAAGGCCCGGTATTCGATGAGGAGCTGGTATTGTCCATGAAGGCTGGGGCACAAGTGCGCGTCGGCGAGGCAGTGGTAGAATATGGTCTGTTGCGTCGCCGTCGACACGAGGAACTCCAAGATCTTGAGGATGCCGGGTTGAGTGCATGTAGAAGCTTTGGTCTCAAGGGTCTCGAAAGCGTTCTCGAGCGTGGCGACCAAGGCAGCTCCTCCACTGGCCGCAAGCTTCTGCTCGAAGATCGGCACGATGGACAAGATGAAAGAAGAGATCGCTGGTTCTGGAAGTACTGTCAACACGATGCGCAAGGCCTCATGGGCTATCGTCGGGGCCGCCTTGAAGAAATGGCGGCAGAGGCAGGCACCAAGAGTCGGGTTCACGTTGATCTGAGAGAGTCTTCGAAGTTTCGCGACAGCACTGAGTTGGGTCGTGGCGACAATGGCCCACGCTCCCGTGCAGAATCTCATGAGCTTCACGATGAACTGGTAGAAGGTGGTGTGCTGAAGTGCATGGAGCTTGAGGGCCATCAGGTACTTCTCACTCACGAGGCCCTTGGCGACGAGGCTCTTCGCGCACTCCGTGTTCACCTTGTCCGTGCATGCTCGTAGATGAGGTGCCGCAAGGTGGGCAGGATGGTCAATCATAGAGGAACGGTCTTCTTCCAGGTCAGCAAATTGGCTCTCGGGCAAGGGCTTTGGGGCATCCTCCATCTTCTTCGTCAGTCGATCTTTGAAAGAGTCGATTTCGTCCGTCGCATCCATGTGGTCGGCCCAAGAAATGGAGGTGAGCGCCGCACCGTTGTCGCCGTCGAAAAATGATGTCACTGGTAAGGTAGCTCCTTGTTGACGAGCGAAATGGTCGGAAGATTTGTTCATGAGGGTGGTGACATTGATATTCACGGAGCGGAAGAGATAATTGATGGCCTGGATAACTTCCTCAGAAATAGTTAGCTGCTGGTCCAACAACGCAGCGATAGGCATCAGATTGTCCGAAGTGAACTGAGTGCTGCGGAAAGTTTCAAGAAGTTCCATTTGACGTTGTTGGGATGTAGAACTAGGATTGTGGGAGGCAGAGGACTTGTCACCGTTGTACTTAACCATCTGAGAAATTTGTTCATACATGATGTCGGTGTCGAACTTTGCACCAGTCGTAAGCTCGTAAAAGGCTTCTTTGACTACCTCAGAAGTTTCTTTCTCAAACTTTGAAGGATTAATGCCGATTTCAGTTAGACAATCATGGAATGCTTTCTTAAATTTCTTACTTTGGTGATCGTACAATT
>PIVT01000378.1 GCA_003353845.1 Pseudomonadota bacterium | reverse complement strand
GGCGGTGTTTCTCCGATCACCAGGGATTACCCGTCTGCCGACCAATTATTGAGCGAGTACCGGCTGCCAGCTGGGAGCGTAAACCGTGGTTGATTACGCTTCAGCCATTGAGACAGCCCAGCGGTTGCTTGCTGGTAGCGGGAGAGCTGTGACGTTGCTCAAGCTTGGCACAACGCCGAAGGATCCAGCCAAGCCCTGGGATGGCCCCGCAGACCCGCGCGGCACACCGGATGCCACGCTGGACATTTTCGCTACTTTCGTTGGCCCCAACTCCCTGGGCTTGTCTGCCACGACCGACGACATGATCAAACGGTCCAAACAGGTCATGATTGTGTCCCCGGGCGCAGACGTTGATGTTCGGATATTCGATGAGGTTTATGACAACGGAGTATATTGGAAGATCGCGGAAACTGACGGGGTTAAGGGGGTCGAGATCCTTCGACCGGGGGACGACGTGGTCATGGCCTATATCGGGGTGTCGCGATGACGGCAAGCCCAGCACAAGCTGTTGATGATATCCTCACCGTGTTTCAAACGGCATGGGCACCTACAGGGTTCGTCGTGGACTATCAGAACGTTTCGCAGGCTAACGGTGGATTCGTCCCGCCAGCCGAGACGACCTCCTGGGCTCGGACCTTTATCAACCATGTCAGACCTGGGGTAGGGACCTTGTCAGGGGCTACTGGCTCCCAGGCATTTGATCGAAAAGGATTCTTGACCGTGCAAATATTCGTACCTGCCGGAGAAGGCTTGTCACAGGCTCATTATTTGGGTAAACTCGTGACGGATGCGTTTACAAGGACTGCAACGCCCAGGCAGGTCTGGTTCCGCAATCAACGAGTGAAAGAGGTTGGGCCTAGCGGCGCATGGTATCAGATGAACGCTATCGTCGATTTTAACTATACCGAGGTTCTCTAATGGCTTCCTCCATTCCTAACGATAACGGCACCATAGCACCCCCTGCGCCAAAAGGCAACAGGGAAATTAGGGAAGCCCACAACGGCACTAATCTGTAATCAAGGAGAGTTCCCATGGCCGCAGTTTTCAAACAAGACTCCAACGTCACAGGGCTGCGGTACGCTGAAGAGCTATCCTACAAGATCCTTCCTGTCACACCGATCTGGTACCCATTGGAGCCGAACAGCTACCTCGACATGGGCGGGTCCATCACTACCGTCGCGCGAAACCCGATTAACGCATCAAGGCAGTCGGAAAAGGGCGTGGTGACGGGTAATGATGCCTCCGGCGGCATTAACTCAGACCTAACCCAGACGAACATGCAGGACCTGATGCAGGGTTTCATCTTCGCGGACTTCCGTCGCAAGGGGGAGGAACTCGTTACAGCGGTCGATGTGGACACGACGAATCCGGACGAGTACCAGGTTGCCAGTACTACGGGGTTTCAGGTTGGGGACCTCATCCAGGGTCAGAA
>PIVT01000377.1 GCA_003353845.1 Pseudomonadota bacterium | reverse complement strand
TTAAAGCCGGCCCAGGTGTACGCCTTGCGTTGGCTCTTGCGGTTGAGCCATTTGAACAAAATCCGTGTTGTGCGATAGACGTAGTAGGAGCACCTCTCCGAGTTATCCGTTATGGCGTAATAGTTCAGATTCCCAATTACGCGGCGCCGAGCTATTCGCAGCATTTCGCCTTTGCGCATTACGCAACGCGCCCTTTTCGCCCAGTCCGTAAACTTGCGCAGACCGGCTCCCAGCTTCTTGCGGCTGGTACGGCGCTTAAGCTTGAAGTATCCTTTGCGGGTTTTGCCACAGTAGTGGGTAAAACCCAGAAAAGTGAACTCCTCAGGTTTGGTGCCACGTTTCCGGGCACTTTCTCGGGCAAACCGACCAAATTCGATGCTGCGCGTCTTGTCCTCGGCCACCTTCAGACCAAAACCCTCCAAGCGGTCTTCCAGCCTCCGACGAAATGCCCTCGCATCGTCTCGGTTCTCAAAACAGGCCAGAAAATCATCGGCAAAACGAAAATAATGCGCCTCGCCCCTGGCCTGGGGTTTTACCCGACACCTGAACCACAGATCCATTACGTAATGTAAGTAGACGTTTGACAACAGCGGTGACAAAATCGACCCTTGCGGCGTTCCTCGCTCGCTGGCCCTTACCAGACCATCTTCCATGATCCCGCTTTTGAGCATCCGGATTATCAAACGGATCACCCGCTCGTCTCCGATGCGATGCCTCAAAAACTTGACCATCCACTGATGATTAACCTGATCAAAGAAACTCTTGATATCGGCCTCCACCACATGGTTGATCCGTTTGTGCTGGATCGTGCGACCCAACTCATCAAGGCATTGGTGCTGGTTGCGACCGGGACGATACCCGTAGCTGCTGTCTTCAAATACCGATTCGTAAATCGGCTCCAACGTCCGTTTCACCGATGCTTCCACAATCTTATCTTCAAGATTGCTGATCCCCAGCGCACGACCTTTGGGACTGCCCGCTTTAGGAATATAGCTCCGGCGCTTGGCTCCCGGACGGTAACTCATCCGTCCGAGTCGCTCTGACAGATTCTCAAGATTGCTCTCCAGGTCCCTGCCATATTGCTGCTTGGTTACGCCATCCACTCCGATTGCCTTGTCGGCTTTCAAAGTGTCGTAGGAAGCTCGCAAATTGTCCACATCCATGATGTGGTGATACAGACTGGTAAATACCAGTTCCGGCTCTTTGCGCGCCTTTTCACCTATCCACTTCAGGTTTGTTGCCACCGATTAATCACCCTTTGCATGATGTCTGTGTTTCTCCTTTAGTGGTCGACTCACCGTGGGAACCTTCTCTCGGCGGGGGTTAGCCGCTTCATCGATAGGCCATTGCGGCACTCCGGTTCCCATCACTTGCGACGCGGCCATCCCATAGCCTCTTTTTACATTGGCTATGGTACTCGGGTACTGCCTTTGCA
>PIVT01000133.1 GCA_003353845.1 Pseudomonadota bacterium | reverse complement strand
CCTTTGTCGGCTACCACACTCCGCAGAACAAACCCTTGTCGAGATAGTTCTTCAACCTCGTTCTCACTTCTTGTGATTTTTACCTCTGGTACTGGCATCTCCGCGTCCTCTGCTGCTGTTCTTTGTGAGAGCTACTCCCCTTCGAGCTCCGCGAAGCGTCTCTCCGCGGCGTCGCTGACGGCCTTGCGCTCGTCGGTCATGTACTGTTCGAGCTCGTCTAGATCGGTCGTCTTGTTGATCTGCACCACGACACTGCGCCAATGCGGCTTAACGTCGTGTGCTGCACGGATCTTGCCTGGCTTCTCTGGCTCGACATCACGCGCATCGGTCTCGCGACTCTCGAACCGCGGATCCTCTATAGGCACCGCGTCGCCGTACTTGATCGTCACAGCCTTCTGCTCGATCATGCGAGAGGCTCGCTCGGCCCAGCTCTTAGCAAGGATATCGTCAACGATCTTCGAGCTGCCTGGGTTGACTTTGTTGTCCTTATCCAGCCGCGGATCGAGTCCGACAGCGACCATCTCTTTTCTTGAGTTTCTGCCCGCGACGGAGACGCAGCATTGGGAGAGATTTGTGATTGTTGCCATGTTTGTTTCCTTTTGAAAGAATTGCAGCGCCCCGGGCTAGGAAGGAACGCACCTGGCACGGGCAGAAACCTGACCCAGGGCGCCGCAAAGTGGTGTTACATCCCGGTCATCTGAAGGACCGAGCGGGGGCGCGCAAAATATCGCCGCGTGCTATTTCGTTGTACTGAATCATGCTGGCTCCCCTTGACGTGCGATCGATGCATTCGCCCAGAACACAGCTTGTTCTATGTTCGTTCGTGCTACAGAGAGCTCCCTGCTTTCCGGACATAGCTCGCCGCATAAAGCTGCGAATTCCTTCGCTTTCGCCCGCAACTGGACAAACTTGTCTGCATCCCCTTCCAGCGGTCTGTGGTAGGTGAAATTGTTATCAATCGGGTATGTGTGAGCCATTTTGCTTTCCTTCTTTGGTTTGAATTGCAGGATCCCGGGCCGGGGAAGGAATGCCGCTTGGCACGGCGAGACCCCGCAAAGTGTTGGTTACGCTTCCGTGCGTGTCGTCCTTACATGCCAGTCATCTGCAGAACCGAGCGTGGTCGGGGCGTCTTGATACCGCCGTAGCGTGACCAAAAATTCAGCACGAAGGCGAGCCCGGTGGCTTGCACAGGTACCGGTTTGAGCATCATCGGGATCACGGCCGACATGTGCGTTGCTTTGTTCGTGTAACACACGATCGTCCGTGTGCCGGCGGGGCCGGCCGTCTCCAGCTCGGGGTCCCAATCCCAACGTGTTACCTGCGGAAACGCTCGCTTGAGCACATCGAGGATCGTAGTGTCCGTCCCATCCTCAAGCCGACGATTGAGCAACGCCCACACGGTCGGCGATTGTACGACCGTGTCCGCTTGCTCGATACCGCTACTGTTCGTGAAGATGAAGTTGAGCGCCGTACGATAGTCGTCGACGATCAAGCCCGCGGTTGTTGCTTCCGTCCAGCTCGCCGTGGTCGTCGCTTGAATGATGATGCCCGGTTGATTGAGCACACCGTTGTGACCGTGAGTCGGTACGCCATTCAAGATGAACCCGTTGAGCGTACGATCGTGGGCTTCCTTCGCGGCCGAAACTTTCTCGGTCACTATGTTGAAATTGCCGTTCATCCGCGACGTTGCGATATCCTGCAACGCGTAAGTGCAAGCGATGCCGACAGAGTCGATGCCTGCCAAGTTCACTCGACCGGACACATCGGCCATCGGAAGATCTGTAGCGTTGCCGCTGATGATCTCCGCGCGGCCTTGCTGCTCCATCTCAGTCCATGCGTAGCTGAGCGCACCTTCGTTGACAGACGTGTCGAACGCAATCAGTCCGCCGTTCGCCCACTTCATTGCTGGGTAACTGTGGCGGAACACTTCTTTGAAAGTGTGCCGCACCATCCACTCAGCATAGAGCCCATCGGGATCATCCTTCCGGAACTCGCGACGGATCTTCTGTACGTTGAATTCGCAGTCTCGTTTGTACGACTCGAACAGCGCGTCAAGTTTCTCTTGGGGTAGTTTCATTGTCATGGCTCAGTTCCTTTATCCTGGAAGGTTGACTTCCACGCGAGCCAGACCCGCGGCTGTAGTTGAAGTGTCCCAACGTGCATTCGGCACTGCTACCGTCTCATCGTCGTCTGTTGCACTAAGCTGCCCTAGCGCAAATGCTGTTGAGCCGACGTCGTGTCGGGCATAGACGATACCTCCTTGCGTGACAGCACCTTCCGTCTGCACGGTGCAAACGCCTTCGACCAGGACAGACATCTCCGACCCCGGTGCGAACTCGCTGACTTCCGTAGCGACACCGCTGCTCGCTTCGATCACCGTGTTGCGTACCGTGATACCAATCATACGGTCACCGGCATCAGTGGGCGCAGTGGCGAGATTATCGGCCGAGCCGCGTGTGACCGCGAGACCTAGACCGATCGCCGTACCACCTGCAGCCTGCGAGTTCGCTGCAACAAACCCCGAACCGGTTGAGGTAGTTGCTACCGTATACACAAGACCGGTGTGCAGAAACGTGAGCGTCAAGACCGGATCGTTATTCGCAGCCGTGGCGATGTTGTTGAAGTTCGGGTCCGCCTCGAGATCGTCGATTAGATCGGCGATGATAACCGTCTCTTCATCGGTGCTCGCCGTGTACGTGCTCGTGATGACGAAGTCCGTAAAAGGGTCGGTAATCGTCAACGTATACACACCGTCGGCCGAGCCTGCGAGTGTGTTCGTTGTGATTTGCGCTAGCAGCTCGTTGCCCTTGCTGTCAATGACATAGGGGCGTGTCGTGGCAACCTGGCCGAGCAGCAGCCGTGCTTGTTCCGCGTAACTGAATTGTGACATCGCTTAGCCTACTGCCTTTCCGTTGTTCCATGCGTTCATCGTCGCCTTGAGATCGGCGTAGTCCTTATCCATCTTCGGCACGAGAGTGTGCTGCAACGTTTGACTCACCTCGTCGGTGTACTCCGCGTCCGCGCGGTGACGTTCCATTGCTTGATCGTACATCGCACTAAGATAGTCATCGCTCTTGCCGTCGAGCTTATCCTTTATGCCTGGCAACACATGTGCAGCGATCTGCTTCTTCAAGTCCGAGTCCGTGACACCTCTGGTCTTCGCATCCTTGCCCAGCACCTCACGTGCGTCCGCAATGAGCTCGAGACGGGCATCTACCCGTGCAGGCTCTTGTCCCCGCGCGGCCTCGCCTGCGTCCAGCTTGGCTTGCATGGCATCTAGTTTAGCTTGCATCTTCGACATGTCCGCACTGTCGTCCTTATCTTTGTCCTCTTCTTCGTCCTCGTCATCAGGTGGCGGGAACTGGTCTTTCTGCTTCTTAGCCTCGGCATCATGCGCGTCAGCTACTTCGACGGGGACTTCATACTCTTTATCCCCGATCTGAATCTTTCGAGTTTCCATGGGAGTTCTCTCCTCTATGTGGGTTATCGCGTCACCCTTACTCAGCAGCAGACCACAATCAGGACCGGCTCGGCCTGTTTGCACTATTGCAACATGATTGCCTTTGATGTTCGTTTGCCGCGCTTGGAAAGAGATGCCGTCATCGGTCACCCCTGGCTCGTCTATGACTGTTGCGGTATACCCGCAAGACAGCCGGGTCTTGCCCGCTGAGATCTTGTCGATGAGACCTTTGTCAGTGACCACAAGATAAGCGCGCAGAAAATTTCCGTCGCGCGTAATTCGCCCTACGTTACCTTTTGTCAGCTCTTTACAGTTGCTGGCATTTACGAACTCTTTTGGATGATCGTCCGTCAAGTGCGACGGATCGAACGAGCGCATAGACTCGTCGGAGAACACCTCATCTTCTGTCCGCAACTCTCCCCACGTATTCCCCTCCCCGTCCGCGTACGTGAACACACCGGTACGGGTGAGACGTGCGTCTGCTTTGAGGTATCCTGTCTGTTCATCGATCTTAGCCAACACGCCATCCGTGCGTGCGGGGTCCATGTGAATCTCACCTAGGCAGCGGTCGATACGTCTTACTCTTGCTTGTAGCATGTCATCACCTTGATTTGACTCAGTCATGCCCGTGCCTCTCTATAGCGCCCTTGGAGGGAATCGAACCCAACGCAGGCCGTTTGCACGAAAAACCTGCCACCGTGAGGGCATAACTCATCCCTCTTCATCCCTCTTCATCCCTCTCATAGATTCTCGAGGCAGCGCACTTCATTCCGGAGGAATGCCGGTACAACCCTTCACTGTCGTCGAATACAGGAATGTCTATGTTGCAGTGATCACACACCGCTTGAGCTGCTTCAAAGAATGTCCTGTGTCGAATCTCCTTGAAGGCATCTTGCACTTCTTTGAAATCTGCAATCTTGACAGTCAAGTCTACAGTCCTGCTAGCCATCTCATCCCATCCTCTTGAGAGGCCGGACCGGCTTGCCGTCGTCCGTGCGCCGAGGCGGCTCGACGATGGGCAGCCCGTTCTCGTCTGTCCGCTCGTTGTCCGTCTTGTCCTTCTTTGGACTGGCCATGATCACGGACAGTACACCACGCACGAGAGTGCGCGCAAGGCGATAGTCAAGCTTTTTCGCACGACCGCGCCGCATATGCCGCGCTGTTGCTACGTCAGACTTTCACCTCGATCACCATCACCGCCAACTTGAGCATCCCTGATACCAAGCACACGCTCTAGATTCGCCACCTGACGCTCATATGTGCGGGCTAATTCAGTGAACTGGCGCCGTCTGCTCTCAGCCTCAACTAGCAGATCTTGCAGATCCTCCCGCGCTTCCTCAGCATCACGAGTGAACCGTTCAGCTTCCCTTTTATGGTTTCGTGCCATGCCGTCACTCTATCCTTTATAGGCCGCTCGGCGATGGGCGATGTGACCCCACTGTGCGTCAATCGCGTGCGCATTCACCGGACGGCACCGACTTTCCCTTTTGCAGATTTTTAAGAGAATCGGCGCGAGTTCGGGCTGCGAAAAAAGGAAAGTGGCGACTTTCACCGAACTTTGGGGCGAAAACACAAAAAGTAAGCTCAAAACCCAGTGCATGCGCCCCTTTTAGCACAATCCGTCAGAGCTCCTGTGCGCCTCGCTGAGACGTTCTAGATTTTTCAGGTAGGGTAGGGGCTAGACGGTTTACCAGGAAACGTACCGTAAAGCACAGGGGCCTTAGAACGAACGTCTAGTTCCCGGCGAGCACCGGACATCCCGAGCCACAACTTTTCGTACGTATTCCCCCTGTGGGGGAATGCGGAGGGAAAAGGAGTAAAGCGAAAGTTACAAGCTGCAAGTACTGCGCGTGCCTTCGATCGGGCACACGAGCTTTCATCAGGCGCCCGCGTTAAAGGTTAACTACTCTTCTCTCCTTTATTTTCCCGAGTAGATTTTGCATATTGAATAGATCGAGCGCTTTTGCCGTACTTTCCGAAATAGTTCTTGCCCCATGGGGCAAACTATTGCAGTCTCCAGGGCATGGCACAGGCAGTAAAAGAGCGTATCCGAGCTCGTCGGTTGTTCGTCAACGATTCCGTGTGCGTTCTTGCACGTTCTCGGCGCGATGCGCGCGAGATGGTGCTGGATCAGGTTGCAGCCGGGAGCGATCCGTGCTGGGTCCTGTCCGGCTTGACCGAAATCATCCACTCGAGCCAGCCGCCGATCGAGCGCGAGCTGACGGTGCTGCACCGAGACAGAACAGATCATGACGCCTAGAGAGCTAATAGATAAGTACAATAAAGGAGAACGAGACTTCAGAGACGCGTACCTAAGAGGCGCGAACCTGGAAGGCGCGCACCTAATAAGCGCGTA
>PIVT01000376.1 GCA_003353845.1 Pseudomonadota bacterium | reverse complement strand
CGGTATCAGCCTGTTATCCCCGGAGTACCTTTTATCCGTTGAGCGATGGCCCTTCCATACAGAACCACCGGATCACTAAGACCTACTTTCGTACCTGCTCGACGTGTCTGTCTCGCAGTCAAGCGCGCTTTTGCCTTTATACTCTACGACCGATTTCCGACCGGTCTGAGCGCACCTTCGTACTCCTCCGTTACTCTTTAGGAGGAGACCGCCCCAGTCAAACTACCCACCATACACTGTCCTCGATCCGGATAACGGACCAGAGTTAGAACCTCAAAGTTGCCAGGGTGGTATTTCAAGGATGGCTCCACGCGAACTGGCGTCCACGCTTCAAAGCCTCCCACCTATCCTACACAAGCAAATTCAAAGTCCAGTGCAAAGCTATAGTAAAGGTTCACGGGGTCTTTCCGTCTAGCCGCGGATACACTGCATCTTCACAGCGATTTCAATTTCACTGAGTCTCGGGTGGAGACAGCGCCGCCATCGTTACGCCATTCGTGCAGGTCGGAACTTACCCGACAAGGAATTTCGCTACCTTAGGACCGTTATAGTTACGGCCGCCGCTTACCGGGGCTTCGATCAAGAGCTTCGCTTGCGCTAACCCCATCAATTAACCTTCCGGCACCGGGCAGGCGTCACACCCTATACGTCCACTTTCGTGTTTGCAGAGTGCTGTGTTTTTAATAAACAGTCGCAGCGGCCTGGTATCTTCGACCGGCATGAGCTTACGGGGTAAACCCTTCACCCTCACCGGCGCACCTTCTCCCGAAGTTACGGTGCCATTTTGCCTAGTTCCTTCACCCGAGTTCTCTCAAGCGCCTTGGTATTCTCTACCCAACCACCTGTGTCGGTTTGGGGTACGGTTCCTAGTTACCTGAAGCTTAGAGGCTTTTCCTGGAAGCATGGCATCAACCACTTCGCTTTCTAAAAGAAAGCTCGTCATCAGCTCTCGGCATTAAGATCCCGGATTTACCTAAGATCTCTGCCTACCACCTTAAACAAGGACAACCAACGCCTTGCTGGCCTAGCCTTCTCCGTCCCCCCATCGCAGTAACTAGAAGTACGGGAATATTAACCCGTTTCCCATCGACTACGCTCTTCAGCCTCGCCTTAGGGACCGACTCACCCTGCGTCGATTAACGTTGCGCAGGAACCCTTGGTCTTTCGGCGTGCGAGTTTTTCACTCGCATTGTCGTTACTCATGTCAGCATTCGCACTTCTGATACCTCCAGCCAGCTTCTCAACTGACCTTCACAGGCTTACAGAACGCTCCTCTACCGCTCAACTTACGTTGAACCCGTAGCTTCGGTACCTGGTTTGAGCCCCGTTACATCTTCCGCGCAGGCCGACTCGACTAGTGAGCTATTACGCTTTCTTTAAAGGGTGGCTGCTTCTAAGCCAACCTCCTAGCTGTCTAAGCCTTCCCACATCGTTTCCCA
>PIVT01000375.1 GCA_003353845.1 Pseudomonadota bacterium | reverse complement strand
GTGATCCCGACAACAACACGCCTTGGACCGACGCCGATGGCGATTTGGTCTGTGATTTCTACGACATGTGTAACGGCGACGACGCTACGGGTGATACCGATGGCGACGGCGTGTGTGACGACATTGATGACTGTGACGGCGATGATGCCACGGGTGATATCGATGGTGATGACGTTTGTGACGACATTGATGTCTGTGACGGCGACGATGCGACGGGTGATACCGACGAAGACCTCGTGTGCGATGATATCGACGACTGTGACGGTAACGATGCTACGGGTGATACGGATGCTGATGACGTTTGTGACGACATTGATCCATGCCCACTAGACAACCCGGATGACAGCGACGGCGACGGGGTCTGTGATAACATCGATCCTTGTCCGCTTCTCAATCCGGATGACAGTGACAGCAACGGCTTACCGGACTGTGAGCAAGCCTGCGCTTTGGATGACGATGTCGACGGCGACGATGTGTGTACCGCTGACGATGTTTGCCCCGGTGCAGACGACAATGCTGATATCGATGGTGACGGTGTGTGTGACAGCCTGGACATCTGTGACGGTGACGATGCCACGGGTGATCCCGATAACAACGGCGTGTGTACCGACATCGATCTGTGTTCAAGTTACGCAGGCAATGTCTTGATCACTTATGAGATCTCGAACACAGATCTTGTGAGTGGTACTGCGGCCACGGGTAGTTTGTTGAACCTCCGCAATACACCCTTGAGTGCGGGTGACCGAGACCCAGGTCCTGTCGGTGGTGATAGTGACGGCTCATGGAGCTTTGCTGGAGCACCTGCTGGTTCGCCTGCAGGTTGGGAGCCCGATCCCTCGGGTCTGCCTTCCATCATTACCTTGCGCTTTGCGGTGGATCAGGATGGAAACATCGATTCCTCGGCTGGACCCGCCATTGTCGAAGACTATCGTATGGCGACCTACTACGAGGCGGGGTCAGCTGGCCTGGCCATAGTGACAACGCACTTTGACACCACGGGTGACCGTGCGACGGGTGTGTTGAATGGGACGACTGCGAGCTTCTACTCGAACCTCGCTCCCTTCCATCTCAATGGTTGGGAGTACTGTGAAGGCAGCAGCTGTAACTTGGGTGGTATGGTGGAAGCTCAGAACTACTTCATGGATGTCAATGTCGATGACGGTAGTGCTACTGAGGGAATCAGCTTGAACAATTTTGAGTTCAGTGCGGATTACTCCAGCTTCACCATGGCGGAGACGCAGTTGCCCAATCCATGGGCTCCCACAGAACCAGCTGAGCCTGTTAATCGCTTCCTCTACCTGGCGGGAACGCAAGTTGGAGATCCGGTCCTCGAACCCATCGCGGGTGGGGGTGTGGATACAGATGGCGACGGCGTTTGTGACGCGGTGGACGTTTGTGATGGCGACGATGCGCTGGGCGATGCTGACGGTGACTTGCTCTG
>PIVT01000374.1 GCA_003353845.1 Pseudomonadota bacterium | reverse complement strand
TGGACTGGCTCTTGGCGCCAGCACTGCTAGCTGGCTTCAAGACGCGTAGCAATGGCACTTGGAAGCCTCGCATGGTCGCTGCTGCCGCGCTGCTGTGGGCAGTTTCGGAGCGAAAGACCTTGAAAGACCGTTTTGAGCAGGGGCGACATATCGTGGCCAAGATATTCCGTTGGCAAGCGGCGCCCGGTGAAACTTACCAGGGCTTCATGAAGATGTTGGGGAAGTGGCATGCTGATCTGATGCGGGCCGTGGTTCCTCATGTGCGAGCCAAGATGAAGGAGGTGCTGGCTGAGCAGTGGCGAGTTGCTGGCTATGCCGTGTTTGCAGGTGACGGCAGCCGGATCGAGTTGGCACGCACCAAATCGCTGGAAAAAGTGTATTCGCCGCAACGCAAGAAAAGGCGAAAGAAGAATCGCAAAGCTCGGGCTGGTCACGCCAAGAGCGTGGCCCAACGCAAACAAGCAAAGAAACAGTCAGAGGACGCTGTTGCCAAGAAGGCGAATTCGCCACAAATGTGGCTGACCCTGTTGTGGCATGTAGGCTCGGGCTTGCCCTGGGCCTGGCGGACCGGCCCTTCCGGTTCCAGCGAACGCGACCATCTTGAGGAGATGCTCGCTGAATTGCCCGAAGAGTCGCTAATTACGGCAGATGCGGGCTTTTTCGGGTACGAGTTCTGGAGTACGATCTTGAACGCTGGCCACCATTTTGTTATCCGTGTGGGCGCGAATGTGCGACTGATCAGGAAACTGGGTTACGCCCGTCAGCATGAACACACGGTCTATTTCTGGCCGGATCAAGTGGCGAAGAAGAACGAGCCGCCGTTGACATTGCGTTTGATCGTGATTCATGGCGGCAAGCACCCAATGTATCTCGTGACCGATCTTTCCAAGTCGCAACTGAGTGATCGACAAGCCGGCACGATTTATGGCGCTCGCTGGGGCATCGAACTGTTCTTCCGGACGTTCAAACAAACCTTTGGTTGCCGCAAGCTCCGCAGTCGCTCGGCAGCGAATGCCAAACTCGAACTAGATTGGTCCTTATTGGGGCTCTGGTGCATGTGCTTGCTGGGGCAACGCGAACTGATTGAGAATGGCGAGGAGCCTGCGAATTTGAGCCCTGCCGCGACCATCAAAGCCTTCCAAGGCACATTGAACGACTATCGCGTTCGCCCGGAGAATCACAAGGAAAGCCTCTGGACGAGGCTACGCAACGCGCTGCTAGACGACTATCCGAGAACAAGCTCCAAGACCAGCCGCAGCTATCCTCGAAAGAAGAAACGCGAACGCATCAGGGCACCGAAAATCATTCAAGCAACCAAGCAGCAAGTCAACGCTGCGAAAGAACTTAAGAAACAAAAACCGGAATTACGGTTAACGGCGTAGAGTGGCACACGGCGATTGCTTCTCACCATCGATCAGATTCTATGAAAGAGTGGTTCTCC
>PIVT01000373.1 GCA_003353845.1 Pseudomonadota bacterium | reverse complement strand
TGGCGATACATTCGCTACGAGGATGGAGCGGAAGAACTCTACGACCGTGAGAACGATCCCGACGAGTGGACCAACCTGGCGAGCAGCCCGGATGTAGCGGAGGTGCTCACACGCCTCAAAACTCATCTGCCCAAGGTCAACGTCGAACAAAGGGGCGCGGTCAGCCAGCAGAGTCAGAAGAGGCCTGGCGAGAGAAAGACATCGTGGGATTCACGGGAAGAGTGGAACCGGGATAAACCTACTGTGCAGTGGGTATTCCCCTTCATCGACAAGAACAACGATGGCAAGATCGACTCCCAGGAGTACCAGGCCATTCAGGATTACAAGAAGCAGCACACCGATTGGCAGGACCGCGCTCGCGCGGAATTGGGGATCCCAACCACACAAGGGAATTGAGACCTGCCTAATGAAACAGGGATCGAATAAGGAAGTCGAACGACGGGAGTCACATCATGGCATCAAGCGAAAAGTGTGAAGAGCGAACAAACGCGTATGCGTTGAAGTGCCGATTGTCTTTCTATTTATGGCTGGCATTGACGACTTGCCTTCTTCTATGCCACTCTGGTTTTCGGGCGATAGCCCAAAGCACGACCGATGATCAGCCTGTTACCGATGATGTGCATGCACCTGCAGCAGAAGAGGATGAACAATCGCTCTCTCCGGAACTTGAGATGGCTATCATCAGGCAGCTTAATCTGGAAGATAGGATTGCTAACCGTCAGGCGATCTTGCCAAAGCCGCGAGAAGGAGAAGTGGCGGCAGATGATGTCTCGGGTGAATGGATCTGTTTTACGACGATGTTGCTGAACGGCCCGACGGGGCGGGGCATCATGTATGTGAATCTGAAGCAAGAGGGCGATCAACTCAGTGGGGAAGGTGGGCAGCTCAAACATCCTTTCGATCCGCCCTCGACCATTCGACCGGTCCACGAAGAGACCACGAGAAGTCACTATGCGGGCAAGCTGTTCAAACACACGCCCAAGAACCACAACATGATCATGTTTGAGCGTCAGAACAACACGAAGACCACCTGGGCGCTTTTTACCGCGGCGGTCGCGGGTGACGGCCGCACGGCCGTAGGGCAGATCCTGAACCGAGGCGGGCACTACGGCTCGATGCTGATGGTCCGGCGCGAGGCGCTGGGTGATTTTCAGCACTTGCTGACCGATGAGGGCAGGCGGGCCGAGGCGGCGCGCAGGCTCAAAGGAATCGAGCAACTGGAGGCGGCCTTCGACGCCAAGAGCATGGATGTCGCCCGAAACGCGTGGTGGCGACTGGACAAGAACAAGGACGGTTACGTTTCTTACCAGGAGTTTCCGCATCCGGACTGGACCCGGGCCAATCGCAACGGAGATGAGAATCTGGATTGGGCGGAGGAACTGGCCGACCGGGTCTTCAGGTCGCTGGCGCGGCAGGGCAAGTATCAGGCCAAGTACGGCGCGTC
>PIVT01000132.1 GCA_003353845.1 Pseudomonadota bacterium | reverse complement strand
CCCACGAAAAACAGGGGTGCAACTGAGATGAACCACGGTGATCGTGCCATAGGGGCGGGGGTGGCAGTTATGGCTTTTGAATCCGTAAATGAAAGAATAGGTATTGACAAAGGGGGGGATAGCAATAATACTATACCTGAATATGGAAGTTTCCTATGGCGGGAACAGCAGCAAAAACCGAAAGTTGCTTCGGACAGCCCTGATTTCGGCCTGAAGGATATTTTGAGAATTTGATTTTTTGGAGGTAAAACCCAATGATCGGAACTATCGACGATAAGATTGACGAAGCCATTGTGAAAATGGCGGATATGACGAAAGCGTGTCAAGACCACGAAAAGGCCATTAAGTTTTCGCAGTCAGCATTGAACTTGGCACACGTCAAGTCAGTTCTGCTTGGTGTTAAACAACAGGCCAATAAGCCCAAGGGGGCTGGCTCATAGCCAGCCTTTGAAAAGGCATAGACGGAGTTGCTCCCGTCGAGATGCCTTAACATCGCAGCCTTTAAGGGGGTGGCGTGAACCGCCCCCTATTTATTTGAAGGTTGACGATGCTCGACTTACACGACAAAAATGCTCGTGACCGTCTTCTAAGAGCCACTAAAACCTCGCGTGAAGCGATGTACCCTTTCCGGCGAGTACGGAAGGAATTGATAAGAGATTACGTTGGGTCGCTTTATTCTACGGATGGAGCCCGGAACAAAACTCTTGTCAACCTAATTAACCAGACAGCCCGAATCTACACGGTTGCACTCGCAGCTAATAACCCACAAGTAATGATATCTACCCCGCAAGTGGATAATCTCCATTTCGCCAGACGATTTGAGGTTAATCTCAATAAACTCATTTCGGACATGGAACTGGACGTTACTTTCAGGGCAATCGTTCTGGATGCGTTCTTCTGTCTTGGTTGTGGCGTAGTGATGATGCGAGACACTGACACTCGCTTTCACGGGCTATTGGAATCAGAGGAAGACGTATGGCTCGATCCAGGGGAACCGTGGTTGAACCGAGTTTCATTCGACGACCTGATTCTGGATATGTCCGCAAAAGAATTAACGAAGATGCGATACTGTGGGCATATGTACCGGGCAGATTATGAAAAGGTCATGGACGAACCGGGCTACGACAAAAAAGCCAAGGCCGGACTGACCCCGACGAAAAAGGCTTCAATAGACAATCCTGACTCTACAAGGGATATTGCATCCGGATCATCCGGAGAAACCGCAGAAGACGACATTCTCAAGGATATGATATGGCTTCAGGATTTATGGATACCCGAGAACAACTCAATCGTAACAATGGGGATGGATAAAGATACTCCGCCTTTGCTTGAGCGTGAATGGCAGGGATCACAAGGAGGTCCGTATAAATTCCTCTCCCTCGGAAACGTCCCAGATAACGTGGTTCCCGCTTCTCCTGCTATCAATCTCAAAGGAATGCACGATCTGCAAAACCGACTCCACCGAAGAATGGAAGACGATTCGGACGCACACCGAGTAGTCAACACCTATTCCGCGGCTGGAGCGGACGACGCCGAGAAGATAAGGACAGCAGGGCGTAATTCATGGATCAAGATGAACGATCCCAACAACGTTGGACAGGTTGAAGTCGGCGGAGTGGATCAGCGGGATCAGGCGTTCGCACTCTTTGTTCAGGATGAGTACGACCGATTCGCCGGAAACCTTCAAGCAATGGGTGGACTGGGGGCACAGGCTTCCACGGTGGGTCAAGAGGAAATGATTCATGGGCAGGTTTCCCGGTCGGAAGCGGATATGCGTATGGCGGTGGTGAAATTCGCCAGTGAAAGCACTCTCGATCTCGGACGACTCATGTGGGAAGATCAGACTCTTGAACTTCAGACTTCCATGCCTGTTGGAAACACGGGAATCGAGGTTTCTTCCAACTGGACACCGGGCGACCGTGAAGGAAACTTTGAAGACTACGAGTTCAGTGTCGAACCCTACTCGATGGTCTTCAAGACACCCGAGCAGAAATTACAAGAGACATTCCAAGTGCTTCAGCAGATTGCCCCGCTCTGGCCGATGTTCCAAGCATCAGGAGCTACACTCGACGCGGAAGCAATCGTTGATGAAATCGCCCGCCTGAAGAACCGACCGGAATTCAAGCGATTCATTACCTTCGCTAATCCTGCGGACATGTTGGGTGGCGATCAGAACACAGTCAGGCAGTCCCCTGTTACTTCAAGGGAATCTGTCCGAAGGAATATTCCTACAGGCGGAACGCAGGCTTCTCGTTCATCCATCATGCAGCAGGAACTCATGGGCGGCGGGCAGAATAACAGTCAACAGAAAGCATCACTCGAAAGGCCACCGGCATGAATGAGCCCATCTGGAAGAAAAACGGAAAGGTTGTCACGAAAGAGGAGTTCAGGGAAGGTGTTGAGCCGATTGACTGGAGCGCCACGACGCTTCCGCGAGCTTCCAAGACATACCAAGAGGACGACCCTCTGATTTCAGAAAGCATTGGGTGTATGCCGCACCAGGTGTCGGAATTTCGGGAATCGATCAGGGAAGAAGGCATAACTGGGGCGAAAGTACTTGACAGTGGGCAAGTGGCATTCACGAGCAAGAGCGCTCGCCGTTCACTTATGAAGATGTTCAAAAAACACGACGCTGACGGGGGCTATGGTGATGGTTAAGCAAACACTTAATGGAGAAAAAAATGAGTACCGAGTTGAGCGACGAATCTACACATGAAGAAATCGTGCAGAAGATCGACGAAGTAGTCGCAGAGCGTGACGATGCCGAGAAGCTCGCAGCGGCCAGCGACAAAGTAACTGGGACAATTGAAGAAACAAACGCCGAGGAAGAAACCGGCGAAATCGCTAAAGAAGAAACAGATGATTCCGGTGACTGGCTTGATGACGAGCTGAAAGCCGAGGTAGCCGCGTATGGTATCGACGAGGAAGAACTCGCCGACTTCTCCAGCCGCGAGGAGCTCGACAAGGCACTGCGACTATTTGATCGAAGCGCCTTGGAAAAAGGACGTAAGGCCCTGTCAGAAAAGGGGTCGGAACAGGAAGAGAAGACAGATGTTGACGAAAAGCCTGAGACAAAAGCCGGGTACGAAGTCAATCTCGACAAGGAAGCGTATGACGAAGACCTGATTGGTGAATTTACGCGAATGAGGGACTATTACGAGGATCGAGTTGCTTCGCTGGAAAGTCGCTTCGCTGAAGTGGACGCAGTAGCAGAGGAGCAGAGGTTCGATGGCATTGTGGATAACCTTGGGCACGCCGACTTGTTCGGTAAAAGTGGCAAGGAAACCAAGAAGGAGACCGAAAGGCGAGAGGACTTGATGGTTGCGGTGAAAGCCCAGCAGATAGGACTTGAAGCCCTTGGTCGTCCAGTTGACCTCAATGAATCGCTCGTTAATCGCGTAGCCAAGATGGTGTTCGCTGAAGAACTTGGAAAGAAAGAACGTAAAAACCTGACCCGCAAAATCGCAAAGCAATCCGATGGGCGACAGGGTGGAAGTGCAACTAAACCGCACGATACCAAAGGAACCCTGAAGGATGAAATGAAACAGCTCTACAATGAGCTTGATGGTGTGGGTAAATAATGAAGGAGGTGCCACATGGCACTTGGAATAGAACAAGTTGATGATTTTGTTGCAAGTTATTTGCAAAAATACCCTATGGGTAAGTGGCAGGACATTTCGTCCGTGCTGCAAGAGTATATGTTCGCGTCCCGAATTTTCGACGGTGCGAATAAACGCGAGATGGCTACCTCTCGCTGTAAATGGAAACTGAAAGTCGATAACAACGACAACTTCCAGATAGTCGGTCTGTACCACCGGGATTCGTCCAGCCGCGTGAACGTGCTGCAAGAGGGTGACGTTAAGTGGGGAATGTCCACGACAAACTACCACTACGACCTCGACGAAGAAATCTTCAAAAGCGGCCCGTTGGAGATTGTGGATTACATGGATCTTCAAGAGCAGTCCATGATGCAGGATTACTTTACCGGCATGGAAGACGTTATGTTCGGTGCTGGTCCCTCCAGTTCGACTGTCAGTCCGTTCCCACCGTTGTCACTGTTGCACTGGATTACGTCCACTTCAGACAGTGTGACGGAAAACAACGCCACCGAGGGCTTTACAGGCGATGCACCAGTAAACTGGTCCGACGTTGGCGGTATCAACCCAGCGGATTACGATCAGTGGAAGAACCGAGCATTTCCCTACACTACGGTTGACAGGGACGACTTCGTGGAGAAGACCATCAATTCGATGGACCTTTGCTCGTTCAAACCACCGGTGGTCCGAAGCGACATCAAACCCGAAGGGAAGCACCGTTGGGAACTGTTGACGACGCACTCCCGCGTAGCAGCGGCCCGTCGCCTGCTTCAGCTCGGCAACGACAATATCAAGGACGATCTCGCTGCACATTCCTCGACCGTTTATATTCGTGGTGTCCCCATGAATTGGGTTCCGGCCTGGACGAATTCCAACAGTACCAACGCCCGAACGGATGGAATCATCCTCGGTGTTGACTGGAACACGTTTGACTGGTACTACCAATCCGGACGGAATATGCGTAAGAACAAACCGTTCCGTCATCCCGAGATGTCGAACGTCCGCGTCCGCTCGATGGATGACGCAGGACAACTCGTGTGTTACAACCGCCGAGCGAATTTCCGTGGCTACAGCGATGTAACCGTAACCGAAACTACGTGATCCCCCACCCGTAGCGTCGCAGGGGGGTAGCGACGAAAAACAGGAACCCCTTTTATTACACTACAAATACTCAAAAGGAGTAATTATTATGACTATGTTGACTTTTGACGAACTCGACTGGAGAGGACTTTCTCCAAAACTCTGGAAGGGCTTTGCACCGCCAGTCGGTGGGCAATTCCAGAGTACGGCGTCAGGAAATCCGGCGTTCGGATTCCACGATGACCTCGTGGGATACACAGGCGGTGTGAGTCTGGACGGCACAACTGACATTGGTTACCCGCCTTATTACGTCCTGTCCACCGGGGACGCCACAGTAAAACCCGTGGACACCACCCTGGACACCTCAACGGCCGCGCAGAAACTGGCGACCCACCTTGGGGCTGTGCAGCTCCTTGCCACGACCGACGACGATGAGGCTGCGCTGGCTTATGGCGGTACGGCTTCGGAAGCCCCGTTCAAGTTTGATCCCAGTTTGGGATTTGGCGACTTGGTTTTCGAGTGTCGCGTACTGGATAACATCGTCACGGATGACGACATCGCTTGGTTCGTTGGCCTCATTGAGAGTGGCGGTCAGGCGACGACCAAGTGCTTCGACAACGGACAAGACCCCGCCGCAACGCACGACACGATAGGCTTCATGAAGCTGATCGCGGACGGCGACGGTGTGGATTCTTACTGCAAGAACCAGGGCAAGACGGCGGTTGGTACTGCGGACGTGCATACGCTCGTAGCTAGCCAGTACGTCAAGCTCGGTATGAAGTACAGTTCCTTGGACGAGAAAGTGTCGTTCTGGGTCAACGGTGTTGAGAAGACCTCGCACACACTGAGCAAGGCGTCCATGACAGCAACGGAGGCTGGTAGCTTCCCGGATGACAACTTCATGACGCCAATCATCTGCGCCGTTACTGACCAAGCGACGGACATGACGCTCAATATGGACTGGTGGGCCTGCGCTCAGTACCATAACGCGGTTGTGTAACCTTTAGTCCCTCCCCTGGGAAGGCCCGTAACTCCTTCCTGGGGGTTTTCGTGAAACATGAAATTGCGGGGATTTAGGCCATGACAGAATATCAATACGTTAATTACGCGATACTCCTGGAACGGGTTGGGCATCATGTGTTCGGCATCCGCTCGGGGTTCAGCGCGGACCAGACAACCGAC
>PIVT01000372.1 GCA_003353845.1 Pseudomonadota bacterium | reverse complement strand
GCTGTGCGGATGGTGCGTGGCGACGTAGTGCCGGTGGCGTTGATCAGGTGTGAGTTTGAGGGGTGGTACGATACGCGGGTGCTTGATCCTGGTTGGGATGTGCCAATGGTCTTGCCGGGCGGTGATTTGGGCCGGGTGCTAGAGGAATATGCTCCGGTGTTCAAAGGAGAAAGACTCGTGAGGATTGTGATATGACACAGCGGATTGATTTTGAATTACAGGAGTTTCCTTGCTGCCTCGCGCAGGACGAACTGAACTATTGGGAATTCAGCGTCAATGTGATCCCTGAGCACCCACAGTATGGTATCGCGATCGCCAACTTACTCCGTTACAACCCAACGGGAAGCTTCGGGGGCAGCGTATGTGTCCGCTCCAAGGCTACGAAAAGCTTTGAAGAGTGCATGAAAAGAGGCTTCACGATTATGGAAGGGCTGATCACTGAACCCCAGGGGGACTTCATGCTCAGGGAAATAGGGGCCGAACAGGTACTGTGTAAGGCTTATTACGAGCATCAAGGGGAGTGAGGATATGAAAAAACGGATCAAGTTTAAGGCGCACGGGCTCAAGTGCAGGGTGGAATGTACGGAGAGCGGACGGTGGCATGGACGTGTGAAGATTCCCGATGACCACCCTTACCTTGAAGCTAGGCCCAAAGGTAAGTGGTGGGCCGAGACTGAAGGTTTTGGCCACTCCGGTCAGTGTGTTGAGGCCATGAATGTCCTCGCATGGACGATCGCCAAGCGTACAGAACAGTTGGACGATGGGGGCTATGCCACGCTTTTGGATAGATTGGCAAGGAGCTGGGACAATGGCTGAAAAGCTCCACAGCCCAAGCCTTGTTGTGACCATCCGGCCTTGGAGAAAGAGCGACAGGTCGCTCGCTCTACGTGCTTCCTCGCACGAGAAACTACAGAAGTGGTACCTGGACGCCGTCAATTGTCGGCAGGAAAAAGATAGAGCGTTCGCAAAGGCATGTGCCTTAGCGCTTCCCGAAAAATATGAGAAGGAGATAAGTCATGAGTAAAGACACGAGAAAGTACACGATCATCGTAGTTCACGCGGCTCGGGGGTTTGTGGCTAGGAGCTGCGCGGTCCCTATTGCCGAGGTCACTAAGCTCAGGACGGTCTTGAGAAAGTTTCATCCTGACGTGGAGATGACGGTCGGGCTTTGCACCGATCCACAGGACGGGATGCCCATTCGGGACATCCTGTCCGAATATAGGGCTCGTGTCTTGGATGCCGATGAGAGAAAGAGAAACTATTTGAAGTGCTACCAGGATGCCGTTGATCGGTTGGGAGAGATAGTGTGAGGGATGTGACATGAGTAAAGACATGATGATGTTCAACCTTGTATGGATCGATAAGTCAGTGAGTTTCGTGGCACTCAGTGCGCCGCTGACCCGGAATGAGGTGAAGAGACCAAAGCAATGAGCGGAAAAGCTCTACCATAGCCTG
>PIVT01000131.1 GCA_003353845.1 Pseudomonadota bacterium | reverse complement strand
ACCCTGATCGACCTCAGCCGATGTTGGGCTCGAATCAGCGAGGCGGCACAGGCTTTCGCTAGGTCTGGAAGAATGAACGCGTTTAGCTCCCGCGTACGGAAATCGAATGCGTAGCCCAGATAGTGCTTGGATTTCGCGCTGTGGACGCCGTCCCGCACGGAGGTTATTACGAATTCGGTTTCGGACTCGAAAGAGGCGTAAACCCCGGCGCAGATTATCATCGCGATGGAGGTTTCAACTTGGACGCCTGTAATGTCAACGCCGGGTTTGAACTTGATTGTGGTCATCAGATTTTCCCTTCAACTTTGTTGCGCTCGTCCTCGGCGTCCACTTGGGACTCGAGGCGGGCGATGTAAAGGCGAAGTTTAAGATGGGCCATACTGTGGGCGTTAAGATTGCGCCAGTGGGCGGTAGCATCATCCCGCGCTGCGGCAAGGCCCAAAAGGGTGTCACGGTACTCCGCGAGAAGGCGGTTGGCCTTACTGCTTGGGGCTATCATGGCGATCGGCCTCCCCGTTCAAGCGTAGGACTGTTGGACCGTATTTGGCCGCAAGTATATCAAGAGTCGCTTCAGTCTCCTCCACCGTGACGCCGTCGGAAATTAGACAGCTGATTAGCATGCACAAATCCTCCTCAAGTTCGGCGGTTTTTGCCTGTGACTCGGCAAGCCAGTTCTTAAGTAAGGTTAAATCGGGTTCGGCCATTGGTTTAACTCCCATGAATTAAGTGGGCAATGAGTGGAAGGGCTAAAGTAAGCACCCCGAGGATGAAAACAAGGGCGGCTGCGTCGCGGATATCGCGCAGCCAAGCGCGTTGGGATGGGGTCATCGAGCTGGACTCCCCGCAAGGCCGCAATAGCCGCCAGACTGTTCACCGAAATTGCCCAGGTGGTCCTCGACCCAGACAGATTTCTCGCGCCACATCATGCAGGCGGAGCCGATGCAGGGAGGAAATTCACTATCCGTCACGTTTATAGCCACCCCGTCGAAGGATTGCCGTACCATCGGACACCATTTTGTTTTCGCGTCGTCTTCGGTCATTCTTTCTCTCCTTACTTGTAAGTCCATCACGCCAGCCCAGCGAAAGGGCGGGAAGCCGGGCTGGCGGAAAAGACTAACAGGGTTGAGGCTGTTTAGTCAATCCATCAGACTGCCAGCCGAATTAGCACGATCACAACCGTACCGATGACGAATAGCAGTAATTTATACTGCCAAGGGGGTAGGTCTTTAAGAAATTTATCCATCTTCTCTCTCTCCTAATTAAGCCAGCCGAATTCGGCCCAGCGATGTAAGCCAAGGGCAACTGTCCCGGCGGTTAGTGTAATAGCGGCCAAAAAGACTTTAAGCATTAGGAGTCTCCTAGTTCAATAACATTAATAACGGTAACGAGGACGTTGTCGATGAGCTCATAGCGTTTTTGCATCTCGGTTTCAAAATTGAGTATGTCGTGCGCTGTTGGCCTATTTGGATAGTCTTTAAATTTCCGTGAATGCGATGTGCTTGGCCCTGTTGAGGCCGTGAATGCGATGAGATAAGTCTTCATTTCGCTTCCTGCTCCTTCCGCTTGGCGGCAATCTCCCTGCGCGCTTGCTCCTCGCTCCGCAATGGACGAAGCAAGTAGGGGCTGCACTCAATTGGGGCAGCTTCCTTAAGCCGTTGCTGTATTTTGGGGTCAAGCATTAGGATTTCCCCGCTGGCGAAAGAGCACGAAAGGCCATTCAGTATCGCTGCCTTGCACCAACACACACTCCCATTCGTAGTTCACAAGCAATTCGTCCACCTGTGAAGGCGTGATTTCCAGCACTTCCTCACCGATGTCCATGTATGTTTGCACTGTTTTCGCTTCGCATTTGGTCATTATTTCTCTTCCTTTTCCGTTAAAAAGGCCATTAAGCGCACAAAGGCGTTGCCTCCTATAATTAACTCCCTGAGTGGTTGTTCTCCCGCTTGAACAATTACGAGAGCATCCTCCTCTTTTAGGATAGTTATTCCGCGCCCAAAACTAAGATATTTACCTGATTCTTTGGCCATTTCGGCGTCCTTTCTTTCGCATAATCCATGTGCTTTTGTCCCCACCATCATACACAATTGCGCGAAGCGCGCAAGCATGAAGTGCAGCTTTGGAACCATACCGGGGGAAAATGAGGGAGTACATGCATACCTATTGCCCTTGATTTGAAGATTCTACTGGTTCTAGTTCACTGGTTGCGCCCTAGTTATTCCGCCAAAAGCCTGCAGTTCTACTGATTATCCGCTATTTTCGCGCACCCCCGGCATGTGTGCTTAAAGTATGGCTCTCTTACCGGGTCCGAAGTATGGCTCTTAAAGCTGGTGTATCTGCAACTAATTTTAAAAAAAAAAAAATATTAATATAAACCAAAAAAAAAACTCGGTATGGGCCCATACCCCAGCTAGATATGGCTGGCGTACCCCGTCCGAGAGCCATACTTTAAAGGCACATACCGACCTTGCACGGGAAATGCGGAAAACCAGCAAAACTGTGGCGTGCATCAGGGTAGCACTGTGGGATTACTTAGGGATAACCAGCGAAGGGGTTTGGTGGTTGGGGATTTGCGAATGGGAATGTGGGGAGAAGAAGGGGGTGGAATGTGGGCAAGGTGGGACGCCAAGGGGTCGCCACACGCCGCAAGCACAAATTCCGCCCAACCATGCCCGGCGCAAGAAAAAAGCCGTCACGGTGCATGTGACGGCTTCGGTATGGCTAAGAGACTGGGTTAAAATTCCAATTCACTTGCCGCTTCAATTGTTGCTTTCGCATCGCCAAGGTAGTCAACTTTCCCAGCTTCCGCTTGTTTAGCCATCCACTGGCGCACAATATCGTCCTTCCACGTTGCACGATCTTCAGTAATTTTAAAAAATTTCGCAATCTTTTCGTGCTTCGCGAAGTCAAGCGCCTTATTCAGACCCGTGATTTGCTTGAACATCATGGTAAGCGTCGCTTTCGCATTGCGAAGCGCAAGTGTTTCAACCGGATTGGCGCTAGCCCCGCCCCCGGAACCCCGTACAATCGCGGGCATTTCTTCCCCGCTTTGCATGTCCGCAAGCAGTGCTTGCACAAGATCAATCTTAACTTGCCCCTTGTCGCTTGAATACTTATCGTTCGGAAACCTTCGCACCCCGTATGCTAGGCAATGATCAACCCAGCTTTGGTGCATCCTACTTGTATCAACCGTCATCGCTTGGCCTTGAATCTTTAATTGTACTTCCATTGTCTTACCCTTCCTTAGTATCCAGCTGCTTCACGTAGTTCATTCACGTCAGTATGGTATTCATTAAGCCCATCCCGGTAAGGATTAAGCATTTCAACCACAAGCCTACCCTGACTTATAAAGGCTTGCACGAACCAATCGTGTTGACTTGCCCATCGTACGGTTGCTTGTGTGATATTCTCTTCCATCGTCTTACCCTTTCAACCGAGCATCATTGCCCGTACCCAATACATAGCGAGTCCTATCCCCCGTGTCAACGCCTAATTTCACCCCTACTGGGTTTTTCTTCCCCGCTTCGCGCCAGCTTTCCTTCAAACCCACAGCTTTTTTCCTTGCACATGCCACCCACTCGCAGCTAGGCCTTTCCGCTGGTACCCCCCTCTGCGCGCGGGGGAAGGCCCAAGCTGTAAATGTGTGTAATTTTGACTGGTATGGCTCTCTTACCCGGTCCTATAGCCATACCGCTTTGCGCGCGGGGCTTGACATCGGCGGCAAAGCCGCGTAAACTTGGCGGCGAAAGGAGATCGGGCGATGACGGAAGACAGTGGATTTAACCTAAGCGTAAGGGAATTGGGACTACGGACTAACGGGCGGGCGCGAAAACCCCTCACCGCAGTCCTCAACCGGCCCTTGACCGAACAGGATATCCTCTCCCTACAGGAGGAACGCCAGACTCAGGCCCCCAAGATTCGCAAACTCCGGGACCGCCACCACGCTCTTGCGCGGGCAATTGCCTCCGGGCTGTCTGAGAGCGATGCCTCCATCCTCTGCGGGTACGACAAATCCCGCGTCAGCATTCTCAAGGGCGATCCCGCTTTCTCCGAGCTAGTTACATTCTATCGTGGCAAGGTCGATGAGAAGTACTACGGGATGCACGAGCGGATGGCCGGGCTTGGCCAAGATGCAGTGGATGAACTCGCCGATCGCCTCGAGGACGGTCCAGAGGATTTCTCCATAAACCAGCTTCTTGAGCTTACCAAAGGTATGGCAGACCGAACCGGCCACGGCGTCTCCACAAAGGCTGAAGTCAACGTCAAATTCGGACTGGCCGAACGCCTAGCCTCCGCCCGACAGCGAACCGAGGAAGCCCTTAATCCTCCCGTCATAATTGAAGGAACCGTGAACTCATGACCAGCATTAGCGGGCTTGCCCGCCACCGCATTACTGTTAGCCGCGTTAGCGGCAAAGGCCGTAAGTCTCCCCTGCGCGGCATTGAAGGCACAGCCCTATGAGCCTAGAGGCCGAACTCCAACTCGAGCTTCTCGAAAGCCTTGCCCGCTATTCCGCCGACCCCCTCGGGTTTGTCCTTTGGGCCTATCCTTGGGGCGAACCCAATGGCGAGTTATCCCACTTCGACGGCCCCGACGACTGGCAAATCGAAATCCTGAACAACATGCGGGACGGAGTCCTCTCCATCCGCGAAGCAATCGAGCTTGCTCAGGGCGCCGAAGCCGAGACCAATCCGCTCCAACTCGCCACAACTTCCGGCCACGGGATTGGCAAATCCGCCCTCGTCTCGTGGATTCTCGATTGGGCCCAGTCCACAATGGAGGACACCAAAGGGGTAGTTACCGCCAACACCGAGACCCAGCTGAAAACCAAAACATGGGCCGAGTTCGCCAAGTGGCATCGCCTCTCCCTAACCAACTCGCTCTTCAAAATGACCGCTACCGCCCGCTTCTCGATCGACCCCGATCACGAAAAGACCTGGCGGATCGACATGGTCCCATGGAGCGAGAAGAACACCGAGGCCTTCGCCGGACTCCACAACCTCGGCAAACGCATCATCGTAGTCTTTGACGAAGCGTCAAACATCCCCGAGCTAATTTGGGAAACAACCGAAGGCGCACTTACCGATAAGAACACCGAGATCATCTGGGCCGTGTTCGGCAACCCCACTCGCAACTCGGGCCGCTTCCGCGATTGCTTCGAGGGCGGTCGCTTCGCCCATCGTTGGAACTCTCGCGCAATCAACTCCCTCGACGTCAAGATCACCAACAAGAAGCAGCTGCAAAAATGGGTAGACGACTACGGCCTCGACCACGATTTCGTCCGCGTTCGCGTGACAGGCCGCTTCCCACGTATCGACGCAACCAGCTTCATCTCTCTCGAACTTGCCCGCGAAGCTACCACCCGCAATCTCCCTCTCGAGAATCGCGACAGCGTCGTCATCGGAGTTGACGTAGCTCGGTTCGGCGATGACCAATCAGTAATCTACATCCGCCAAGGACGTGACGGCCGCTCCCGCCAGCCCCGCGTATTCCAGGGCCTGAACACAATCGAACTCGCAACTCAGGTCTTCAACGCCTATGTCAAATACTCCGCTGTCGCAATCTTCGTCGACGGGGGCGGAGTCGGCGGTGGCGTAGTCGACCAACTCAACGCAATGGCAACCCCAGTCTACGAAGTAACTTTCGGCGGCGGTTCCGATGGCGATGTCTCCGGCGAAAAGTACCTAAACAAACGCGCCGAGATCTGGGGCAAAATGCGCACCTGGCTCAAGTCCGGCTGCATCCCCGACGAGATCCCCAAGGTGGAGAAGAAGTTCTCCGACGAACTCTCCGTCCCAACCTACACAATGGCGCGGGAAGATCTAATCCAACTCGAGTCCAAAAAGGACATGCGACGTCGCGGCGAAAAGTCCCCCGATGTCTCCGAC
>PIVT01000371.1 GCA_003353845.1 Pseudomonadota bacterium | reverse complement strand
CTTCCTATCATTGTCTCGCAGAAGGGACCAAGTGTTGGATTGTTCACCCACTAATAGGGAACGTGAGCTGGGTTTAGACCGTCGTGAGACAGGTTAGTTTTACCCTACTGTTGTGCGATCCCGCCATAGTAACCCGGCTCAGTACGAGAGGAACCGCCGGATCGGATACTTGGTAATGCGCTCGCCTGAGCAGGCGGTGGCGCAACGCTACCATCCGTAGGCTAACGACTGAACGCCTCTAAGTCGGAAGCCGTGCTAGGAGCGGGGTCACTTGTCCCAATGATCGTCACCCGACTACGGATAGGCTGGGTTCGTCCCAGCCCTGGAGCATACCCGATGGATCCTTCGGCCCGGCGCACACCGCCAGGTCGGAGCCATGCACGGCAATTCCACTCGCTCATTGGGGTAAATCCTTTGCAGACCACTTAGTTGGAACACGGTATTGTACGCGGTAGAGTGGCCTTGCTGCTGCGATCCGCTGAGATTCAGCCGTCGTTCTTACGATTTGTCACCCTCTTTCTTGGGACCAAGTGGATCTAGGGTGCTTCAGATTACGATTAATTATAAATCGAGCCAGCTCACCCAACCACGCCATCTCATTCCCCATCACCATGGCCTCATCATCAATGGCCATCCGGGCCCTATCAATGGGTTGATGATAGACAAACACCCACATATATAGGAGGCCATCCGGGCTGCTTGCCGTCTCGTTTGCTGCTGCATCGAGCCAGGGTGCCATCCCCCCGGAGCTGTGCGGCAATGGAGGGCGAACCAGGTGCTGCTCCTGCAGGAGTTCTAGGGTGTCTCGCGCACACTCCTCGTCATTGACTACCACCCCAGGTACTGCCGAGGTGCAAAACGCAGCTGGCCGTCCCGAGAGAAATGGCCTCGTGCCCTTCTCCACATTGTTTGCACTGCGCCGCAAGAAATTCCGAGAAAATCAACTGAAAATGGAAACAAACAAAGACTCTGGCGCGGAGAGAAATATTCAAATTGCGAGGCACGATTCCTGTAGGGATTCTAGGGTGTCTCAGCAGGACTCGGAAAAAAGAATTCACCAGCAAGTCAAGAGGCAGTGACATTCCAGAAAAAACATGAGGCTGACACCGTCTACCAGATTGTATTGGTTATAGTTTGTACATGATTTGCTCTGTACACTCTCGTTGGAAAAAGAGACCAGGGCTGTTTGATTGACTTCTTCTGCGTTCATTAGTGTCCTATAGTTCATCGACTCCGTACTGGCGTCCGGTCTAGGAAGGTGAATCGTGGGCGGGCCATCCACACATCCCATCCGCCGGACAAAAGATTCGTCACCGGGGCTTCCCGTGTCATCTCTGTCCACAGTACTGGTCCGGCCCAATCCAGCTTAACTTCCGAGATCGGACGGGATCGGGTGTAGTCTGGATGGTATGAACGAATCATGGTCACCAAGAATTAGTCACAATCATAAACACAAAAC
>PIVT01000130.1 GCA_003353845.1 Pseudomonadota bacterium | reverse complement strand
GGGAAGGAATGCCTTTCGATACTTGACGGGTCTTCCTGAGGCATTCAGTCTTGTTGGAGCTACGAACAGGATATTCATTCGATGGTGTCCTTTCAGGAGACCAAGTCCTAATAAAGTGACAGTTCATCTGGTTAGCCGATATTTCCCCCTGGTTAGTGGAAATCATACCCCCAAACCATCATCGAAGGGGCAGAATTGTCTCCGCAGCCATACACGCGCGCGAGGGGAGCGCGCTAGCCTGAAAAGCTCGCGCTCCAACGGGGCGAGAGACGAGCCACTAGAAGTCCGTAAGCGTGTGTATATCTGTGTGTGACTCTGGAGTATGAGTGACGTCAACGCTGATCTTGTAAGCAGTTGTGATGTAAGTTGAAATCGCAAAGTGCTTTGTGTTTCCCAAGCTCGGGGTCGCGTCTATTGTAGATGGGCGAGCCCCGTCTCTCGCGCCATCGCATCCCTTTAAGACACTTCGTCAGTTCTGTGGCCTCGAATCCTGATCGGCTTTGATATGGATTTTGCACAGAGTTTGAACTCGCAGAGCGGTGAGAGTATTTGGTAGTTGTAAGGGGGGGGGCTGGAGGTCTTCGGAATTGGTGAATTGTGCTGGATTTTTACTGGATAGAAACGCAGCCAATTGTTACTATTTGGCTGCGTTTCTATCCAAGGCAGAGACTGGGGTGGGGCAATGAGCACGGCGACCGAACAGGCTAAGACGATTATCGCTGCTCATGGGGGCAGCATCCGAACTCGTGATGCACTGGCTGCGGGTATTCACCCGCGCACTCTTTATGCGCTACGGGATGGGGGGGATCTGGAGCAACTGGCCCGGGGGCTCTATCGGCTGGCCGGTCTTCCACCTGTCGGTGACCCGGACCTGGCGCTGATTGCCGGGCGAATTCCCCATGGTGTGATCTGTTTGATCTCGGCGCTAGCTGTCCATGAGCTGACCACCCAAATTCCTCATGTCATTCATCTGGCCATCCCGCGATCATCCCGGTACCCCGCGCTTGATTATCCACCACTTCAAATTTATCGCTTCTCGAAACAGTCATTTGAGGCAGGTATTGAGACCCGAGATGTGGGGGGTGCCGTCATTCGGATCTATGACGCGGAGAAGACCATCGCTGACTGCTTTAAGTACCGAAATAAGATCGGCCTTGATGTCGCTCTTGAGGCTCTCGGCAATTATCGTCGAAGACGAGGTGCATCGCTTCAGCGCATTCTCGATTATGCGAGAGTCAATCGTATCGAGAGGGTGATCACGCCCTATCTTGAGGCTTCCGCGTGACCGAGAACGTGGCCGCTTCGGTTCATCAACGCCTGCTCAACATCGCGAATGCTGACGACAAGCGTTTCAATGATGTGTTTCAGCACTACGCCTTGGAACGATGGTTGTATCGATTATCGCTCTCCCCACATGCAGACCGGTTTATTCTGAAGGGTGCCTTGATGCTGACCTATTGGCAGGTCCCCATCGGCAGGCCAACACGTGACATTGATCTCCTGGCTCGGGCCAGCAACGATCTAGATATCATCAAGGCGATGATCACCGACGTTTGTACAACCCCAGTTGATGATGACGGTCTCTTCTTCAATCCTGATTCTGTGGTGACAGAACGTATTGCAGAAGACGCCGAGTACGAAGGCGTGCGAGCGACTTTTCAAGGGAAGCTGGCTAATGCCAGGGCTCCGATGCAGATTGACTTGGGCTTCAGCGACATGGTTACTCCCGAGCCGGTAGAAATCGACTATCCCACTGTCTTGGACATGCCTGCACCACGCTTGACGGCCTACAACCGTGAAACCGCAATCGCCGAGAAGTTTGAAGCGATGGTCAAACTCGGTGAACTCAACAGCCGCATGAAGGACTTCTTCGATATTTGGACGCTTGCTACCCATCAGTCCTTCGACGGCTCACTGCTTGCCGATGCCGTTCGGAATACTCTTGAGCGACGTGGCACAGTGCTTATTGCCGATGCCGTCTGCTTCAGCCAACCCATCGCTCAAGGGGAGTCGAAACAAGCCCAATGGAAGGCCTTTGTTAAACGGAGTGACCTCAATCAGGTGCCTGCAGATTTCGAGACAGTCTGGTTGGCGGTCATGGCATTTCTGCGACCAATCATGGAAGCACTAACTGAAAGCCAGGTATTCGATCGCACATGGCCGCCAGGTGGTCCTTGGTTACATAAGCAAAAAGTGAAAGAGCAGGGGGTGTGAGCTATGCGTAGCACCTTGTTCTGACCCAAAGTGGGCCAGGCGCTGGTGCGCTCTTTCCCATGATCATGAATCAGACTCCTTCTCACCGCGACCAAGAAACCTGCCTCCTTGCCAAATAGATGATGCCACCAGCACCGGTAGCCAAACCACCAAGAATTCACTCTTGAGAATTGGAATAGCTCCAGCGTTGAAGAATGCCTTGGGAGATACCGAGGGCGTGACAAGTGGCCGCCATGAAAAGAAATAGCGCTCATTTGAAAACGGTATGAAAAAGCCAATACCTAAGCCTGCGTCTGTGAACGCGTCCAAGAACCCATGCGAACCCAATGCGAGAAAAAACAGGGCGGATAGGATAGAAAGGTGCCTACCTGACCATAGATACTTTGGGAGAACGGAAAATGCAAAGAGTGGAGCAAGCAACACGGCAATAGAGAGCGAATGAGAGAGCCCCCTGTGCCCTAGCGCATCCTCATAAGGAATACCCAGGTTAAAGGCGATGATATCAAGGTCCGGCAGCACCGCAGCGACCGCAAAAAAGAAAGTGAGCCTTGCCCGCGGCAGTTTGCTTGATAGCCCTTGACCCAAGGAGGCCCCGACGAGAGCATGAGTGAAAGCAGTTGCCAATTTATGGTCGCCTCATCTTCCTCGAATTTCCTGAAAAGGGCCTGTCCCATAAAGCCCACCGGCCCCGCGCCGCACCTAGCAGCCTCCATAGCCCACCGCGATAAACATTGGTTCATTCCCTACATCGGCCTTAAATTTATAATGAACGGGCTTGGTTTCTGGAACAGTCACCGGCCCTCCATCAACATCGTGACTCCAAACACGGTACGGTGCAACCGCTTCCCACTCCATTAGTTCAAGATACAGGCTTGGCTGGGTAGTAGTAGCCCCTGTAATCCGATTGCGAGAAACTGAATTGTGCCGAAAACCCCGCAGCAGAAAGCGATTTCCCGGAACGGCTGCAACGGAGTCTTCCGGGGACGGTACCTGATCAGGAAGGGCCAACTGAAACGGTTCATCAGCAAGGATGTCACCATCTGGGCCATGAAGAACTTCTGCCAATCGAGGATCTGTGCCGCTACACGCATAGCCAACGTATTCCACCTCAATCTCTTCGATTAATGAACTCGCCCGGACTCGCGTCCATTCGATGTGTGGATCTGTGAGTTGAAAGACGATGCAGAGCACAAGAACCGCCATGACGCCAACAACCCAACCAATGATCTTTACGAAAAGCATAAGCCACCTCAGGCCAAAGAATCAAAGCTCATCGGGCAGGTCCCGCGCCTGCATTGTTGCCGAATACTGCCTTGCGATGCGTAGGCAGGTCTTTTGAACGCTACCGGCTTGATGCGCTAGTTCGACTTCTTCTTCCATAGACTTCTCATATCCCAGCTTTGCAATGAAGCCGACCTCGCCCTTTTCGCGGGCCATGTAAAGCGATCCATCGAAATACCGTTCAAGCGATATTATCTCCCGTCCATCTTCATCGAGGACCGAGTGGCCAATCATCGAAAACCTAACAACCCTCTCCGGTCCATTTGCTGCTTTGGTCCTCCAATAACACCCAACTGGAAAAATACTCTCAATGCTTTCTGGATGATAATAATTATCTGGATAGAACCATTTGAGCGTAGCTCCCCTTGGGTAGTCACGTAGGTCTATTGGATTGGGTCCAATCGAAAGCGACCCATAGTCTATCGATTCTACTTCACCCCTCACGCTCTCGTAGGATGATGATATCTGATACGTTCCATGGAGATCAGAGTTTGAGGAGTGGGGCTCACATCCCATGGGTATGGCGGAGGCTAATAATAAAATTATGAGAATATGTCGCATGATAAGCTTATCTCTCGATTGCAAAAACACGTCTCAAAATCCAGGATCTGATAACGTATAAAGCTCACCGGACCGGCCCCGCGCCGCCCCGTTGATTCAAAAAAGCTAGCACACCCGCGACGCACGATTTAGCCTGGCTTGTTTCCAGGTTCGGTGCAGTTCTCCCGGTTGCTCACACAGTAACGTTATTCAAAGAACTTGTATTCATAATGAATATACAGTTCTTTGGGGGATTCCAGGTTCTTGAGAAACTGCCTTTTTTCTCGAACTAGAGTTGCTATTGCAGATCTTGGTAGTCCCCCATCTCCCTTTAGGTGAACTATTTCGTACTCGGCATCAATATTAAAACACACATCAGATATCGAACGTATGGATGCAACTTTAAAGTCGGTCTTATGGGATAGTCTTCTAGATAGCCTCTCTTCTGTTTTCGAAAGCCCATTCCGAAACGTATCCTTTTCACCCTCTAATTCCTTGCTAAATAACGTCAACTCTCCGCTAGACTTATCCTCCCAGCTCCAATCACGTAAGTTTTGTTTATCATCATAATGATATCCGTAAAAAGTACCTGTCTGATCAGTATCCTCCCTAACTATACTTCCTTTTGCATTAAACCTGTATGTGTGTGCCATGCACGCACCTGAGCCATCACCGTTAATAACCTTCCCTTTTTCATGAACAGAAATCGTGGTTCGCAACTCAAGCAATTTAGAACTGAGAATTGAGGCCCGATCAAAGTATTCCATCTCATTAAAGGGGACGACAGTTGGCTCTGCCGCACGTCCGGCATAGCTCATCATAAGAACTGCAATGCCAATCCAAGCAGACCTATGGCGGGGTGCCTTCATTTAACTACCCTACCAAATCCCGCCGCTTCATTTTCGCCAGAGCACTTGCCGCTAGCCCAGGCAACTGCAATGCCAGCTGCTCCCCACATGGCGACATGCCACAGCGTGGTTGAAAAAACCGACAACGTTATTAAGTAGAAGCTCACGTCTCCCATGGAGACCATGGACATCACCGCTCTGCTCTCAAGGCTCAGAATGCTGGGTAGCCAGGTAAGTAATCCAGCCAAGGCGCCAAAACAAGCGGATCGCAGACGAGGTGAGGAGGCAGGCATTGCAAATAGGTAAAGAGCTGTGAATAGAATCGAACAACTAACGAGTTCTAAGGCCCAAGCTTTCGGGAAGGCCTGATACAATTTGATCCCTTCGGTCTGAAATAAGTAAAAGAGATAGGGTGGGACTACGCCGACCGTGAAAACAACAAGCGCAGCAGAACTACCCAATACGAGTTTTCTATAGGTCATTTGGCAATCCTGCAGACGCATCACGTTTAGATTCCACGGACCGGCCCCGCGAAATCAATAAAGCTAGCTCATCATTCAGCATCACGAACTTTGTAATTACCTGATGCAAGCGTCTGTTTTATCGTGTGGTAGACACCATACATGAAATCGTATTCCCTGTTCTCGATTCGCTTCAGGACGGTAGAAAAGGGAAAGGCCATTACTTCAGTCGCTCTGCCCCGAACGGCGTAGTCAGTTCCGTACTGGTCAGTGACGGTAACCCATTCCATGTCGAGATCAGCTATGCATTTGTTTCCCAGGTGACCGCCAAGTATTTCGACGACTTGTTCGTTCGAGTGCTGTCGTGATACGCTGACCTGCCACGCACGAAATGCGAGGTCGTAATCCTTCAGATTGGGGTCAGACGTGCCTGGTAGATACGTGGAGATGAAGTTGGGGCCCTGCACCTCAAGCGCTTGGAGCCGATTTAGTTCGTCACCGGCAACAACGGTGACCCTTTGGGGCACTGGTTCAACGGTTGACTCGTAAGCGGTGATG
>PIVT01000370.1 GCA_003353845.1 Pseudomonadota bacterium | reverse complement strand
ATCGCGACACATACGGATTTTATGGGCCACGTCGGACTAGCGAAAGAATTGGCTGCCGAATTTTGCGTGAAACTCTCCACAGTATCATCTCATACGATAGGGCTCTACTGTATTGTCGCTCACACGTCATCAACAGCCACTGAGAAGCTCGGATTTTTTAAGGTATAAATGTGTTATCCCAAGATCTGTCATCCTTAAGGCTTGACTATTTTTTGACGTGTCACTTCATGAATGGCAGTTGGGCGACAAGTACAGCGTGTAAAACTACAAGTACAAGTGTACTTGTCGCCCCTGACTGTCATGTCATGAGGCGACAGTCAAAAAACAGTCAGGCAAGGAAGACAGACCAGGCAGGGCGACACATGAACATTAAAAAATATTTACGCTATGAAGATCGTGTTCTAAGGGTTCTAGGTTTTAGAGGCAGGAGGCTAAGAAACTGCACAGGACGATTCTAGAATATTGCACTATTCTACATTAGCGCAAAAACGTTGCCATTCTTCATCGGACATATTTCCCCAGCCACTTTCGTACATCGCTTCCTGCGCGTTGGCATAGTTGTACACATGCCGATCCGCGGAGTTGTAGTTGGTGACGGTCGGGCCATTATGGTAGTGGACATTGATAACGGCGCCGTTTCCCACGTTCCAATTAGGCACGGGGAGATTTTGAGGAGGGTAAATGTGCTGGGGTTCGAGCATCCAGGGATGTTGCGGCGGCGGCGGCGGCGGAGGGAACATCTGTCCGGGCCCCTGCGGGATGGCGAGCGGGCCCTGGGGGTGAAATGGGTACGGTGGGGGAATTTGGGCATTGGGTGGCGGAGGGGGATTTGGCTGGGCGTCGACTTGCATGTTTTGCGGGCGCTCGTGCTTGGGGACGTTGGCGATGTGCTGGCGCGTGGCGTCGATGGTGGTGTTCAGACCCGCGCGTCGATGATGAAGAGTAACTCCGAGAGAAGCTTGCTCGATGGTGGTGGCATTTTTGTAGGACTGCACCGCACAGTTGGAAGTGTGGCGGCTGCGGTCCTTCACGGCATGCTCCTCGACGCCAGATGCGAGGGCCTCGGTGATCATCCAGGCGCGGATGGAGTGGTTGACGAAGGACTCAGCGTTGGGCAGTCCAGATTCTCGGCAGATGGTGCGAAAGAAGTTCTTGGCGTGAAGAATTTGGATAGGGGCGTCGTGGAAAAAGTGGCAATTGTTCTCGGCGTCAAAGGTCAGGTGCAGGAAGAAGGAGTCGGAAGTGATATCCAATTGTTGGCGGAGAGCTTGATAATGTTTAAACTGGCGGACGAAGCAGAAGAGTTGATGAACGTGGTTGGGGTAAATGGTGATAAGTTTAAAGTGTTTTTTGAAGTCGGTTAAATTTCCTTTGCGGGTTTTTTGCTTCAGGAGATTGGGGTCAAAAGTGACGCGTTCGCCAGGAATTCCTTCACCGCCATATCGCTGATCCGCGTCGTAGAG
>PIVT01000369.1 GCA_003353845.1 Pseudomonadota bacterium | reverse complement strand
CAAAGCTACTACCGAAGTCCCGAAGCTCCGCGGTGCTCATGTGATTCAGAAGATCAGAACCCCCCAACGGTCAAGAAAACGCCTTGTGCGGTGGAAGAGCGCGCCCTCCCGGCCGAAGTATCCCGTCAGTTTGTGAGCCCGCCCAATTCCGGGACGTTCACCCTATTTCTAGTTCAAATTTGGGCTGGCTCACAAATTGAGTATGTTTACGTCGTGCATCTTGGTGGCCTTGCTCAGGGTGTCGCATGTTCTCGCAGAGTTTGGGCCCATCATCACAATCAATGAGAACAGCGTCCCTATGGTGCCTGGCGCGTCGGGCTCATGGCCTTCGTCCCCTTCGCTTCATTTAAGAGTGCAATTCGCGGCGAAGGGGCTGCTCACAGTCCACAGTCTGTGCAAGACTGTCGACTGTCCATCGATGCCGAGGTCGTCAGAATCTCGAGCCTCACACCCCAAGAGTGCCCCCCGTTGTCCACAGGCCTCCTGGGGGCCCAAATATAAGGTGAGTCGCGGCTTTCTGATTATTCTCGTTCGCCCCCCTCGCGGCAGGTCTCGTGCGTGAACGAATTCTGAGGGCCAATGTCGAGGTCCAACCTTCGTGGTTCAGAAATCTCGAACGTAAGCCTCACACCCCAAGATTGGCCCCCGTTGTCCACAGACCTTCTCAGGGCCCAAATTTTCGGGGAGTCGTGGCTTATGGTTATCATTTTTCGCCCCCCGCGCGGCAGGTCTGACAGAAGTTTGGCGCGAATGTTGCCGCTTGGCGCGCGTCGGCCTGGAGGTGAGGCGAGGACCCCCGAAAATCCTTCCTCGCTGCCGCCGCCCCCCCCTTAATCGCGCCCCCTCTCCGTTCCGGGACCGGAAAACTGGGAGCCAGTGAAGATCTTTTGGTATCCTCGTTCGCCCCCCGCGCGCCAGGTCTCCAAAACTTGTCTGCGCATCCGAAAGATCTATCCGAGCATCGGCGTGGACCTCGAAAATCTTGCCTCTCTCGGGCCCGCGTCCTGGCACCCCAGCCCCGCCCAGAACCGGAAATTTTGGGCGAGCGAAATTTCGTGGTTTCTTCCTTCGCTTCCCGCGCGTCAGGTCTCGTGGGCAGATTCTGGATAATCTACCGCCGCGCGTCTCGAAAACCAGAGGCTGAGAACGCCCCTCTGGTGGACCAGCTTGCTATTTCTTCCTTAACTGCCGCCTTAAATGTGAAGTGGCAATGAGTGACTTTCCTCTGTTAGTCGCTTCGGTTTGCTATTGCCACTCCCGAAGCCGACGAGAGGTAGGAGCCCCCCTCTCCGCAGTTCCGTCACTCCCCACGTCACCCGCCCTCCCACCTCCCACACCCACAATCCACAATCAAGCAAGCGCCACAACACGCCAGCGTCTAGCCCCCCGGGGACCTGGTAGCACCGGGCACTTCGAAAACCACCCGCACTGCGCTACTGGGAGCCTCTTAGCGCACGGCGCCTTTG
>PIVT01000368.1 GCA_003353845.1 Pseudomonadota bacterium | reverse complement strand
CGATCCGAATGAAGCGCTGAAATAAGTTCTTCTCGTATTGGATCAAGATGGTCACGTACGTCCATGTTCCCGCCACCTAACGTATAGTTCAGCTGCTGGTTCACATTCACCACGCAGCGGCAAAATTCTATCATACTTCGCGAAGCAACCCATCGTCTTGACGGGTTCCCTGCTGCTGCAACGGCTTGTTGTACAAATTTTCCGCGGTAAGGCGAGGATGAACGTGAGCTATGGAGATAGCAGGCTGATCGCTCGACCCAAGCCGCTCAACGGAACTGCGCTTTCTGAGAAGTTGGCTACGGGGAGGGGCGACAGAGAGCGCCAAGCCATCCAGATTCGATGAAGAACCCCCTCCGAGTGGACTCTGGACGCACGGGTGGTGTCGAGACTCATTCCACTACCCCGCTCCTTCCCGACACGTTTGCAGCAAAAGGCTTCCACGCCCGATCTTCGCACCTCGTTGCAGCGTGCCTCCACAGAGCGAGCAAGCCGTCCGCTGAGCCAGGCCAAGACGTATGAGATAGGAGTGCCAGTCCAGGACCGGCGGCTTCTGGTAGGCATGCTGTCCAAGTTGCTTTCGGCACTGATTCAACTCGGCTTGGTTCTGTGACACGTAAAGCCCGTAAGCACGGACGGCACGAAAGCCCGTGGACGGAACATGGCAGAGGAAGCGATCGAGGAAGTCGGCAAGTGAAAGCGTCATAGTTTTTCGCTTTTGGTCGCGATGGTCTTTGTAACGAAAGGAGACGGTATCGCGATCGAGATGACGGATCTGTGAGTTTGCGAGAGGACCCCCACGGACGTAGCGTGCAAGGTACTTCACGACCCCGTGACCGTGCGCGTAGCGTTCGGCGAGACGAACGTTCCACTTCTTTTGGTAAAGCATTCGGATGAGGTTCTGCATGCGCGCGGGAGAGTGATCCGGAGGCAGAACGAGCTTCTCCCGTTGAAGATCACGGCGCAACGCCGCCAGCATCTTGCCACGAAACAAGGCTTTGACGACACGAACTGGGAGAAGGAAGTCCGGCTTGGCCGCCTTCCAGCCTCGTTGATCCTCCCAGCCTCCGCCGGTAACGAGGCAATGGACGTGAGGATGAAGGCTGAGCGTTCTTCCCCAAGTGTGCAATGTCGCGAGGATCCCTGGAAGCGCACCGAGATACTTTGGATCGCCGAGAAGCTCGATGAGCGTGTCGCGTGCACAGCGAAAGAGGTGGCGTGCCATGCGTTCCCTATTGAATCGCCAAAGCGGGTTGAGTTCGTGCGGGATGGTGAAAACAATGTGGTAGTGGTCGCAGGCGAGAAGACGCTCGGCTTGTTGTTGTTTCCAGCGTTCGACTTGCAGCCCTGCGCACTGTGGGCAACTTCGATGCCTACACGAGTTGTACCAGACGCCCTGAAGATGGCCGTTCTCGCACTCTTGGACGTGCCCACCGAGGGCAGCGGTGCGACAGTTTGCGATGGCGTAGGCGGC
>PIVT01000367.1 GCA_003353845.1 Pseudomonadota bacterium | reverse complement strand
TCTCTTGCCCGCCCCACCAGGGCCGAGCCCGAGTTTGTCCCTGTTTCGCAATTAAAAAGTTTCGCAATTAGAAAGAAAAATGAACTCAGCCTAGAACTGGAAGCGTCATGACACCCCCCAATCCAAAGTCAGCCGAATCTGTTAATCCACTTGCGCAAGGTTTGAATAGTAGCTTGCAGCAAGCCGCCTCCCCCGTTTACGCCATGCTCTCGGGATTGGGCCGCCGCTTGTATTTTCCCAAGGGCATTCTTTCCCAAGGCGCCGAGGCCAAAGCCAAGGGCAAGCGCTTTAACGCCACCGTGGGCATCGCCACCGAAAAAGGCGGTCCCCTGTACCTGGAATCCATCCAGCAATACCTCACCGGGTTGGAGCCAGCCGAGGTCTATCCCTACGCACCTCCAGCGGGAAAGCCCGGCTTGCGAAAACTCTGGCGCGAAAAAATGCTGGCCGAAAACCCCTCTCTCGCAGGCAAGACTTTTGGGGATCCCATTGTCACCAGTGCCATTACCCATGGCCTGGCCTTGGTGGGGGACCTCTTCATTGAAGAAGGCGACTGCATATTGTTGCCCGACAAGCTTTGGGGCAATTACCGACTCACTTATGAAGTTCGTTTGGGGGCCCGCATTGAAACCTTCCCCTTCTACAATGAAGCCGGCGATGGCTTCAACGTAGAGGGTTTTGCGAGCGCCTTGAGCCAGGCGGCCCAAGGGCGCGACAAGCTGGTCGTGTTGCTCAACTTCCCTAACAATCCCACGGGCTACATGCCCACGGAGGCCGAGGGCGAAGCCATCGTGCAGGCGCTGACGGCCCAGGCCGAGGCGGGCACGCACTTGGTGGTGGTTTGCGACGACGCTTACTTCGGGCTCTTTTTCCACTTGGGCGGTGAGTCCATGACCGAGTCCTTGTTCGGTCGCCTGACCGGCCTGCACCCCAACCTCTTGGCCATTCGCCTGGACGGCGCCACCAAGGAACTCTTTGTGTGGGGTTTGCGTTGTGGCTTTCTCACCTTTGGACCGGGCGATGCCGCCAGTGCCCAGCAGGTGATTGAGGCCTTGGACACCAAGGTGCGCGGTGCCATTCGCGGCGCCATATCCAATAGCCCGCAGCTTTCGCAGAGTTTGGTTGAAAAAGGCCTGACTTCCAGTTCCATCGATGCCGAGCGGGCGGCCAAGTGTGCTGAGTTGGAGCAGCGCGCCCGACGCGTGTTTGAAGTGGCCAATGAAGAACGCTTTCAGGATGCCTGGACGGTGTATCCCTTTAATAGCGGCTACTTCATGTGCGTGAAGTTGAAGGGCGTGGAAGCCGAGGCCCTGCGCGTGCATCTGCTCGACAAGTACGAGACCGGCTTGATCGCCACGGCCAAGCACGATTTGCGCGTGGCCTTCTCATGCTTGCTCGCCGAGGAAGTCGAACCCCTCTTCGAGATCATCTACCAAGGTGCTTGCGATCTGCGATGAGTGATGCGAAACCCGGGAC
>PIVT01000366.1 GCA_003353845.1 Pseudomonadota bacterium | reverse complement strand
CAGGCTGTAGGCGCAGGCACAGAATCGGCACAAGCCGGCCAACAAGTCGACCGTCTCGCACCGCTCCCGTGCCGGGAAAACTTGGCGGTAAAAGCAGAAAAGCAAGTTGGTGACGGCGGTGGCGTGGGTGTGTGGGTGCGGTGGCGTGGGCTGTCAGCGGTTGTCGCGCTTCGGTCGGTCTGGCGGTGGCGTGGGTGTGTGGTGCGGTGGCGTGTGCAGTCGGCGGTTGGCGTGCTTGCGCGGTTCAGCGGTGGCGGTGCTGGTCAGCGGTTGTCGCGCTTCGGTCGGCGCGTGCTCAGCGTCCGTCCGGCCTGTGCCACTTTGCCCATCCGGAGCAAAGCCATGCGGGGCAAACTCAGTGCTCTGTCTACTCGTCCGCTGCGCCGCCTGGATGCCGCATTACGTGTCGGGCAAAAGACGCCCAACACTCCACGCGGCCTGATGGATCCCCCCTTCACTTCCTACCCGAAAAACCACCTTCTTTAGTCCCCGCCAATTTGGATTTTCTGTGTGTAGTTTATCACACATAAGTATCAATAAAAACACATATTTAAAGCCATTTTACTCTTGACACGGTTGCACGAAAATGGTTTATTTATAGTAACAAAGAAACGCACGTCAATGGCCTGAAATAAAAAGCCAGCTGGGGTCTCTCGGAAAAGGTCCCCCAACCGGCTAACAAGTCAAAAACCCAGGTCCCGCGTGCAAAACACACAGGAGGATTTTCTCATGGGAAAATCTAACCTCATCGAGTTACCCCCGCAAGTCCAATCTCGCCGTCCGCAGCCAGCGCCGGAGGAGAACCCCCTGCTCAAACTCCGCCGGCGTCGCGCCCTGGCATTGGTGCCCACCGTGCGTCCGGTGCATGGGGGCTTCCGCGTCAGTTCCTCCCGCCGGGATGTCGCCTACCTGGTCACTCAGCCCAACGGGCATCTGGTGTGCACCTGCCCGGACTTTCTGCGCTACGATGAACAGCCGGATTTCAAATGCAAGCACGTCATTGCCGTAGAAATGGCGCGGGAAGACGGCCGGGTCTCAGAGTCAGGCAATGGGCATGTGCCCTCTGATTCCGTCCAGCTCGTTCCGTCCCATTCCCTTTCCGTGCTCCATCGGTATCAGTCCGGGGAAGATCCGGTGCGGATCAAACTGACCAAGAATACCAAGGGCTATTCCTGGGAGATCTCTGTGGCGGAAAGGCACCCCGATGAAGCTCTTTCCGTCCTCCAGGATCTGGAGGAGAAAGTCAAGATCATCTTTGGCGCAAAGGATGAGTGAGGAAAACCCACGGAGGAGGGGGGAGATGTTCTCCCCTCTCCTCAAACTGAATTGCGAGGAGAAGTACCATGGCTATCAAATTCAAGATCGATGCCCCCCAGACTTTAGTTTTTCCCTTCGGCGATTTCATGGATGTCAATGGTCAGTATGGTGCCCAGTTCATGTACACGGTGGCACTTGCCGACGGGCAGCGCGACAAGCTCT
>PIVT01000129.1 GCA_003353845.1 Pseudomonadota bacterium | reverse complement strand
TTCGAAATTCGCTTCGCCTATGACTCGGGCGAGGTTGAGTTGCACGCAAATGTGAAAGTTCGCTTGGGAAATGGTGAATTGGTGAAGACGACGCCGGGTCGCATGATGCTGTACGACATCGTTCCCGACGGAATCCCCTTTACGAGTTACAACAAGGTCATGGACAAGAAGTCCTTGAACGACTTGATTGACTCGGCCTATCGCATCATGGGCAGCAAGGCCACCGTTTTGCTGGCCGACCGCGTGCGAACCTTGGGGTACACCTTTGCGACCAAGGCGGGTGCTTCGGTTTGTCTCTCCGATATGGAGATTCCTCCTGATAAGCAGGAAATCTTGGAGGCGGCTCGTGCCGATGTGGCTCAGATCCAAGAGCAGTACCAAGAGGGTCTGATCACCGACGGTGAGCGCTACAACAAGGTCATCGACATCTGGGCCGAGGCCACGGAGAAGCTTTCGCAGAGCATGGTGGATCGCTTAGCGACTGAAACCGTTATAGATGAAGATGGGAAAGAGAAGGAAGTTCCCAGCTTCAACTCCTTGTTCATGATGGCCGATTCCGGTGCTCGTGGTTCGGTGCAGCAGATGCGTCAGTTGGCCGGTATGCGAGGCCTGATGGCCAAGCCTTCCGGTGAGATTATTGAAACGCCCATCACCTCGAATTTCCGTGAGGGGCTTTCGGTGTTGCAGTACTTCATCTCTACCCACGGTGCGCGTAAAGGTCTCGCGGATACGGCTCTCAAGACAGCCAACTCGGGTTACTTGACTCGCCGAATCGTTGATGTGGCTCAAGACGTCATCATTAATGTGTTGGATTGCGGAACCATGGACGGCATTCAGGTGGAGCAGTTGGTCGAGGGTGGTGAGATTATCGAGTCCATCGGTGAGCGCATCATTGGCCGCGTGGCGGTAGAGGATATTCTCGATCCGCTCACGAGCGATGTATTGATTCCCGCCGGTGGCGAAATCAATGAAGAAGAAGTGCGTATTGTTGAAGAGGCTGGTTTGGAGCGCGTATTTATTCGCTCCGTGCTCACCTGTGAAGCGAAGCGCGGTGTTTGCGCCAAATGCTACGGCCGCGACCTGGCCCGCAGCGAGCTCGTTTGCTTGGGTGAAACGGTAGGCGTTATCGCAGCGCAGTCCATCGGTGAACCTGGAACCCAGTTGACCATGCGTACCTTCCACATCGGTGGTACGGCAACACGTCGTGCTGAGCAGTCCCATGTGGAGGCCAGTTATGATGGTGAGGTGCGGTTCAGTAACTTGCGTACCATCGAAGGTCCCGACGGTGCTTTGGTGGCCTTGTCTCGACAGGCGGAGCTAGGTGTTTATGACGCCAGTGGCCGTGAGCGTGAGCGACACCCTGTGGTGTATGGTGCTCGTATTCAGGTCAAGGACGGTCAGCAAGTCAAGACCGGAACCCTGCTGCATGAATGGGACCCCTTTGCCAATCCCTTCGTGACTGAGGTGGCGGGTACTGTGGAATTCGGCGACATCGTCGAGGGTGCCACCATGAAGGAGCAGGTGGATGAGTTCACCGGTGTGGCTTCCAAGGTGGTGATCGAGTCCAAGGATCCCGGGATGCGACCACGCATCATTGTCAAGGATGAGTCTGGAGCCACCGTGGCGCGCTTGCTCTTGCCGGTGGGTGCCTATCTGTCGGTGAATGAAGGCGCTGAGGTAGCAGCCGGTTCCATCGTGGCGAAGGTGCCTCGTGAGACCTCCAAGACCAAGGATATTACCGGTGGTTTGCCGCGTGTGGCTGAGCTCTTCGAGGCTCGCAAGCCAAAGGAATTCGCCATTGTATCGGATGTTGATGGCGAGGTGAGCTTCGGTGCAGACTCCCGCGGTAAGCGTCGCGTCGTCGTGACGCCGACCGAGGGCGATCCCGAGGAGTATTTAATTCCCAAGGGTAAGCACATCGCCGTGCACGAGGGTGACCATGTGCGCGCTGGTGAAGCACTCATGGATGGTTCCACCAATCCCCACGACATTCTCAAGGTCAAGGGTGAGAAGGAACTGGCCAAGTACATGGTGGACGAGATCCAAGAGGTCTACCGCCTGCAGGGTGTGAAAATCAACGACAAGCACATCGAGACCATTGTGCGGCAGATGTTGCGCCGCGTGACCGTCGTGGATCCGGGTGATACGGAGTTCCTCATCGGTGAGAACGTCGAGAAGATACGCTTGGGCGATGTGAATGAGCGGATTGAGTCCGAAGGCAAGCAGCCAGCGAGTCATATCCCGCTATTGCTCGGAATCACCAAGGCGTCGTTGTCCACGGAGTCCTTTATCTCCGCGGCCTCCTTCCAGGAGACGACCAAGGTGCTCACTGAGGCTTCCATTTGGGGCAAGACGGACTACCTGCGTGGCCTCAAGGAAAATGTAATTATGGGTCGTTTGATTCCCGCCGGTACGGGCTTGTCCTCGTACAACCAGGTCGGAATTCAGGTGAATCTCCCCGAAGAAGCGGAGGGGATGGAGCCCGCAGAGGCGTCGGATGAGGAAGGATTGGGTGATTCTCTATCCCTGACCGAGCCATTGCCCTCCTCTGAAGGAGCGACCCTATAGATTCCGCGTTCTTACACTGGCTTTCGGGCGTTGACAGCGTCCGGAAGCCAGTTAGAATGCGGCCCCATTAGCGATTCCAAGGCCCTGCGGGCAAACCGTTTTTCTCGGTTGTCTGCGCAGGAATAGCCAGGCGTCGTATCGGAGAAGAAATGCCGACAATACAGCAGTTGGTGCGCAAAGGGCGCAAACGACAAATAAAGAAGAAGAAGTGTCCAGATCTTGATGCATCGCCACAGAAGCGTGGCGTGTGCTTGCGCGTTTACACCACTACGCCCAAGAAGCCGAATTCGGCTCTGCGTAAAGTGGCTCGTGTTCGCTTGACCAATGGTCGCGAGGTTACCGCTTATATCCCAGGTATTGGCCATACGCTGCAGGAGCACTCCGTCGTGTTGGTACGAGGCGGTCGTGTGAAGGATCTCCCAGGTGTTCGCTACCACATCGTGCGCGGTACCCTGGACTCCACGGGTGTGGGTGGCCGAAACCAAGGTCGTTCGAAGTACGGGGCAAAGAAGCCTAAGTAAGTAAAAAGTAGATAGATTTACTGCTCTTGCTGTGGCCCTTGTGGCCTTTCGCGAGAGCGCTTAAGAAGGAATGGTGACAGGACATGTCTCGACGTTCTGCGGCAATAAAACGACAAACAATTCCGGATCCCAAGTATCACGACCGGACCATCTCCCGCTTTATTTCCGTGCTCATGCTCGACGGCAAGAAGAGCACAGCAGAGAGCATCTTATACGGCGCCTTTGATATTATCGAAGACAAGCTGCGCGCGGATCCTTTGGTGATGTTCCGCAAGGCCTTGGAAAACGTAAAACCCCGCGTCGAGGTGAAATCCCGTCGCGTCGGTGGTGCAACTTATCAGGTACCCATTGAGGTTCGCCCCGAGCGCGCGAGCTCTTTGGCCATGCGCTGGCTTTCCAACTTTGCCCGCAACCGATCAGGTAAGACGATGACGGACAAGCTGGCCAGTGAAATCATGGATGCCGCCAACGAACGGGGCGAAGCCGTTCGCAAACGAGAAGATACGCATCGCATGGCAGAGGCCAATAAAGCCTTTGCTCACTATCGCTGGTAGATAGCGAACCCACATAAAGCCCTTATGGCTTCGATCCCTTCAAAAAGTGAAGGGTTGAGTCATATAACGGGTCCAAACGGTTTAAGAGCGAGTCGAGTGAGACACTCGGCGTAGAGACGGCAAACCATGACGCAGAAATTCACCCTCGATCAGATTCGTAATATCGGCATCATGGCTCATATTGATGCTGGCAAGACCACTACGACCGAGCGAATCCTCTACTACACCGGCGTGAATTACAAGATCGGTGAAGTCCACGAGGGCACGGCCACCATGGACTGGATGCAACAGGAGCAGGAGCGGGGGATCACCATCACCTCGGCCGCGACGACTTGTTTCTGGAAAGATCACCGAATCAATATCATCGATACTCCCGGCCACGTAGATTTCACCATCGAGGTGGAGCGTTCCCTGCGCGTGCTCGACGGAGCTGTGGCCGTGTTCTGTGCCGTGGGCGGTGTGGAGCCCCAATCCGAAACGGTCTGGCACCAAGCCGATCACTACCACGTGCCCCGCATTGCCTTCATTAATAAGATGGACCGTATCGGGGCTGATTTTTCGCGGGTGGTGGACATGATCCGGGATCGCCTGGGTGCCAATCCCATCCCCATCCAGCTTCCCATTGGTGCCGAGGATGAGTTCGTTGGGGTCGTGGACCTGGTTCAAAACTCTGCCCTGTACTGGGATTCCAACGAGATCGATACCGAAATTCGCGAAGCCGATGTCCCCGAAGACTTGCAATTGCAAGTGGAAGAAGCTCGTGAAGCCCTGTGCGAAGCCGTGGCCGAGTGCGATGACGCGCTCATGGAGCGCTATCTGGAAGAGGGTACGCTCAGCGAAGCGGAACTCGTGAGCGGCCTGCGCATTGCCACCCTTTCCCTGGCGCTGGTGCCGGTGATGTGCGGCTCGGCCTTCAAGAACAAGGGTGTGCAACCCCTGCTGGACGCTGTCACTGCTTACTTGCCCTCACCCCCTGAGCTTCCTGCCATCGTAGGCAAGGATCCGAAGAGCGAAAAAGAGGTGAAACGGGCTCTGACGGTAGAAGAGCCCTTTTCCGCCCTGGCCTTCAAGATCATGAACGACCGCCACGTGGGGAATCTGACCTTCTTGCGCGTCTATTCCGGTACGGTTTCCAAAGGTCAGGCCGTGCTCAGCGCTGCGCGTGGCAAGAAAGAGCGCATCACTCGCCTGTTGCAGATGCACGCCAACCGCCGCGAAGAGTTAGAAACGGCTTCGGCCGGGGATATCGTGGCTGTAGTGGGCTTGAAAGGGGTGTTTACAGGGGAAACTCTGTGTGATCCAAAATCGCCCATCTTGCTGGAGTCCATCGATTTCCCGCTGCCGGTGATCTCCATCGCCATTGAGCCTAAAAGTACTGCAGATATGGACAAATTATCGGAGTCCCTGGAGCGCTTGACCCTGGAGGACCCTTCCTTCCGGGTCTCGACGGATCCCGAAACGGGCCAGACTCTCATCGCGGGCATGGGCGAGTTGCATCTGGAGATTATTGCCGATCGCCTGCTGCGAGAGTTCAATGTCGGGGCCAATGTGGGAGAGCCGCAAGTTGCCTACAAAGAAACAATAACTGCTGCGATAACCACCGAAGGGCGCTATATAAAGCAGTCCGCTGGGTCAGGGGACTTCGCTGTCGTGTGCCTTGAAGTCGCCCCGGGACTGCGCGGATCGGGCTTCGAATTTGAAGTGGATCTCAAGGATGATTTGATCCCTGAAGAGTTCATCCCGGTAATACGGCAAGGTTGTGAGGAAGCGGCACAAGCGGGCTTCCTGATGGGTTACGAAGTTGTCGATCTGAAAGTAAGACTGGTTGGTGGTGAGCATCAGGAGGAAGACTCCTCCGAACGTGCCTATAAAGTCGCTGCCTCCATGGGAATGAAGGACGCACTTCGCAAGGCCGGACCAACGCTGCTTGAACCCATTATGAAGGTCGAAGTTGTCGTGCCTGAAGACTTTGTAGGCACAGTTCAGGGTGATTTGAATAGCCGGCGTGGACAGTTGGTCGGTGTGGAAATGCGCGGCGCATTGCAGGTGTTTCAGGCAAATGTGCCGCTCGCGGAAATGTTCGGGTACGTCAATAGTTTGCGTTCCATGAGTCAGGGGCGCGCAACGTACACCATGCAATTTGCACATTACGATTTGGTACCAGCCAATATCGTGGAAGAGATCGTTAATCGTTATTGATCGTTATTGATCGTTATTGAGAGCTAATGAGTAATAACTCAATCGGGCTAGGCCCGTGATGATGAACTTGGGGTAGCAGAAATGGCCAAAGAGAAATTCGAGCGAAATAAACTTCATGTAAACGTGGGCACGATTGGCCACGTGGATCACGGTAAGACCACGCTGACGGCCGCGATCTGCGAGCGTCAGGCGAAGAAGGG
>PIVT01000365.1 GCA_003353845.1 Pseudomonadota bacterium | reverse complement strand
GGGGAGGGGGAGCTACAGCCGAATGAACGCACCATGTAGAGTTGCTCTTTGAGGCTCTCGCACGTAGCGCAGATGCCGAGGCCGCCGACGTTCCCGCGCCGACGCGAAAGCTTTATGTGGACCAGCCTTTCGTCGGACGTAAAGGCGAGTCGCATACACTCGTAGGACAGCGGGGACTGCCCCATTTCCAACATGCCCATCTGATACTTCTTCCACACGTCCTTCAAGCGGCACTCGGCGAGTCGCAACACCCCGGCATCATCGCGACACACTGCGGCCGCTTCAGCGCGTGCACTGCCCGGTGCACCTCCACCGGGCATTCTTTCGGAGGTGAGAACGGCGAATTCTCGCAACCACTGCACCATTAGCGTCTTTTGCGGCGCCTCCGTGGCGTGGTGCATCGGCAGCTCGGACCTCTCTTTGTGGCCAAAAATCGACGCTTTTTTTATAAAATCCTCAGGCTCGTCGAGTGCCGCGGCGAATGTCTCGCGGCACACGCGGGTCCCGTTGAGAAGGTACAACTGGTGCGATGCTCTCAGCTTCTTCACAACGCCCCCGTCGTCGTTGCTGCGCACCGAACTGATCGACGTGGCCCGGTTCTCGACGAGCACTTTCCCCAATTCAGATTTCAACTCGCCTGTCGACTTGCGATACCGCATCCACCTCTGGCGCATCGTACAAAGCTGAGCTGTATCCATGCCGGAAGCGACAAAGCATGTCGGGGTTGGCGGGCAGAAGGATGACGACGAAGAAGAGGAGGAGGAAGACTGCGAGGAGGCGCACGGGCACTGGAATCTAAGTGTATCTGATAGTGACTCGTGGCTAATGTAACTCGGGTCTCGCATGTCGGCGATGCGCTTCTTATGTATACCGTTAATGTGCACCAAGGGCACTTTTCGCTGCCCCCCCTCATCTTCGTCTGATACATCGCTATAATCGTCCAAGTCTCCGTCATCATTGTTAGATGCGTCGCTATTGTCGTCCAAGCCCCCGTCCAAGGCCAAGGCCAAGCTCAAGCCATCTCTTTCTGCGGCCTCTGCCTCAGAGGCCATTGGGTCACTCTTCACATTTTCCTGGGGGTGGTGTCGATTTCATTTTTGTCACGCTCTGTTCCACTTTGTCACGCTGCTGTTCCACTTTGTCACGCTGCTGTTCCACTTTGTCACGCTGCTGTTCCACTTTGTCACGCTGCTGCTCCACTTTGTCACCGAAAACTGTTGAGATGTCACGCAAAATGTGCGTCAGAAACGTCTTGATTGGGTTATCGTCATTGGCGTTACTTTTGTTTATGATGTGATGGATTTTTGCCAAAACGAGTAAGCGAATCAAAGCATTTCTGACGCACATTTTGCGTGACATCTCAATACTTGTTGCAAATTTTGCGTGACATCTCAACACTTGTTTGGTGACAAAAAATTGAGTAAGCCAATCAATACGTTTCTGACGCATATTTTGCGTGACATCTCAACAGTTTTCGGTGACAAAGTGGAGCAGC
>PIVT01000128.1 GCA_003353845.1 Pseudomonadota bacterium | reverse complement strand
AGGTTCTCAATCTCTTCTACCTGCTTCTCTCCCTTTACACTGTACGTGGCAAGGCCCTTGCTAATCCTGCTGCCCGCACGAGACCGCATGCGCACCTCGTCGACATCCACCCGCTGCTCGGCGGCGCGGGGCTCCCTATCCAACCTTTGGATATTGCCATTATCGAACGCCGCCATACTGGTCTCCTCATCCCCTTCATACACCAAGGTCCCATCAAACCCCGCAGCCTTGAGTGCGTCCACAAACTCTGGGGAATCAAGAAGCATCCAGTCGATACCCTCCTCCGAATCCAATATTTTCCCAATCCAGTTCTCCTCGAAAGTGTAGTCATCATAATAGATGACCCCGTTGGAGTATTCAACACTCTCAGGGAACACCTCCTTAATGATTTGGGCCGCCTCAGGAATGTTTTCATGCACCAGCTTGCTGAAGCTGAGGTTGACGGGTATTACGTTCTTACCGTATTCTCGGGCTACGGCCTCGTCTTCTGTGAAGAAAAACGCAGATGAAGTGACAGGAATTTGTGCGGCAAGAATGGTACGCACCCCCTCTGTTGGAGTAAACTCTTCGAACCTAGCATCGGAACCGTGATAGAATGTCTTTGGACTTCCATCTTCGTTTGTCAACACCCGCTGCTCAGTACCTCGGGGTTGGTTGAGAGAATCAAACTTCTTTCGCGCTTCGGTGGCTGCGTCTTTTAACTTCTTCTCTTCAGCTATGCTTTGCTCATAGAACCCGTCGCCTTTCTTTAAGCGAAGGTGCAATCGCATGGCAAACTTCTCATCGTAAGCACGCTCACGCCTACGCATCTCTTGGTACGCCTCCCTCTGCTCTCGAGTAACGGTGCCGAAACGGTTTAGGAAAGCATCTCTTTCAGCTATCTTTTCATTAAGAGCAGCCTCGGCTTCCCTGACTTTTCTCTTAGCCCTAAACCCTCGGGCTTCTTTCGCCTCGTCTACTTTTTCTCTGGCCTCGCTTACTTCCTTTTCAGTCTGGTTAAGAGCATTACGCTCATCAATAGACATCCGTGACTTTATGACCTCATCGTTGTCTAGCCTATCGTCTATCGATAGCTCGGGCTCTACCTCGGGTTCCACCTCGGGCTCTACCTCGGGTTCCACCTCGGGTTCCACCTCGGGTTCTACCTCGGGTTCCACCTCGGGTTCTACCTCGGGTTCTACCTCGGGCTCTACCTCGGGCTCTACCTCGGGCTCTACCTCGGGCTCTGTTCGGCTCGTTGAGCGAGCCAGACTTTCTAACTGACCCTTCTGCGTAGCGGTAATGGTCTTACCCGTAGCCACCTTACCCGACAGCGTCTCAAGGATGGAAAGGATTTGCTGGTCTCGCTTTGTAAGGTCTTTGGGAAGAGTGATGTCTACACCAATGAGCTTAGCAAGGCGCTCAATGAACCGAGCGATGACCCCCTTGGTCTTAGTGTCAGCCTTGGGATATGCGTCCGTTATGATACCAAAGAACTCTGCGACATACTCCTCGTTGGTGAAGTTGTCTCCGTACTTCTGAGAGAAGGCGTCAAGCTTCTTAGCCAAGTCAGAGTCGGCGGGGATGACCTTCTTCAAGGTGTCCACGAAGTCAGACATAAGGGCCTGAACGTCACCGTCAGCAATGCTGTTACGCAGCGCGGCATGGAAAGCCTCGTGAGCTACAGTATTGGTACCAGCGTTAACAAGGTTGATGTGAATCTCTTTACTGTCAAATCCGTAGAAGCCCCGGCCATTTTGTTGTAGCCCCAGCCTCTTCGCGGCCTCGTTAAAGGACTCGGTGTTGTCGTGAAGGATAATCTTTACGCCGGGGAAGTTCTTCCGTAACGCGCGTGCAGCGAGGACAGCCTTAGCGCCAATCGCCTTTTGAGTTTCGTTGAGCTCGGTGGTATTGCGGCGTACGGTAGTGACACCATCCTTAGATTCTTCTGAGGTTTCGGGTGTAGCCGTCTCGTCGGCTTCGGGTACACCGTCGCGGAAGGCTCGCGCTGCTTCCAAGTCTTCCGTAAAGACGTCCTCAAACTCGTTGTAAAACTCCTGCTCGGCAGGGGTAAGGGGCTCCTCGTTAAGGAGCTTGGTAGTAATGGTGGTGCGGATAGCTTCTTCCCTCTGCTCATCGAGGTCGCCGTCCTTGGCTTGCGCTACGTCTTCTTCCGTCGCTTCGACAGTTTCGACCCGTACTTCTTGGTCCACTCCCGGGCCAGCTTGGGCTTGTTCGCCCACATCCACCGTTCCTGATTTTTGCTCTTGAAGGGCATCTTGCTTTTCTTTAAGTTTTTCGGCAGTAAACGGGTCGAAAAATACCCGAGACTTCTTGAGCTGACGTGGCGTTAGTGTTTCTAAATCTTTGACGAACTGCTCCCGACTGACTTGGTTTCGTCCAGAGAAGTATACCGAAGGTCGTCGCCGCTGGGTGCGAGCCTCAATGTCTCTTAGGTTAACCTGCCCAGTGCCGATAGGCTTTCCGGTTTCTGCAACCAGTGCTATCTCCTCGGTTATCTCCCTAATCTTTTCAGAGAATACACTAGAGCCTGACTTCTCCAGCTCCTCCTTGGCCTCAAGGAGTTGCATGATGCGGCCCACAGCACCGCTATTGGAACTAGGTTTAGCATCTAAGGGCAATCCCAACAGCTCGTTGGCAGTACGACGATGACCGATACCAAGGCGGATATCCTGAGCCATCTCAGGGGTAATCTTACCCAGCTTCTCTGCCTTGTCAGTCCACTCCAACAACCTCTTGTTGGACACTTGCTGAGCAGCCATAAAACGTGGGTTCATGAGCTGTAACCCGAGCTCCATGCGCGAGTTCATAGCCATGCGAGAACCCAAAGCAATCGCACCGGTAGGCGTAGACATTCCGACAGCACCCAATGCCTCGGCGCTAATCTCCTTCATGTCTTGAACGGAGCCGGTATACTGTCCCGAAGCTATAAGGGCTGCCGTCTCACCAAGAGCTTCAAAAGCAGGGTCTACGATAGCCCGCTCGGCCCCGAACATAGCGAGCTGAGTCCCCTTGGGCATAAACTTATTGCCAACGAAAAGCCTACCCGCCACGGCGCCACTAAGCCAACTTGCCGCAGCGATAGGGATACCGCGCTTGACGCCACGGTCGGTGCCCTCGTCCCAAACAGACTGGTCTTGGTATGCCAGCATAGCCGACTGTGGGTCCGCCCAGTTGTATCCCTTCTCAGTGCCTACCTCAAGGATAGAGTTACCCCACTCCATCATGAACGCAGACACAGACATACCACCTAGGGCTCCAGCAGCAAACCCGGTGGCTACAGCTCCAGTGACGGCTCCAGTACCGCCTATAAGTCCTGCAACTCCAGTAGCGGTGCTACCGACAGGACCTGCCACAGCACCTACAGCAGCGCCGCCCACTACGAAAGCAGGAACAATCCTTGCTCCCAAGGGGAATAACATAGACAAAGACTCGGCACCGAGGTTCGCCATATGCTGACCGAGGTCACGACCCGACTCACTAATTAACTGTGACGTAGTGGCAGTGCCAGCAACGCGTGCTGATGTCCTACCCAAACGTATATCTCTATTTGACTGAAGGCTATTGACCCGAGCAAGGGCTTCCTCGTCATCGCCCAAGCCGAACTGAATCTTGAGCAGCTCGACCATAGTCTTTCCGGTACGAAGGCCCTCGCTAATCTTCATACCAAACTCCTCAAAGCCCTCAACGTAGTCGTCAACGACCTGCTTGTTGAACTTCTTGTCGTAGTAGAGCTGGGCTTCTTCGTATTTCTTGGCGGCAACGACACGGTCCGTAACGTCAGCGTTGTAATTACCGATGATGGCAATGATATCACGCTGCTCTTGAGCCGTCTTAGGCTCGTAGTTTGCCAGTCCCTCGATGGTGGTGCCAAACGTAGCCATGCTATACGCCTCCAAACCATCCTGCCTTTCAATAGCAGCTCGGTTCATGTCTGCTGCCGAAGCAGAAAGGGCGGCCTGCCTCTTACCCAAGACTACGTCCCAGTCTTCCCGCAACCTTACCGCCTCGTCGGTATCGAACTGCTCGTATAGAGCGTTGGCTTGGGCCTCTACCTCGCTACGTAAAGTACCGATGTCATCGCGGACCATATTGCCGTCGATGAAATACTTCTGATACTCGGGTGGAACCTCGCCCTCATACCTCTCGCCTCCTGTCAGCTCCTCTAAGAAGGAGTACTCCTCGTTAGCGTCAGCCAAGGCTTGGCCCGCAGCCTGCTCAGCATAATAGTCGTAGCCACGCTCGGCATAGAAAGCCTCACCAACGAGGTCGATGGTGTTTGTGTCCTTCCATGAACCTTCAGCAAAAGCCTTGGCTTCCTCGGCAGTGTCGAACTCAAAGACCTCACCACGGCGGTACGCCTCCTCGATGGCGGCGTCACTATCCAGCTCCGTCCACATAGCGGGCTGGGTGTAAGACCCGTTAGGGTCCCGAGGGAACAGCGTGGGGTATGCGATGAACTTCCCGTCTACCTCAGCGTCTTCCATCTTTACGGTCGAGGTGCTCCCGTTAGAGTTGCGCCTAGCGACGGGACGTATGTCACGGACGCGCAAAGCCTTTTCGGTAAAGGTTCTGGCATCACCCTCCATGCGCATGGTGGGTGTCTTGTTCTCAGCCACGAACGCCTCGAACGCAGCCATCTGCTCCGCCGAAACCTGTCCATCCATCAGCTTAATCTGATGAGACTTAGGTACGCCCATAGCCTGACTGTATACCGTAATGGTTCCGTCTGTAGCCGTCCTAGTTCCGTCGCTATTTTCAACCGACCCCCCGACAACAGCTCCGTCGAAGCGAAAACCATACGCTCCGTATGCGTCGCGCAAGTCGTTGACAAGGGTTGGCTGTGTCTCACGACCAATGACCTCATTCATCGGCGGTGTACGCACCTCTTGCTGAGCCAACCTAAAGGCTTCTAACTCTTCTTGAGCGACGGACTGCTGCTGGGCGTCAGCCTGCTCCATAAGGTCCATGCGCTGAGCCGTCTGCTCACCGCTATAGTACTCTGGAAGAAGTGATTGAGCTTCGTCGCGAGCAACGTCACGCGATGCGAGCCGCTCCAAAGAACCATCGTCCGATACAGATTCCGTAACGACCGCCTCGTCTTTTTTTTTTACTTTCTGCTTGAACTCCTCGAAGAGAACGTCGTCACCAAACCTCTCTGGTTGCTCCTGCATCCAAAGAAAAAGGTCGGCTGCATACTGCTCGTCTTGAAGCTTTTCGAGAAGACTTTCCGGAGTGTATCGCTCCTTAAAACTTGGGTCCTGTCCACTAACGTAATCGAACACCTCGGTGGCGTAGTCCCCCGGAGACTTTTCGGTCGCTTCAATCATGTCCTAAATATACCAATCCTTTACGGAGCTGGGTTGGTACTCCTTGCCCTTACGGGCATGGTCTCTACGATTCCTGTAAACTCTGCCATTGCCTTCTGAAGCTTATCTGCATTTGGATATTCCATTTCTGCAACAACTTTCTGAAGCTCCTCCATAGTCAGTATACCCCGCTGCCCCTGTCCGGCCACCTCCAAGACGCGCTGAGTAAGTTCTTTAAGTTTCTGCTCTCCGTTTACGCTATTTTGAACCGGAATGAATACCGGCATTTCAGTTATGCCCGGGACATAAAAGGATATAACGCTAGTACGCTCAATATCCATCTCACCAATAGCGTCATCGACAACGGTCATGGGATATGACTTGATATCAGGCGTTGCCCTTCCCGTCCTTTGAGTGATGATTTCGGATACCAGCTCAGCACGAGGAACGATTCGCTTTATTGGATTATTAAGCTTATTACCATCGCTGTCCATCCCGCTATTCTGCCAAGCCTGCTCAGCGTTCACAGACGACTGACCCGTAGCCCTTCCGTTCTCATCGTACGTAGTGGTCTGTACCGTGCCTTGGTCCCAACGCTCTACCTCTCCTCTCGTCTGTGGTATAGTCGTGCTCCCAGTTGTTGTCACGCCCACGGGTCTACCCTCTTCGTCGGTGACTATGGCCTGCCAGTCTTCGGAGCGAGAAACCCCATGGACTTGAGAGCCTTGAGACATCCA
>PIVT01000364.1 GCA_003353845.1 Pseudomonadota bacterium | reverse complement strand
TGGGCGCCAGATTGAAGTCGCCCACACCTATCACCAAGTTGCTGGCCAGTTCGGCAATATAATGGGCTTGGAGCGATGCGTCATAAGAGGTGCGAGCAGGGAGTGGTCCTGCTTGCAACTTAGAACACGGCGAGTATGTACCGATGATAGTAGCATCCGCGAACCGAGCAGTGATGGTGCGACCTTGCGTATCTGTATGGTCCGTGCCCATACCTAACTGGACACTGCAGGGCTTGACCTTGGATAATAAGGCACATCCCCAATTACCGGCCATGCCATCTGTGACGCACGCGTTCCAATATACATGCGTGTAGCCTCTATCAGCGAGTGCATGCCTCAACTCCCAGCCACGATCAATAGATGCGAAAGCGCATTTCACCTCGGATAAGAATAAGACATCAGGGTCATGGTCCAGCAGGAACTCCTTGAATTTGCCCGATTTCATACAGCCCCGAAAACCGTTGACATTCCAGGCCATGATCTTGCGGCCGCATACAGACCCATCGGACTCAGCATCATCCGACCAACATTCTTCTGGGACCAGTGATACCGTAGGCGCGTCTTGTGTTTGCATCGAATCCAGCACCCGCTGCCAGTCGGCGGTGCCAATGGGGAGCGCGCGTAAGGAATCGTTTGCCTTTATGATCCATTCGTTCAACGTGCGTTTCAACGGAGCGTTCTCGGAACCGTTGAACGTTTGGGCCGCTTTTGCAATGAGCACCAGGGCAGGCGTCCCCCCATCGGTGACGATCCTGCTTAGGGCCCCACGGGCGGCGGCGAGCATCTTTCTGTTTGCCGATGCACTCGCCAGCTGCTGCATGATGGCAGCTATGGCATTAATGCGGCGCTGGGGCCCGACAGCCGTCAATGGCAGCATGCGAACCGCAGCCCGCCTGCACCAATCGCTCCGGGCACAATCGGTGGTCATGAGTTGATGAATTACGGGCAGCAACCCGTCGGCGGTCGCCGGGGACATTGTCATACGGAGGAGCACGTTGATGGCACCCTTTGCCTCCTTTGTACGCTTTTGCTGGTCAGCTTTGTTAGTGATTGGTTCACATACAATTAGGATGTCCCGTACGGGGCCAGGCGGATGTTGTTGGCCAAGGGCGACCGGCGGGTCCGAGCCCGACATGACCACGGGGCACTCAGGTGGCGTTACTGAGCAGGCCCTGACCTCAGCGTTGGTCACGGACGCGGCCTGGAGAGCAGGATCGGTAAGGTCCACTTCCGGGGGCATATCCGATGCCAGCACGGGACACAAGACGTCAGATACGTATGCTATGCCTTTTCCCACCAGTGCAGCTAACCCTGACACGGCAGACAAGGAAGTCCGACTGCTCACGGAGTGCGTGGACACATTTGCGGTGGAAAGGTTGTTGGCTGCACTAACAGATGCAATGCTGGGGCTGCTATACCCAGCGGTAGCGAGGCACGCAGCGTGTCTGGAGGTGCTTTGTGTCTTAGCGACATGCGACGGGATACCCTGCGCAGCGG
>PIVT01000058.1 GCA_003353845.1 Pseudomonadota bacterium | reverse complement strand
GCTAACCTATAAGCGTGCCCTCCAACGTGATTAACTTCGACTCCATTATTACCCATGTCAAACCCGCGGCCATCTGGGCCAAAGCGCCCGGAGACCTTCTGAAGAAGTATGGTTGTGCCAGTGCCATCGTCAGCAGGCACAGCAGGGCCGTCCAAATTCTTCTCAATGCCTTTTTGCTCCTCGCCCCCATGCCCTTTCCCTCAAAAATTGTAGGTTCTGAAGAGGAGGCTGTAGCTTGGGTAAAGGAACGAGTTGCCATGGGACCGCACGGATCTTGATTTGGCCCGCTGTGGCCATGACACCATCGACAGCTTCAGAGTTGTAAAAGAAACGCAAAGGAAGAGGTAGCTGGACGCTAAAGCCTTCGCTGTCTTTACTCCGTCGCTTGCTCTTGTGAGAGCGAGGAGAGATCCGGAGACTGGCGAATCAAATGAAAGATCGTCCAGCCCAAACTGGCGCCCGTGGCCAGCAAACCCACACCCGTCAGCCGTACCAACAAGTCTTGTTGCAGAGCAATGGCCAACACACCGATGACAAGCGTTGTGAGATGAAGTCCGAAGCCCACGCGCGTCCAGGTATCAGGCAACAACCCGCGCATGGAAGCCACTTTCACTTTTCCAACATAGGGGGAGTAACGGTGGAACCAGATCAGAAAGGGAACAATTCGCGTCAGCATGCCGTGAATGATCATTCCGGCCCAACCCCAGATCACAATCCATCCCAAGCAAATCGCCAATCGCGCATCCGTACAAAACAACATCGATGCGGCCAATAAGGCGCACAGCGGTGCCATGCACATACCGACTTGCCAAAAGAAAAGACTGCCGTCGATACGCTTGCGACGACGCTTGCGCAAATTGTGGAAGATCAGATGCGGATGAAGCCCCCACACTGCCGCCAAGGCCGGAGCCGCCGCGAAAGCAACAAGCCAGGGTGACTGCGTCGCGGGCAATTCGACCCAACCCATGAGTTGAACCCCAAAGACAGCAACCAACCCGGCAAGGCCCAGCATCACACCCGCCAACACGATCTTTCGGCTCAGGGAAGAGATCGGGGGAGAGAGGTAGAACATGGGAACCACTTGCCAGGAGACAGCGGAAATCAACCCCCCCACCCATCCCAAAAAGGCGAGCAAGAAATGAGTCTGCAACCACAGCCGACGCGCTTCGGGGAAACTGCCATCCCAGTAGCCGCGCCCCATGCACAGGCCCAGGAGCATCACCAAGGTCAGGGCCACAATGGCCGTGCGCATTCCCTGCACGGTTTCGCCTTTGCTGGTCGTGCGAAACAAAGCAACGCCCACGGTTCCCAGAAAAAGCAATAGGGCAAGTCCGACGACAAGAAAGCCTGGATAGGTGCAATGCGGCGCGAGGCCCGACAACCCCACCGCCAGCATCACGACGCCGAGCGTCAAGAAAAAGTGAACCCCATGAGCAACACGAATAAAGGGCACTGGTGCGCCAGCCACGACGGGCGCCATTTGATAAAGCGCCCCGATCATCACCATGCTGAGAACACCCAAGGTACCCAAGTGCGTAAGCCCGAGGGTCAGGGGAGACCAATTGGAGACCAGCACCGGCAGGCCCTTTATTACAAGAACCAAGCCCGCCACGGCGATAAAAAACGGAGCGGTCGCGAAGAAAGAAAGGGGAATGGAAAGAGGTGGCGCTTGATCGAGACTCAAGCGATTCATCTGCGGTTGAAAACTCAAGTGGACCTCCGAATGTGCAGCAGCGCCGTCCCGTCTTTGTGTTCTACCACTTCCCAGTGCAACCCGCGCTCCTTCAAGCGGACAAACAAAGGATGCGGCACGCGCGGAACGCGGGCCATCATGGCCTGGCCGGGTGCAAGCGTTTCCACCCCTTCCAAAATTTTCTGCAAGGGTTCCGGGGCTTCGAGTTCACGATAATCGTGGATTTCAGGCGCCAACTCTCCCACCACCTCCAACTCCCACTCCTTGTTCGCAATCTTTTGAACACGCACAACGTACCCGCGTGATTCCAAGAGCTGAATCAAGGGGGACGGACGAAAGGGGGCCGACAGGAGAAACATTCCGTCAGGTGCCATACTCGAGAGGAGTCCCGTGATGGTCTGCAGAGGATCCTTCCCTTTGTCGAGGATGGGACACACATCCAACTCCACCAAGGAAGGTCGCTCCTCCAAAGGCACAAACGCTTCCTCGCTCTCCCCCTCTCCTTCTTTTAAAGCGGGTTCTCCTTGCATCACCCCTGCCCAAAAGAAATTCATAATGGAGTTCTTGTAATGCAAGGGAGACTCTGCAGCTCCTTTTAATTGCCATTGCAAAAGTTCACCTTGTACCAAGGCCAGGAAAAAAGAAGTCGCTCGCTCGGGGTCCAACTGCGCGGGCAGTTCCTCGCGGAGTCGTCCCTCTCGAATCAGTTCGTGGATTAGCGAACGCTGCATGGACAAGAGCCGACTGATGGCCTTGTGAAACTCAGGCTCCTGACGAGCCGCTGCATTGTGAAATAAGAGGCGCGGAACACCGGGGTGCTTTTCGACATAGGCAAACAATCCATCAAGCAAGCAAGTCAGGGCGGCTCGCGTGTTGGCCTGCTTTGAAAATACCAGCGTGGTGAGTTCGGCCAGATTTTCCCGCGTGTGCTCCACCAAGGCACAGAGCAGAGCTTCGCGGGAGAGAAAATGGCGAAACAAGGCAGGCTGGGAAACGCCCACCAGCTTGGCAACGCTACGGGTCGAGAGGGACTCGACCGAGGTCCCGGCCAATAGGTCCAAAGCCGCTTCAATGATCTGCTGTCGCCTCTCTCCGGCGGATAGCCTGCTCTTCATCCCACTTCCTCACGGGATCCCCAACCTGCGTCGAAATGCCGCATTAATCGACTTGAGATACCGTTATCGGCTGATAACCTAGCTGCCCTAATATGGAGAATCTCAATGACGAACTCAAGCCTGGTCCAGTTTTTTACCCAAGATCACCGCAGTATCGACGAGCTGTGGATTACCGTCGAGGCGGCCGGTGAAGCCAATGATCCCGAGCTACTCAAGGAAGCCGCATTGAAATTCGATCAGGCCCTGCGCCACCATCTCAGCATGGAAGAAGAAGTGCTCTTTCCAGCGTTAGAAAAGGCCACGGGCATGACCGGTGGCCCCACGCAAGTGATGCGCATGGAGCACGCGCAAATGCGCAATTTGCTCGACCAAATGGAAGAGGCGCGAACGCGGGGCGATTCACAGGAAGTGCTCGACCTGGGGGACACCCTGCTCATGTTCATTGCTCAGCACAATAATAAGGAAGAAGGCATGCTCTACCCCATGGCTGAACGATCCCTGGGAGGACAATGGGAAAGCTTGCTGCAACGTTTGCACTCAGTGGTATAAAACAAGTAGCACTGCGAGAGGCCATGGATCGTCCCTTTTAGCCCTTGTTTTACAGTAGAATCGCAAGCTTGCGACAAACAACCTCACCCCGCCCAGATAGATAAGTCTTACATTGCGAAACCTCGACTCCGATCTTTAGCCACACACTTCTGTTTAGGAACCAGGACATGACACCCGGAACATTCAACGCACTTTTAATCATCTGGCTCATCGTACTTACAGCCTTGGCGCTCGTCTCCCTTGCCCTCTCCGAGGCAACCCGCCGCGACCTCAAGAGCCGAAGTGAGCTGCTCTCGAAGATCTCGAACTTGCGATTGTCCAGTATGCTCTCCAAGCGGAAGATCAATATTGAATCCTATATCCGGCAACACCCGCCCGAATCCATTGCCAATGAAGCCACGAATTGTGAACGCTGCACGGATCTAGAAAAATGCGACAAGGTGTTGGCCAACGAATCCGCTCAAAACTTCGATTTCTGTCCCAACTGCGATGATTTCGACAAATTCCAGCAAACCTAGAAACTCATTCCCATAAAAAATGGCGCGCTGAGGCAATTTACACCTTCCGGTTTAGTAATCGCGTGATAACTTAATCCGAAATTCTGGCAGAATTAAGTTGCATGAACCCCGGACCTATCGCTCAGAATTGGTTAAAGATAGTGCAATCAATAATGTAGTTTGCAGTTTGATGTTGGGCGATGGGGGGGGGTTAAGCGCTTAACCTTGGCCTCATCAATGGATATTTCAATCGGGCTGTACAGGTTAGGCTTTACCTAGAGGCAAAATGACAACGCATAGCCAAGTACAAAATGCCGCGACTGATACGGCGCGGAGCTGGTTGGTACTCGCCATGGCCTCGCTGATCTTTGCAGGGCTCTTTGCATTGGCCGTGTTGATTGCGCGCATGCCACCCTTTGACAGCCTGGTCACAGATCCACTTTTTTTCAAGCGCTGCCTGGTCGCCCATGTGAACCTCGCCCTCGTAGTGTTCATGTACACCTTTATCAACGCCCTGCTCTTTCTATTACCCGGGCGCAATCCATCGAACCTGGTGGCGCGCAATGCCGTCTACCTCACGGGCTTCGGACTCTTGCTCATGTTGGCCGGTTCGGCCGTGCCCGATGCCACGCCCGTATTGGCCAACTACGTCCCCACCATTGATCACGGCCTCTTTCAAAGCGGACAAGTCATTTTCGGCTTGGGTATCTTCGCCAGCCTGCTCGATCGACGGTTGTATTCCCGACACAGCGATGCCGACTCCCAAGCTCATTCCGCCCTGCCCTGTGAGATTCCACCCGCGGCGGCAGCGGGGCTGAGAGCAGCCGCCATTACACTCATCCTGGCGGGCGTCACCTTTGTGTGTTCCTGGCTGCGACAGCCGCAAGGGGTGGCCGTCCCGGTCTACTACGAATTGCTTTCCTGGGGCGGAGGCCATGTCCTCGCCTTGGTTTGTGTCTTGGCCATGATTTCGGTCTGGCTCATTCTGCTCACACAGTCACTGGGCGAATCACCCGTGAGTGAACAAACTGCAATCCTCCTCTTCGGCTGCATGGTATTGCCCTGGTTCATCGCCCCCTTCCTTACGCTGAACGGGACCTGGACTTCCAACTACCGCACGGGCTTCACCGATCTCATGCGCTGGGGAATTTTCCCCGTGGTCACCATCTTCTTTATAATGTGCGCATCCAGCTTGGTTCGGGCGACAAAAGACAAGCGCGTCACCCCACTGCAACTCATCACCGATGTACGAATCTCTGGCTTCTTGGCCAGCTCGCTCCTGACCTTTGTCGGGTTTACCATCGGCGCCACCATCAGCGGCTCCAACACCATGATCCCCGCGCATTATCACGCTTCCTTGGGTGGCATTACCGTGGCTTTCATGGCGGTCACCTACATGCTCTTTGAAGCTTTTGGGGTAAGTATCCGCAGCAATCTTTTGAAGCTGGTAGCAGCCTGGCAGCCTGCACTCTACGGCGTGGGCATGGCGATGTTTGCAGCGGGCTTCATGTGGGCCGGTGCCAACGGCATGGGCCGAAAACTTTATGGCGCAGAGCAAGCCTCGCGCGGATTGGCCGAGACACTGGGCCTGGGCATTATGGGGGTCGGGGGTCTGATCTCCATTCTCGGCGGTTTACTTTATTTAACCATCGTTTCGACAGCACGCTGGGGCAAAAGTGGTGTGCTGTACGAGAACCAATAACCATCAACGAATCATTTTGATTCAGAGGGAGGATGTACATGAACAATGACGACCATCCGCTCAAAAAACTAATGGAAAATCATTGGCTCTTGCTTGTGTTGGGAGTCGTTATTCCAACTCTCTCGTACACAGTTTGGGGCTGGATTGAACTCGCTAACGCAACGCAGTCTACGCTGCCTTAATTTAACTCGGAGGGCTCTATGAGCATTTATCAACCACCTGCCGATTGGTTCAAAGCTCCTACGGGATCTGAACGAACCTGGGTAGGCATCGCACTGGTCTGGTGTATCGTGATGTCAATCATGATGCCCTTATGGCATTTCAAGGGTAAACAAAACAGTTCAGGTGAGGCCTATCGGGTCGAACCCATGGACTACGCCAAACGTGTCATGGAATTTATTGCCGCCAATCAAGTAGGCGTGGATGAAGGCACTATGCGCCCTATCGTCGCGCCCGCTCCAGGAAGCGATGTCTATCTTCAGGCACAGATGTGGCAGTACACGCCCATCATCAAGCTGAAGCTGAATCAAGAATACCGATTGCACCTGTCCTCCTTGGACTTGCAACACGGATTCTCACTTCAACCACTGAATATGAACTTCCAGATCTTGCCTGGATGGGATCACGTGCTCACGATCACGCCCACGAGCACTGGAACGTTCCCCATCATCTGCAACGAATTCTGCGGGATCGGCCATCATGGAATGACTGGCCAGATCATCGTGGAAGAGTAAAGGGGGGTCGCACGAATGCCTACTGGAAATCACGGGGCGAACGAAATGCGCAGTTGCGAAACCACAGGCCTGCCCGTTTGCTTGAACGCTCAACAGTTCATTAAACTCAATGCAGTCTGTGCTGTCGTATTCCTGCTGATTGGTGCAATTGCTGCCATCTTGCTGGCGCTCACGCGCTGGCCTGCAGTTCATCTACTTAGCGCGGAGTGGTACTACCGCACATTGACCATTCACGGTCTCAACATGTTGATCTTCTGGATTCTATTCTTTGAGATCGCGGTGCTCTACTTTGCATGCACCACATTACTTAACTCAAAACTAGCGTCGAAAGGATTGGCTTGGGCATCCTGGCTACTCATGCTCATCGGCGCCATTACAGTTGATGTCTTCATCCTGCGCGGGAAGAGCGACGTACTGCTGACTTCCTATGTGCCCCTCAAAGCCGAACCGGGCTTTTATCTGGGAATCATATTGGTGGCCGTCGGTGCCTTGCTGGGTGTGATCAACTTCTTTTGCACCATTTACATCGCCAAGCGTGACAAGACCTACGAAGGCTCCATGCCTATGGTGGTCTACGGTGCCACGGCTGCAGCCATCATCGCAGTCGTCACCCTGCTGCACGGTGCAGTCACCATGATTCCGACCTTTGTCTGGTCCATCAATCCCGAGTGGATCGCCCTGGATCCCGCTTGGTACCGCATCACGTGGTGGGGCCTGGGACATCAATCACAGCAGGTGAATGTCTGTGCCATGGTTTCCATCTGGTACTTCCTCTCGAGCGTTACTGTCGGTGGTAGGCCAATCAATCAAGCTGTGTGTCGAGGCGCTTTCGTTCTTTACATCCTGTTCATCAACCTCGCGTCTGCCCACCATATCTTGGTCGACCCCGGCGTGGGTTCAGGATGGAAGATTTGGAACACCTCCTACGCCATGTACCTGGCCGTGCTCGCTTCCATGATTCATGGATTCACGGTTCCAGCCTCGGTCGAGGTGGCACAGCGCTACAACGGCTACAAGGACGGCCTGTTCGGTTGGCTGTTCAACGCACCTTGGAGAAATCCGGGATTCTCTGGCTTCTTCCTGTCCCTGGTCATCTTTGGCTTCGGCGGCGGCATCACGGGTGTGGTGTTGGGAACCCAGCAGATCAACATCATGGCGCATAACACCCTGCGCATTCCCGGCCACTTCCACGTCACCGTGGTAGGCGGAACGACTCTGGCATTCATGGCACTCACGTACTACGTGGTACCCATGATCTTCCAGAAGGAGTTCTACTGCAAGGCGCTGTGTCGCATTCAACCCTGGCTCTTTGGCGGTGGCATTACGGTCTTCGCCATCGGTATGAGCTTTGCGGGTTCCTATGGTGTTCCTCGACGTCACTGGGACGTTGACATGGGTGGTTCGACACTCTTCACGGGCTTTGGCTCCGGTGCACATGTTTGGCTGGGCATTATGGGGGTCGGAGGCGTCATCGCCTTCATCGGACTGTTGCTCTTTATCTTGCTCGTTGTGTCAGCCGTGTTCTTTGGCAAGTCCAATGCGGGAGGTCCAATGACTCCCTGGCACGGGGATACTGCCATTGTGGCACCGATCCCACACGATGCACCGCATGAGACCCCTGGAACCATGATCTTGGTCATGGTCCTACTCGTCTCCTTCGTGGTTTACTACTTCGCAAACTGGAAGTGGTTGTCCGACGTGTGGCATGTGAGATAAAAGTGTCCCGAACGCTTCGCGTTATTGGTGGGGTTCGTCGCTTCTTGGAAGGAGCGGCGTTCCCCACTTTTGCGTTGGGTGTCATGGGATTTTACCAACTCTTCCTTCTCCTCATTTTTTTAACACCCTCCGCACCTTCGGGCCTCGGCGCTTTTGCTGAAGAGTTCCGGGTGTGGTGTTACGGATACAACCCTGCGACGGGGCATTATCAGATTGCCTACCTCCTCTCCATGTTCACACCCCCTTGGATGCTGGCCGGCTTCATTTTCATGTTCTGGTGGGAACCGCTGAAGAATGTACGCAGACAACCCGCCCAATTAGCCACTTATATCGGAAGCGCCGGCGCATTGGTTTGCATTCTGGGCGGTGGGATGCTCTACGTGGGAAGCAGTAGCGAACTCGGTACCCATGAGCTGACCTTCCCGGCGGAGGCCCTGCGCACGGCCCACACGGCACCGACCTTCAATCTCACCAATCAAGATGGGCAACCTGTCGACCTGGCGTCTTTGCACGGCAATGTCGTTGTGCTCACTTCGGTTTATGCCTCTTGTCCACACACTTGCCCGGTCATTCTGGTCCAAGCCAAGGCCGCCATTGCCGAGTTACCCGAAGAGCTTCGGAACGATTTGCACGTGGTGGCCATTAGCATGGACCCGGCAACTGACACCCCTGAAGTATTGACGGAACTCGCCGACATGCACGAGATGCAATCGCCTCTTTACCAGTTCGCCACGGGCGACCCGACTACAGTGAATAAGTTGCTGGACCGAATGGAAATCTCCAGGACGAGGGACGAAGAGACCGGTATTATTGACCACAAGAACCTTTTCATGCTCATCGACCGAAACGGACAGGTCGCTTACAGGCTCACCATAGGGCCTCGCCAACAGCGCTGGTTAGTATCCGCACTAACCCTCCTCCTGAAAGAGCATGAACCAAACGCGGTGGTAAAAGTAGCCGAGTAATGTTGCATACATCCTCCTCCGAAGAGAATCCATTAGGCATAGACCCCCCTGCCATGGTGGTTGAACCACCCGTCCGCGGACAGGGAATCTTTAAACTCTTTGAGCAACTGGTCCTTCGTTTTGATCGCGGACTCACGCGCATCCTACCCGAGCATCTCAACCCCTTCTTAAAAACGGGTGCCCTGGCCATCATGATGTTCCTCGTCGCTCTGGTCTCAGGCATCATCCTGCTCATTTGGTATCGACCCAGCGTGGTGCATGCCTACCCCTCCATGCAAGCCGTGGTGGATCAACGCTGGTTTGCCGGCATCTGGCGTTCTCTGCATCGCTATAGCTCCGACGCCTGCGTGTTTTTTGCCGTGGTCCATATGTTGCGACTGTTCTTGGAGCGCCGCTTCACCGGCCCGCGTTGGTTTGCCTGGATCACCGGCATTATCATGCTCATGGTGCTCTGGTTCTTGGGTTGGAGCGGCTACTGGCTCGTTTGGGATGAACGCGCCCAGCACGTTGCCACGGGCTCGGCCGCCATGCTCGACCTGCTGCCCATCTTCGCCGATCCCATGGGACGATCGCTATTCGTTAACGAGACGGTCAACTCCCTGCTCTTCTTCGTCGTGTTCTTCCTTCACATGATGATTCCCCTGGCCATGGGTGTGGTGATGTGGCTGCACATCGCCCGCATCGCGCGCGCCCGGTTTCTCACGGAACGGCCGCTTACGATTTGGCTGTGCGCCATGCTCCTGGGCATGTCCATCGCCTATCCGGCCACCAACGCCGGCCCCGCCGCCATGCAAGAAATGGGACAGAGCTTCAGCATGGACTGGTGGTTCCTCTTGCCCATCTGGTTTACCGATCGCTACGACGCCGGCGTGCTATGGCTCGCGCTGATTGGCGGCTCGGTTGCACTGGGTGTCGTGCCTTGGCTCTTTGGACGGGGCACCGCTCGTCCCGCCCACGTCGACACCAAAAAGTGCAATGCCTGTGAGCAATGCTTTCACGACTGTCCTTACAACGCCGTCGAAATGGTCAAACGCACTGAAGGCAATATGAAGTACGAGACCCAAGCCCATGTGATTGAGGACAAGTGTGTGGGTTGCGGAATTTGTGCGGGATCTTGCGACTCGGTGGCCACCGGCCTGCCCTGGTTTGACACGGGCGAACAACGCCAACGACTCGAAGCTTGGGTAGAACCCGCGGTGGCCCAAGGCGAGAGCCCCGGAGTTGCCTTTGTCTGTTCCGATTCAGCGGGCGGCACACTCTCCATCAACACAAAGACGGGACGCTGCGATGAGCTTCCGGGATTTTTCGTCCTCGAGGTGCCTTGCGCGGGTTGGGTGCACACGCTGACGGCCGAACGCTTGCTGCGACGCGGCGCTTCCTGTGTTCTGGTCACTTCTTGTGCCCATGGCGGAGACGCGCGTTTCCGCGAGGGTCACAAATGGACCCAACAGCGCTTTGACGGCGAACGCGGCCCCTCCCTGCGCACGGACAAAGTGGATCGCGAGTCGGTGACCTTGCTGACTTACAATCGCACGCAGAAACAAGACTTTATTGATGCGGCCCTGGCCATTCACAACGAACAGAAAAAACCAGTGACCCTGGAGCAACCACGCGTCGTGGCAGGCTTCGTCGCAGCCTGTCTCGCTGTTGCCGTGGCAGCCGTGGTGGGCTTCGTCAGTGACTTCAGTTACGCCACTCCCACGCCGGAACAATCCAGGCTCATCGTTTCCTTTAAGCACTCCGGTGCCGTAAGCGAGGACTGCCGCGAACTCACCGCCGAAGAAATCGCTGCGATCCCCATCCACATGCGGACAGAAAACAATATGGACTGCGCACGTCGGCGCGCCGATGTGCGGCTGCGTATTCTCGTCGATGGCGAAACCCTTTTGGAGAAGAGCTACCCACCCCAAGGATTGTGGGGCGACGGTACAAGCGTGGCCATGGAAGCCCTCGACCTGAACGCGGGACCCCATCTAATTGAAGTCAGCGTTGCGGATACGGTGGATCCAGAGTCCTGGCAATACAAAGATCGGAAAGAATTAGAGTTCACGCTGGAAGAACACCACGTGATTAGTTTTGACCGCCGAGATGGGTTTATATGGTACTGATGCTGCGCACTGAGTTGGCTGGAAACATGCGGATGCGGAGAGGAGCAACACACTCATGAGCAGTTCGGACTCGAGCCATGCGCTCTCGAATCTCTTTGTCGCCAGCAATCGATCCAGCAACCTGCGCGATCGGGTCAACGACTTTATCGGCTTGACCCGCCCGCGCGTTCTGGTGCTCGTCCTCCTGACGGCGCCACCCGCCTTTGCCATGGGGCATGAGGGCTGGCCCAGCTTCCTCACGATGTTTGGAGTCGTTCTGGGTGCTGCACTCATCGGAGCCGGTTCAGGCGCCATCAACGCGTGGTGGGAGCGTGAACTCGACGGGCTCATGGAACGCACCCAAGATCGTCCGCTGCCTTCCAAGCGGCTCACCCCCACCGAAGCGCTTCTGTTCGGCATCGGGGTCTCCCTGGCCGGGCTTATCACCCTTCACTTCACCACCACGCCCATGGCCACGGCCATCGGCGCCTACACCCTGCTGCACTACATCGTGGTCTACACCATCTGGGCCAAACCGCGCAGCCCGCAGAACATTGTCATTGGCGGCATCGCCGGAGCAGCGGCGCCTCTCATTGCCGATGCCGCCGTGGACGGCCGCGTTGGTGTGTGGGGACTTGTCTTGTTCGCCATCGTCTTCATCTGGCAACCCCCGCATTTTTGGGCCATCACCCTCTATCGCAAGCGTGAATACGAAGCGGCCGGCTTCCCCATGATGCCCTCGGTGGTGGGCAACGGACCCACACGCCAGCGCTCCCTGGCCTATGCCATCCTCTTGCTGCCCGTCATGTTGCTTCCCTGGTTTGGTGGCGTGTTCAGCGGTTTTTACGCGGCCACAGCGCTGGGGGGAGGCTCTCTCTTCATCTACCGCATCGTTCAATCCATGCGTGAAGACACGGACCAAGCCGATCGTCAGGTGTTCCGCGCCTCGCTCCTTTGTCTGGGAGCCCTGTTCTTGGAAATGATCTTGGAGCTATGTCTACAAACGTTATAGAACAAACGTTATAGAACAGACGCTCTAGCCCGGACTAAAGCGCTGGCCGCAGCCAGTTATTCATCCAATAGATCACAACCCCCGTCGACGAGACGTAGAGCCAGATTCCCAGCGTGTAGGGGGCGAAGCGGCGGTGCTCGTCCAAGCGGCCTTTCAGAGCCAGATACACCGTCCTCACCAGCATGGGCAGGAGCGTCACGGCCAACGCCGTGTGCGTCAGTAGAATCGTCACAAACAGACTGCGCACCCAATCGTCCCCCGGAAAGCGGCCGTGTCCCACAAGAAGCACTTGGGCGATGTAGCCGCCCACAAATACCAGGCCGAAGCCAATGGCGGTTTTCATGAGCCGGGGGTGCAAAACCCGGTCCCCGCGGCGAATGGCCAGGTAACCCGCAGCCACCAGGAAGAAGATGGCGAGATTGAGCGATGCATTGAAATGGGGCAACCAGAGTGCCGACATATGAACTCCCTCCAACGACCAAGTGCGACAATTCGCCACCCTTAACCTGCGATTTTACTGGCTATCTTTCGCCCCTTCTTGCGGGAATTTTCATCGCCACCAAGCAATGAAAGTTGTAAGAACCTACAGCTAGATACACTACTCATCCACGACAGGCATCATTTCAACCCGCCTGTCTTTGCTAGGAGCATAAATGGCCAAGGATTCGGAGAACAACACCAAGGAAGAGAGCCAGTCCGTAAAAGGTGGCATCAACCGACGACAACTTCTTCAGATGGGCGTCGCCACAGGCGTCAGTGCAGCAGCGGCCATCGCCGTGGGCAAGGCACCCAGTGCAGAGGCCGCCGAGCAAGGGAACTCCGTTCACGTCGGCCCGGGCGAACTGGATGAGTACTACGGTTTTTGGTCCGGTGGTCAGTCGGGTGAAGTTCGATTGCTCGGCCTGCCTTCCATGCGCGAACTCAAACGCATTCCCGTTTTCAACCGCGACTGCACCTATGGCCATGGCTTTACCAACTACACCAAGGACTTGCTCAAAGGCAAGATCTCGGGCGACACCCATCATCTTCATCTCTCCTACAAAGATGGAACCTACGATGGCAAGTACGGCTTTGTGAACGACAAAGCCCAGGCGCGCTTGGCCCGCATCCGCTTGGACTACATGGAATGTGACAAGATTATCGAGATTCCCAATTGCCAGGGCACCCACGGCATCTTCCCCTCGCGCCACAAGATCGATGGCGTCTATTGCAACGCTGAATTCCGCATCCCCGTGGACGGCGCCGACCCCGAAGACCCCACCCAGTACACCTGCCTACACACCTGTGTGGATGCTGAGAGCATGGAAGTGCGCTGGCAGGTCAAGGTCAACGGAAACCTCGACCTCTGTGCTACGGATTACCAGGGCCGCTACTCCATGGCTTGCTGCTACAACTCTGAGGGCGGTGTCATTCTCAGCGAAATGATGGCCAACGACCGCGACTGGTTGGCTGTGTTCAACCTGGAAGCCATTGAGAAAGACGTCAAGGCTGGCAAGGGAACCACTACCATTGGCGACAGCAAGGTTCCCGTCATCGACGGAACCGCCGAAGGCAACCCTTACGTTCTTTACATCCCGGTCCCCAAGAGCCCTCACGGTGTCAACGTCGACCCCACCGGCAAGTACGCCGTGTGTTCGGGCAAGCTCTCCCCCACGTGTACCGTGGTGGAACTCGACAAGGTCGCCGACGCCTTCGCTGGCAAGATCAAACCGCGCGATTGTGTTGTGGCCGAGCCCGAGGTGGGCGTGGGTCCCCTACACACCGCCTTCGACGACAAAGGCAACGCTTACACCTCCATCTTCATCGACTCCGTGGTGACCAAGTGGAATATCGCCAAGGCCATCAAGGGTGAGAATCCGGTGATCCAGAAGCTGGATGTCCACTACCAGGTGGGACACATCAATGCGTCCATGAGCGAGACCAAAGATGCTGACGGCAAGTGGGTCATCTCCCTCAACAAATTCTCCAAGGATCGTTTCCTGCCCACAGGTCCCTTCCATCCCGAGAACGAGCAACTCATCGACATTAGTGGTGATGTGATGGTGAATCGGCACGACGGTTCAGCGCATCCTGAGCCCCACGATGCCTTGATCGTCAAACGCGAACTGATTCGCCCCAACAAGATCTGGGATCCGGCCGATCGCAAGTTCGAGTTCGAGCGGAAACTGGCCGCCAAGCACGGCGTCAACTTGGGTAAGGAGAACAAGATATTCCGAGAGGGAAATAAGGTAACGGTCTTCATGACCAGTATGGCACCCGCCTTTGGCTTTCCCCGGATTGATGCCAAAGTAGGCGATGAGGTGACCATTGTGATCACCAACATCGATATGGTCGAGGACCTCTGCCATGGTTTCTGCCTGAGCCACCACGACCTCAACGTTGGGATCGCCCCGCAGGAGACCGTTTCGGTCACCTTCACAGCGGATCAGAAAGGGCTATTCTGGTACTACTGCCCGTGGTTCTGTCACGCACTTCATCTAGAGATGCGCGGACGATTCATCGTGACTTAGCAACACCCGCTTGGCCCGAGAGGCCAGCGTGTTGAAAAGGGGCAGCCTTGAATCCGGCCACGGACAAGGGGTTGCCCTTTTTTAATCTCTCCAGCCAAAGAGTTATCCCGACAGACCCGCACCAGAACTGGCACCAAGATTTTGACCAAGAAAGAGCACGAAGGCTGATACCGCAGTGAAAGAAAAGAAAAGACTTTTTAAATACCTCCTCTTCTGCATGACGACACTCTGGGTCAGTCTGCTGCTGGTTCCCGCTGTCTCTCTAGCCATGGACGTGCCCACCTCTCTGCGAGTTCAAGACGGGCAGCTGTCCTGCCCACCCTACGATTGTTCTGTCCCCTTACAAGAGGGCCAGCGCTGGCAGATGCGCAGTGAAGGCGAGCTCTCCATGGCTCAGCGCATGGCCGACAAAACCCCACTGACCACGGCGCTGCTCTCCTCGGACATCATCGACATTCCTGCGTATTCAGGCAAACCCATTCGAATTCTCATCGAAATCGACAACGAGGGTTTCATCCAAACCTCTCGCTTGATCTCCCATGCCGAACCCATTCTGCTGGTAGGCATTCCAGAAACCAAGCTCATCGACTTCATCGAGTTCTACGAAGGAAAGAACATTCGCGACAAGGTCAAAGTGGGTGACCCGGAACCCGGCTATGTCAACGTGGATATGATTACCGGTGCGACGGTAACCGCCTTGGTCGCCGATCAAACCTTGCTTACGGCCGCTCGCCAGGTCGCAGTGGCCCTGGAGATTCTCGAAGGCAGTGCACTCACCGAAGCCGAACTCACGGATGCCTACGAACCCAAGAGCTGGCAAGCGCTGCTGGACATGGGTGCCATTGGAAATCTTTATATCAGCCAACAAGAGATGGGCCTGCCCCCGAGCGATGAGCCCTGGCTCGACTTGTACTGGGCCGACCTCGTCCACCCCATGATTGGCCGAAACCTCTTGGGCGACAGCACTTACAACTGGCTCATGGGCAAACTCAAGCCCGGTGAGTCCGCACTCATGATCGCCGGCCGCGGCTCGTCTAGCTTCAAGGGTTCCGGTTTTGTGCGCGGCGGGATTTATGATCGATTCCACTTAGAGCAAGGGCTCAACAGCTTCTCTTTCCACGATCTCGACTACGAAAATCTCTATTCCGTTGAAGCCGAGGACGCGCCCAAGTTTAAAGAAAAAGGCATCTTCATTGTTCGCGACGGCAACTACGACCGAACCAACGCCTGGGACATGGTGTTTCTGGCCAGTCGGCTCACGGGTGAGACGGCACTCTCCAAGGAATTTCAAACCTTTCGCCATGAATTCCAGTTCCCGGACGAACTCATGCTTCGCCGAATGTCCCTGGTTGAGCAAGTCTGGCGCGACAAGAGTTTGTCCATCGCCGGCTACATCGCGCTTTGGCTCTTTGTTATCAGCGTCTTTAGTTTCCGAAAGAAAATTGCCGACAATAAGAAACTCTTGAACGCACTTCACAACAGCGTCCTCGTCACCAGTATTCTGGTCCTGGGGTTTTATTTCCGCAGCCAACCGTCGGTGGTGAACGTTTTCACCATCTTTGATCTCATCTTCCGCAATGGCAATTGGAGCACCTTCTTCACCGATCCCTACCTGAGCACAGGCTGGATTCTCATCTTCATCACCACGCTGATTTGGGGGAGATCGCTTTTCTGCGGATGGCTTTGCCCTTATGGCGCCATTCAGGAGTTGCTCTTCAAAGTGCGAATTGCCATCACGCCCTTCCGAAAAAGCATTGAGCCCCCCGACCACGTGATGAAATGGCTGCGGCCCATGCGCTATGTCATTTTTCTCGTCTTATTCTCCACCGCCCTCTTCTCCATCGGGCTGGCCGAAAAAATGGCGGAGATCGAACCCTTTAAAACCACCTGGAATGTGGGCGTGTTCAACCGCTCCGCAGGCTTCGTGGCCTATTGGTGGCTGCTGATCGTATTGGGCCTCCTCACTGAGCGTTTCTTCTGCCGCTTTCTGTGCCCGCTGGGTGCCTCCCTGGCGCTGTTTTCTCGATTTCCCATGCTGCGCATCCCGCGCCGCAATTTCTGCAACCAGTGCCAGGTGTGCGCCAAGGGCTGCGGACCCAAGGCCATCGACAAAAAAGGTCAGATCGATCCCGCCGAATGTCTAGGCTGCCTGGAGTGCATGAACAGCATGCAGGACCCAAAACGCTGCCCCCCCTTGATAAAGCAGGAAATCTGGGACAAATACGAAGTACATGAGTAACTCACGTCCCTCCAAAACAACCTTGCGCGCGCTTTTCGTGACCCTGTCGGGCGTCGCGCTCATGGGCGTGGGGCTTGGCCTGGGAGCGGAAGCGCGCGCCGAAACCCATCGCGTCGCTGCGGGGGATGCCGAGGCCTTGCACTCGGTTTTGAAGAGCGCCGCGGCCGGTGACACTATTTTGTTGAGTGGCGGCGAGTACCGTGGGAACTTTGAAATTCGTCAATCGCTTCAACTCACGGGCGAAGACCCTGACGCGCCTGCCGTGTTGAGTTCCGAGGGCGTGGGAAGTGTGCTGCGCGTCTTCGCAGAAGAGGTGGAAATCAGGCAGCTGAGTTTGCGCCATAGCGGAACGAATATCAGTGACAAAGACTCTTGTGTTTTTGTCGAACCCACAGCTCATCATGTGCGTATCGCCGACAATCAATTGCGAGAATGCACCTTTGGCATCTGGATTCACGAAGCCTCGCATGCGCTGATTGAAGGCAACTCCATCCAAGGCACCACCAAGCCCATCCTCTCGGATCGCGGCAACGGGATTCACCTCTTTAACACCACCGAAACGCAGGTGCGGGGAAACCGTATTCTACAAGGGCGGGACGGCCTGTATATTTCGAATTCTGAGAATGTGATCCTTGAAGGCAATCACATGGATCAAACGCGCTTCGGCATTCACTACATGTACAGTCATCGCTGCCAGGTCATTGGCAATACCACTCTAAATTCTCAGGTGGGTGCAGCCATTATGTACTCCAAGGAGTTGGTCGTTCGTGCCAATCACTTTGAAGGCAATTCGGATCACGGCCTCTTGTTTCGCGATGTCTTGTACAGCGCCATCGATGGCAACCGTTCATTACGCAACCATGACGGGATCTTCCTCGGCGGCAGTTTCTTCAATACCATCAACGGCAATACCTTTGAGCGCAATGGGGTCGCGGCGCACGTCACCACTGGAAGCAAAGACAACCAGGTCTTTGATAATAATTTCATCGACAACCACCTGCAGGTGCGGTTCCTGGATCGAAAAACCATCCAGTGGAATGCGGATGGCCGCGGAAACTACTGGTCTCACTACGCCGGGTGGGATCGCGACCACGACGGAATCGGTGACACCCGTTTTCTCGTCACGCAAATTTCGGATAAGCTCACCCACTCCTTTCCGGTTCTAAGATCCATTTTAGGTACGCCTGCCATGCAACTGCTTCGAAAGATTGAAAACCAATTTCCTGTCATCAGTGGCCCCGTCATTATTGATGAGTACCCCTTAATGAGACCGACCACATCATGACCTCACCTGCTTCATCACCTGCCGCATCGCCTGCCGCATCACCTGCATTGGAACTCAGCGATATCCATTTCGAGTATCGGAAAAATTCTCCCATATTGCGGGGAGTTACAGCATCCTTTCCGCCCGGACAGATCACAGCCCTGCTCGGGAACAACGGCAGCGGGAAAACCACACTGCTGAAACTTCTGGTCGGCATACACCCCGTTGCGTCAGGCACCCTACGCCTGGGCTCAGAAATCAAAACAGGCGAAGCCTTGGAGAGCTACAAGCGCTCCATGGGGTTCATGCCCGAATCGCTGCAACTGTATCCAGAGATGAAAGCCCGCGACGCCCTCTCCTTCTTCGCCAAGCTCAAAGGCGTAAACGACACAGACCTCGACCCCATCTTGGAACGTGTCGGGCTCGGCGCTTACAAAAACCAACGGATTCGCACGTTTTCAAAAGGAATGAAGCAACGCTTGAACCTGGCCCAGGCCATTCTCGGACGCCCCCAAGTCGTTGTTTTTGACGAACCCTCCAATGGCTTTGACGCCAGCGGGGTTACCATTTTTTATCAGACCATTCGCGAACTCGCCGACGAAGGAGTCATTGTCATTCTCACCACTCACCTCTTGGGCGAAATCCAAGGACAAGTGGATCGAGTGGCCTTGCTCAGTGATGGCGTCATTCAACGCGAAGGCAGCTTGGAAAGCATCCTCCGCCAGGTGTCCAGCAGCCGCAAACGGGTTTGGATTCAGTTTGATGGAACCTTTGATCTTTCGTCACTGGACTGGCCTCCCTGCCCGGAGCGCCACTTGCATCCATTGGACTCGGACTCTTTGACCGGCTCACTTGACGCCAGGGAAATTGGAGAGTTGATCTCAACAGCCAAGGCTTCGGGGCTGCAACTGACCAACCTACGCATCGAAGGCAGCGAGTTGGCTGACTTATTGACAGAGGAATCCTAATGCACTGGGTTGCCATCTCGACCATCGCGAAGAAAGAGGCGCAAAGTCACCTGCAAAATTTGTGGCTTCCCATTGCAGCCCTGCTCTTCTTCTTGCTCAGCCTGGGGCTGGCAAAGATCGGGTTTTCCTTTGTCGGGAGCGACGGGGAAATCGATACACGCGCCACCGTACTCTCACTGATTCATCTTCAAATGTACCTGGTTCCGCTACTGGCCTTCATCCTCTCTTACGGAGGCGTTCTGGCAGAGCGCGAACTGGGGACCTTTGATCTACTGTTGGCCTACCCACTCAGCTACCGCGACATCCTGCTGGGAAAGTGGTTGGGCTATAGCGGAATTTTTGCCCTGGCCTTGCTCCTGGGCATGGGGAGTGCCTCCTTCTTCTTGCACCAGGTAGGGCTTTCCTGGCTGGCCATTGGCCAGTTAACCGGACTGTCCCTCTTGCTCGGCATCGTATTCAATTCTCTTGGCCTTTTACTTTCGACACTTTCACGCGATCGGACCACGGTCATCGCCTCTTGCATCGTTCTTTGGATCGCCTTTGTCTTCCTTCTCGATCTCGGCACTATCGCGCTTCTGGTGCTGACGGAAGGCGACATTCCTGACCGCATGATCCAATCCATGATGCTCTTCAACCCGGTGGGAATGTTTCGCATCGCCGCGATTACCACCCTTCTGCCGGGAGATGCCGAGCAGATTTTCGGTCTGGGAAAGGATCTCCTCAGTCGGAATCTTTCTGTTTTATCTCTTGTTCTTTGGACCGCAGCGCCACTGTCGCTCAGCCTGATCAAGCCTTTCCATTTACGAGGACATCAATCTTGAATCGTCTTCCCTTTCCACCCTCCATGCTGAAACCACTGTCCATGGGTGTGTTGGCACTGTCTGTCTCGCTTTCCCTGAGTTGCGAGGGGGCCAAGAACCAAGCACCGGCCGAGCCCGTCAATCTCACACAAGATGTAACCTGCGCTTCCGACGGCATGATGCTCATGGAGTTCGACGGCCCCAAGGCCCAGATTCTCTGGGAGAATGGAGAACGAAGTTTCTTTTGCGAAGCACGCGAGGCCTTTGAGTTTTGGACCAATCCCATTCAGCGCAATCGGATTCACGCGTTTTACGTGCAGGACTTCGGGGGGGTTGAATGGGGTAGCTATCCAGACCGCTGGATTCTGGCCCGGGATGCCATCTTTGTGATTGGCAGCAAGAAACTAGGTGCCATGGGAATTACTTATGTCAGCTTCGCAAAACCCAGCGACGCACGCCTCTTCCAATTGGAGCAGGGAGGCCGGACTCTTTTACTGGAAGAAATTACAGTAGAAGTCTTTGAGAGTTCTCAATTCGACCAAATCCGACAAATGCAAGAAGGTGTCGGTAGCCAATAGTCTTGGTCTTCATCCGGGTCACATCATCCGAGTCGCGTAAAACGACCTCGGGCAAAAAGAGACCCCCGGCCCTCTTCGTTAGCATTTGAAGGGGAGGGCCGGGGGCGACTAACAGCTTTTAATGAACCTGGGTTAGAACTTGAATCCTACCTGGAACCAGATTCGCTCAACATCCTCGGCGTACGCTCCAGGGTTATTGGAATCACTGTCGGCATCATAATCTGCGTACTTCACGAGTACCGTCCAATTCTTGTTGAGGGCCTTGCTCAGCACAGCATCCCACTCATCGCCGTAGTCGGCACTACCTGTCTCACTCTCGAACTGATGGTAGACGACCTTGCCCTTGAGACCACAAGGAAGCGCAGGAGCGATGTAGACGTAGATGTCTTCCAAACCACCGACACCACCTTGGGCAGCGGAGTTTCCGCCGTTACCCAGGAAGACGTCGGCCCAGCCATTGAATTTATGAGCTGTGGCCAATGGGGTGTGGAACACCTGTCCATCGTCTTCGAACTTCTCATAGCCGGCACCAATGGTACCGATGTCTTTCCAACCAAAGCTTCCATCAACCATCCAATAGTCGGCGTCGTAGCTCGCGCCACCACTTTGATCACCTTCGTCCTGGGTAGCCCAAGAAGCCTGGTAGCCCAAAGTGATATTGTCATCAGCTGCCCACTTACCGTTGAGACGCAAGCCGTAGGTATCCGATGCCTGACCTGCCAAGCCATCCTCTAAATCAAGAAAATAGCCAAATCCAGTGACATTCAATTCCGGAATAACCTGATAAGAAATATTCACAATCGGAGAACTCGAATCTGCGTCTTTATCATCGGAGAAAATTCGGCGGATGTTATTGAGGTAAGCAACTTTGATCTTCAAACCGTCCACACCAAAGCCGCTCTGTGCCAACCAAGCATCATAGGTCTGCTCGTCCTGGCGCCATCCCACATTGCCGATGAAGCGAGCGTCGTCCCAGATGATGCGCTGTCGACCAAAGATCACGTCTCCTGGAACTGGGGAACTTTCGGGTGCAGTGTATTTGAGGAAGACTTGATTGACCTCAGTACCGTCGGGATCTGCGACAATCCCTCGGCCATTATCAGTTCTAACTGTATCCCAGTAGTTACCGTGATCCTCAGCAGTCACATTTTCCATTTCGACATAGGCCGTGAAACCGCGGTAATCGGCAGTCCCATATCCCAAGCGCGTACGAATTGTCGCAGCTCGGCCAACCTTGTCTCTGGCATCCATATCAGCTCGTTCATAACGCAAACGGATATCTAGTTTTGGCTTACCTGACTTGAGAGCCTCCAGTAGCGTATCGAGTTCCGACGGAGCAGCCGCGGAAGCGCCACCAGCAAATAGCCCCGCGGTAAGTAGCGCAGCACTAAACACATAAATTTTTCTAAGCACAGTCATTATGATTATCCCTTATAGATAATTGGACGAAGTCGATCCTGTTTCGACTTTGACAAGGCATGAATTACTAATCCCCTTAGATCCAAACAATGTGGCAATCTGACGCACCTCACACTGGCGGGGAAGCTCTGCAAGCCAATTTCCCCGCGGCATCTTGCCACGTCCATTATCTAGGGTTTGCCGGGAGAAAGGCATCCCTCTGATCTATGATTGGAAATCTAATCTGTCATCCCAATAGATGAGAATAGATGAGAAATCTCGATGGTTGATAATTCGACGTCCCCTTGGAGAAAGACGATGTCGCTTGCTGAAAAAAAGTCCCGAATTCTGGTTGTCGATGATGACGAAGCGATCCGTACACGCTTGGTCAGCGCCCTTAGCAGGCGTGGGTACGATGCTGAATCAGCAGACGGATACAACACCGCCATGGACAAGATGCGCAGCTTCCACCCCGAGTATGTCGTCACCGATCTTCGCATGCCTGAGCATAGCGGGCTCGACGTCGTCGAAACTGTAAAGAGAACCAGCCCCCAGACAGAAGTTTTATTGCTCACTGGATTTGGCAGCATCGCCAATGCATTGGAAGCTGTTCGCAAGGGAGCGCGCGGATACCTCACCAAACCAGCTGACACAGACCAGATTCTGGTCGCCCTGGGTCTTCAAGAGGAATCCAAGACGAAGGCTCCTTCTGAAAACGGCTCTTCCGACCTCGACCAAGTACCTTATGAATTCGATGATGAAGATTGCAGCCCCACCTTGGGGCGGGTGGAGTGGGAACACATTCAACGTGTCCTATCCGACTGTGACAATAATATTTCTCGCGCCGCTCGCGCGCTGGGAATGCATCGGCGGACCTTGCAACGCAAGCTTTCGTACAATCCGCCCGGACGCTGATTACTTTCTTGGCCAGTTTGACCTGGCTCGGTTTTATTCCGGGTCAGTCTCGGCGAATCGTCTCACATAACGAACCATCTTCCAGATTCGTTCCTCGGGCCAACCCGCGTCGGAACCGGGCCCCATGGCCGGCATGGCCGACCGTTCGCCACCTCCCATAAGAATTTGATAAAACAGTTGGCCGTCGCTCCGGGTTTTCATAAACGCGGTGTCAGTAAAATCACGAGGAGGGTATTCCTTCAGCTGCTGCTTCTCATCACCCCCCGCGCCATCGACACCATGACAACGCACACAACTGGCTTTGTACTTTCGAGCCAGGTAACTCACATCCTTTTCGCTGAGGGGCGGAGTCGGGTTTTCCATCTCAATGTATTCTTGCGGAACATCTTCTCGGGCAGTCTGGCCCACGCCCTGGGTGGGCGTGAAAGTCAGGCAGCCAAGGACAAGGCTCAACCCCAACACGGTTGCGATCCGAGAACCCGAAGTCTTCTGTAATCGCCGCGACTGGAAATCGCTTGGCATCACATTCTCCCTCCGTCTTCTTTTACCTTTCACCTTTCACCCTGAGCTTGATGGCTCCAGGGTTTTTCGAATCAATGAAAGAATCGGGTCTTATTATAGGCGTTATACTTTCCGATCGGCATCTTATAAGGAAGGCGGACTTTCTCTTCCAAGCTCTCGGCGTCATACACCACCACCCAGCCGTCTTGATCCCACACGCTCACAAAGGCCCTCGACCCCTTGGTGTCAAACTCCACATGCATGGCTTTTTTTCCCGCCTCGGGAACCAGAGACTCCGGAAGCAAGCTCAGGGTCTTCTTGTCCACCAGCTGAATCTTCTCGGTATTGGTATCCACCCAAATATATGGGCTCCCCCTGTGCGTGCGTGCGAAAAAGCCGGATCCTTCCAAGGGGATTTCTTTCACAATACGGAAGTTGTCGATATCCAAGATCGTCAGTTTCGGTGCACCGATATGATTCAAGGCCGCATACAGCTTGCCCTCGTAATCAAAGAAGCAAGCCGAGAACAAGTGCGGGAGGGCCTCTGTTTCCAAACTGCCCACCACACGCTTCTCGTCCAGGTCATAGCGCATGATATGACTTCCTTTGCGCGAGCTGGCCAGCAATTCGCGCCTCCCCGGCACAAACATGAAGTCTTCAAAATTCTCCGGAAGAGCCGTCTCTTCCACCGTCAGTTCAGGAGTGCGCACGGTGATGAGTTTGGGATTATCGCGCAGCGTAAGCATGAACCCTTTTTCACCCGGGATGTGATACACAGCGCTGGGCTGCCCCTCCAAAGGAATCAACTTCAGCGGGTTGAGTTTCCCATCGAAGATCACAAGCTGTTCCGGCAGTTGACTGGCCACCGCGACGAACTCGGCGTCGGGGGACACCGCCACATTGCGCGTGTTCACGCCCGCTTTCACCTTGGTAAGTAATTTTTGGTTTTCGAGATCGTACCCGACCACGGTCCCGTCACGTGTTACGGCAAAAATACGTTTGTAGTCCCGATCAAACTTTGGCCCCCCGTGAATGCGGCCCACCTCAAAGCGGTCCACCTCCATCAAGCTTTCACCGTTCAACATGGAGATGCTGCTCGTTCCACGCTCGACTACCAGAATCACATCCTCCCGCACAAAGTTCTTTCTTGCTGCCAGTACTTCAGCTGGGATTTCCACTGGTGCTTCAGTTAGATCCTCTAGCCCTTCTGTGGCCTGTGGGGGCGGAATCTCACGCCAACTTTCTCGGATCTGATCGATGCCCCAGGTGATCTCTCCAACCTCGGTCCGCAAATACGCCACCATGTCTCTGACGTCTGCTTCCTGCATGATGGGGTTGAAGGGAGCCATTTGGGTATTGGGGCGCCCCTCTAAGATCGTCTGGACCAGCTCATCGTCCTTTTTACGAGACAAGGCCTGCGGGATTAAGGGGGGGGCATAGCCCCCGTAGCGCTCCGCCCCGTGACAGCCCGCACATTGGCCGACAAACACCGCTTCGGCATTCATGGGCTTGCGTTCAGAATCCATCGGCTCTGCCGTCTGAAGTGCTTGAAGAACTTCCGGCGTCTCAGCGGATTGAGACGTCTCGGCCGCCTGAGGTGTTTCAGACGTCTGAGTCGGTTGAGACGCTTCTTCGTGTACCCCACATCCCAATAAAAGAACCAGTAGAACAGGTGCGACAAAATGCGCCAGCTGGGGACCCAAAGAAGGCTGGGCGAAAGGCGCGGTGAATCTAGGCTTCATGTAAACTCGTCCTCGTTCAATCCAGTAATCACATCATCTCCGCATAGGAATAGCGCATGCTGCCGGTAAGCGACCTGCTAGAAATTGTGACGACGAAAAAAGACGGAAACGACGTCAGCAACAACGCGCCGCAGCGTTTTTCCGCTGTGGGTACCGCCAGTCCGGTCATTATCTGGAACGTCTGCGGGCACTGTAATATGACGTGCCCCCATTGCTACGCCGTCGCCACCAAGGCGCCCTCTGCCAAAGATCTGTCGACAGAGGAAGGATTGCGGCTCATCGACGATCTGGCGGATAACGGAATCAAGGTCGTCATTTTCAGCGGGGGAGAGCCGCTGCTCCGTCCGGACTTATTGGAGCTCATCCAGCACGCCAAGAGCCGTGGACTTTTCCCACAGCTCTCGACCAATGGTGTTTTTATCACCGAGTCCAAGGCTGCCGAACTCGCCAAGGCAGGGATTGGCTACGTCGGGATCAGCATTGACGGCCTGCCTTCCTTTAACGATGCCTACCGCGGATTGGAAGGCGGCCACGACCTTGCGCTGCGCGGCCTGCAAAACTCCAAGCAAGCTGGGATGCGCACGGGCTTGCGCATCACCCTCACGGCTCGCAATGCCGACCACTTAAATCCCATGCTGAAGGCCGCTCAAGAGGTCTCTGCAGATCGTTTTTATGTATCGCACCTCCTGTACTCCGGTCGTGGCTTCAAAATGTCCAACGAGGACCTGGGACGCGACAAGACACGCTCTCTGCTGGGGGACCTGTTTGAGTCGGCTGAGCAGCTGTTAAACGCAAATTCCCCCACTCGAATCGTGACGGGCTCCAATGACTCCGATGGCCCGTTTTTATTGCGCTGGATCCAAGAGCGCTTCGGAGCCGACGCCGCCCTGCCTGTGGAAAAGCTCCTGCGCGAACGCGGAGGCAACTCTGCGGGTGAAAAGATCCTCAACATCACCCACAAGGGAAATGTCCACCCGGATCAATTCTGGCGCCAACAGACACTGGGGAATGTGCGCCACGAAACCGTCGCGGAAATTTTGGCCAACCCCTTCCGACAAGACCTGGCCCAACGCGCAACCAAGCTCACCGGACGCTGCAGCACTTGTCGCTACATCGATTTATGCCGGGGCTCTCACAGAGAACGCGCCCTGGCCGAACATGGAGACCACTGGGCTTCCGACCCCGCTTGCGTGCTGCTCGATACTGAGGCCACAGGCTAGCTACATGATGCTGGCGTGATGTCTGGCGCGTGCTCGAAAACTTCCGTTATTAATGGCCAACACGACTTTGAGCATCAAGGTGTAGACCAGTGCTCCGACGCCCCACACCCCCAGCCCCACGGAAAGCTCTGTTACGCTCGGGTTGTAGATGTACACCTCGCCCAGGGTGTCCGGCGTCATTCCGGGCAATAACAGGCCCATGCCCTTTTCGATGAAGACACCCATGAAAGCTAAAGTACAACCCACCGAGAGCATGGGTATCTGGTTTCTCAACAAAGGTACGACGAAGATGATAAAGGCAAAGAAATTACAGGCCAAGGCAATCCAGGTATAGATGGCGACACTGATGTGTCCATGAATTCCGAACCACTGGAACTCCGCATGAACCGTGTGATGGGTCGCAAAGTAAAACTCCTTGAACACCTCTGCTCCCAACAAGAACAGATTGACGGCCATGGCGTAGGCGAGCAACTCACCGATCTTGAACACAGCTTTATCTGAAATCGAAAACTGCTTAAGACGCCTGAGCAACAAGAAGATCAGCAAGAGCAAGGAAGGACCTGAGCAAAACGCACTGGCAATAAAGCGAGGTGCCAAAATGGCCGTATTCCAGAAAGGCCGCGCCGGTAACCCGACGAACAGAAAGGCTGTAACCGTGTGAATACAAATCGCCAGGGGAATCGACAAGAATACGATGGGCAACACAAAAGCAGAATTATACTTCTTGCCCTCGTACCCCATATAAACCAGGTAGGTGACCACAACAAGGTTGACGATGAGGTAGAGGTTCAACACCAA